>JAUXWY010000268.1 GCA_030681235.1 Pirellulaceae bacterium | reverse complement strand
GAATTGAGAATTGAGAATTGAGAATTGAGAATTGAGAATTGAGAATTGAGAATTGAGAATTGAGAATTGAGAATTGAGAATTGAGAATTGAGAATTGAGAATTGAGAATTTGAGAATTTGAGAATTTGAGAATTTGAGAATTTGAGAATTTGAGAATTTGAGATTAATCCGGATGCGATCATTTTAACAATTGCAGCGGTGTGAAGGGAATCCGTCTTGGGCGACGGAAAGGCACCACAAAACACCAATCCTCAAGCACCAAGAACTAAGAACTAAGAACCATGAACCAAGAACTAAGAACTAAGAACTAAGAACTAAGAACTAAAAACTAAAAACTAAAAACTAAAAACTAAGAACCGCGAAGCGCTTCCGGTTCCAAGAACATGCCCAGTCGGCGAAACTTTTCGTACCGGTTTTGGACCAATTGGTCGCCGGGCACGGCGGTCAATTCATCCAAGCAACGGAGTAAGTAATTCTTGACTCGGTTGGCCATTTCGTGCGGGTCACGATGGGCCCCACCGAGGGGTTCTTCGATCACGTCGTCCACAACTTTTAATTCGGACAAATGCTTCGAGGTAAATTTCAAGGCGTCGGCTGCCAATTCGGCGAATTCCGAACTCTTCCACAAAATCCCCGCGCAGCCTTCTGGGCTAATCACGGAGTAATACGAATGTTGCAGCATGGCAACTTTATCGCCGACGCCGATTCCCAAAGCGCCGCCCGATCCGCCTTCGCCAATCACGATGCACACAATCGGCGTTTTCAATTGCGACATCAAGAACATGCTCTCGGCAATCACTTGAGCTTGTCCGCGTTCTTCCGCGCCAAGTCCGGGATAGGCGCCCGGCGTATCGATCAAACAAATCACGGGCAAGCCAAATTTGGCCGCCAGTTTCATTTTGCCCATCGCCTTGCGGTAGCCTTCGGGATGAGCACAACCAAAATAGTTCTCCGTTCGCTCTTGGTAATTGCGGCCTTTTTGGTGACCGATCACCATGACTTTGCGATCCTCTAGTTTGGCAAAGCCCGTGCGAATCGCGCGATCATCGCCAAAGAACTTGTCTCCATGCAATTCGACGAATTCGTCAAACACCAAACTTAGATAATCGGTCGTATGCGGACGATCCTTATGCCGAGCGACTTGAACGGTTTGCCACGGTGTCAAGTTCTGGTAGATTTCACGCGTTGCGTCGACCCATTGTTGGCGCAGTTGGCGGACCATTTCTTGCCGGTCACTTGAGCCATCTTGTTGGGTACTGGCGGCGTCAATTTCAGCTTGGATGTTCTTAAGATTGGTTTCAAACGCCAAGTAGGATTCGGGTTTCATCAGTGAACTTCGCTGTTATTGGTGAAGGGGCAAGACGATAGCCAATCGTCAATGAACGCCATCGATTCGGGCCTGGACTTTTTTCTGCGAGCCAGGTCGCAGGACACGGATTTTCTTGATCTCACTCAAGACGGTTTCAATGGACTGATAACGATCAGCCGGTTTCTTCGCCATCATCTTCATCAAAATGTCCGCAAACGCGTCGCTGACAAAGTTGTTGGCGGGCAACACGGACGGTATTGTCGCACTCAAATGTTTCGACAGCAGTTCGTTTGGGTTGCCGGCGGTGTAGGGCAATTTGCCGCTAACCATTTCAAAAAAAGTACAGCCCAAGCCGTACACATCGGTGGCAATCGTCAGTGATTTGCTAAGTATCTGTTCCGGCGCCATGTAACTGCGAGTTCCGGAAACGGATTTACTTCCCCATCCACCAAATATTGACGACTTCGCCAACTTCTGCGCGATTGAAAAGTCGATCAATTTGACGACTCGTTCCGGGTTGATCAGGAAGTTGTCCGGCTTCATATCGCAATGAAGCCAACCCTTCTTGTGCAAGTGTGCCAAGCCTTCACAACAGCGGATCAGTACAGCATCGATGTCCAATAAAAGTCGATCCAAATAATCTCGCACTTCTTGTTTGAGATTGTTGGCGGTAAACAACTCCATGGCAATAAAAGGCAAAGAGTGTTGCTGATAGAACCCATGGATCTTGATGACGCGAGGATGATCCAGCGTCTTGCCGACATCGGCTTCGTGTCGCAGCGCCTCGACTTGATCTTTCTTCTTGACATGTTCTTGCAACAAAACCTTCAAGGCCACTCGTTCGTCGGTCCCGGTTCGCAAGGCTTCCCACACTTGGCAGGTTTGACCTGCTCGAATGATGCGGACCAATTGAAAAGGCCCCAAGAAATGTTGACCACTTGCCACGAAATTACCTCAATACTTGTCGATAGACGTCACGGATTTTTTCAGTCATGAAATGATGGTCGAACACTTGTTGGCAACGCAACTGCCCTGCCCTGCCCAATTGCTTGCGAATTTCCGGATCATCCGCCAAGCGAAGCAGCCATTTCGTCAGACCAGCGGTATCGCGCGGCGCAACCAAGCCCCCGGTTTCGCCATCACAGCAAACCTCGCGGGCACCGTCGATATCAAACGATACCACGGGGACTCCCGCGAGCAAAGCCTGCGGGAGCACTCGCGCCAACCCTTCGCGGAGACTCGTGTGAACCACCACGTCCATGGCCGAAATCAAGTGAGGAATTTGGGGTGGAGCCACCAATCCGGTCAATACAAAATGATCGCTCAAGCCCAACCGGTCAATCTCCCGCACGATTTCGTCCGTCTTGGTCCCATCGCCCACCAATAAAAACTTGACCCGCGGGTTCTGGCGGATCACGTCCACGGCACTTTTCAAAAGGTACTCGTGGCCCTTAAGTGGCGCCAATCTGGCAATCTTGCCAATCACCAAATCTTCGTCTCGCAAATTCCATTGGCGTCGGGTTGAATCGCGGTGATGATGAGCCTCCAGAAACGGTTGCACCTCCATGCCGCTGTAGATCGTCGTGAATTTCTCTCTTGGGGCCACTCGCGCCGCGACCATCAAATCCGTCATGGCGTCTGCGACACTGATCAGATGGTGGCAACGTTTTGCCGCATACCATTCCAGCCACCGGAACAGCCAATAGCCCAGCCGATTCTGGTACTGATGGAATGGTGCCCCATGCACCGAATGGATGACCGCCGGGACCTGCAACCGCCAGGCCGCCAATCGGCCTAAGTACCCACCCTTGGCGCTATGCGTATGCACCACGTCGGGTTGAAATGCCCGCAGCGACGACAACAACTCGCGGGATGCTTTCCAGTCATCTCTTGGATGGATGCTGCGACGCAGCGACGGAATCACTTCAATTCGTATGGCTTGACGGTCCTCGTCACTCATCCCCTCGAGCAATCTTCCCTCGGGCCCCGTGGTTGGCCCCGTCAGCAAAACGACTTCGTCGCCATAGTCCTTGGCCAAGTCCAAACAATTGTAGAGCGTGTTCTCCTGCGCTCCACCAATGATCATTCGGGTGATGATGTGGGCAATCTTCATGCTGTGTTTGTTGGATCCGGTCGGCGATGTTCAACATGCATTAAGGTCAAGCCCTCGGCTGGAGCTGTCGGACCGGCAATCGCGCGGTTCTTCGCGGCCAAGATCTTGGGGATGTCGTCGAGACCTAGTTTGTGACGTCCCACCAACATGAGGGTACCCACCAAGTTACGCACCATGTTGTATAAGAACCCATCCCCCGTCACATAGATTTGGAACACAGGGAATTCCTCCAGTTCCAATGCCTGACACCGTAGTTCCAAAATCGTTCGCACTGTCGAGCGACGAGGAGCACCGGCCGACTGCAAACTGGCAAAGTCTTGCCGACCGACAAACAACTGCCCTGCCCTACCCATCAGCTCCAGATCCAGCGTTCTGGGCACGTACCAACTACGCTTGAGCAGGAAAGGACTGCGCCGCCGACCCATCTGTATCGTGTATCGATACGTCTTGGACACCGCATCGCGAATCGCGTGAAAGTCGTAGTCCAATTCGTCAGCCTCCCGAACAACAATTGTCTGGGGCAAGTTCGCATTCATGGCGCCCGGTATCGAGGCGATCGCCAGCGATTGTTCCGTCATTAGGCTGGCGACTTGCCCGACCGCATGAACTCCCGAATCCGTTCGCCCAGATCCAGTAATTACCGCCGACTCACCCGTCACAAGGTTCCACGCGGACTGGAGATGGCCTTGAACACTGGGGCCGTTCGGCTGGATTTGCCAGCCCACAAAGTTGGTCCCGTCGTAAGCCACGGTCAGCTTCAAGTACCGCATGTCGCCGGCATCTGGCTCAGAAGCACCTCGGCAATTTGGACGGCATTTGTCGCCGCTCCCTTTCGCAAGTTGTCGCTGACACACCAGAACGCCAAGCTGTTGGAGTCCGACAGATCCTTGCGAATTCGGCCAACGACAACATCGTCGCGTCCGTCGACATTGATTGGCATTGGATAAAGTTTGTTCGGAACATCGTCCCACACCGTGATGCCAGGGAAGTTTGCAAACAGCTCCCGAGCCTTCTCCGGCGTAATCTCGCGTTCGGTTTGAACAACGACACTTTCGCAGTGGACGTTCGGAACCGGAACCCGCACGCACGTTGGACCAACTTGGATCGAATCATCTTCCAGAATCTTGCGGGTTTCGTAGATCAACTTCAATTCTTCCGACGTGTACCCCTGGTCCTTGAGCGAGCCAATCTGCGGAATCAAATTGTTCGCGATTGGATATGGAAACGTCTGTGGATGGAAGGCAGACCCATTGACCGACGCCCGCAACCCATAAGCCAACTCGTCGCGCCCCGCTGACCCAGCGCCACTGGTCGCTTGATAGGTCGTTACCACCACTCGTTTGACTTGTCCGAAGTCATGCAATGGTTTGAGAGCCACGACCAATTGGGTGGTTGAACAATTCGGGCTGGCGATGATCCCACGATGCCGCGCAATCGCATGAGCATTCACTTCGGGAATCACCAATGGAACATCCGGCAACATCCGATGAGCGGCACTTTCATCGATCACGATCGTGCCCGCCGCTCGAGCCCACGGCATGAATTCGACGGCGACTTCGTCGGGTGTCGTTGCAATTGCCAAATCGATGCCGGCAAACGCGTTTGGCTCCAATAAGCCGACTTGGTAGGTTTGCCCCATGAAATGCAGCTTGGTACCGGCCGAACGCTTCGAAGACAAGAACACAAATCGTTCGATCGGCAATCGCCGGCTCTCCAATTGCTCCAGTACAATTCGGCCGACAGCGCCAGTAGCGCCGATCACGGCTAGTGTTTTAATCGAACTCATGGAATTTCAAATCTCTGTTTCTTTACTGACGACGTCCAGGACTCGCCACTGTTCGTGAACAGGCTGGCAGGAGCTCCAACTCCCTAACGCGGTCCTCATTCTAACCTGCCGCCTTCATTTCGTCACGACCGGTCCGATTCATCCTCGGAAAACAACCCTGTCCATTCGACAAACGCCAAATTGGCAATGATCATGATCGTCCCAAAGGTCATCATGCCCAGAAACACCGCGATTCCCGCGTGGACCAAAACCGCCATGCCAATGACCACCGGCCGAGTCCTGTGTGACCAAACTAGAAAGACGTAGCCAATCTCCCATACAATTGTCAAATGCGTGCCCAGATCAAGTAAGTAGCGGTATTCATGAAGCCAAGTCATGTCGATCGACTGGTATTGATACGAAGCAAACGCCCCCCAGAGTGCCTCGCCATTCCACCACGTCACCCCTTGGAGCTTGCCTGTCCCCGCAAACCAATAAATGACACAAAGCTGCAATTGTATCAAGCGTGTTCCAATGTTTGACCAAACACTGAAGTCGGCGGTCGCAACCTGCCGGGTGTTCGAGGATTCCCGTCGATTTCGCCACCACTGATCGACACTCCAGGACCGCCCTGCCCCACCTAAAGTCAAATAGGTCACCAACGCCACATTCATCTGATCCAAGCCGAACAACGCCCCGGTCGCGCGGTGAGCGTAAGAAATCGCAAACGCCGCCGCCAGCCATCCCGTCCATGGCATTCCCAATCCAATCGTGAAGGCAGCAAATGACCCCAACGCGACCCAATGCAACGACCACAAAATCGTCGGACTCTCAAACAAGTCAAAGTGGGTCCAATGCCAGTTCGTTGGGTTCATCTGCGGAGCGATCTCCGGTCCAATCATCCGGTTCGGCCCCAAAAACGCGTCGAAATCGATCGTCCATACTGCGTGGGTGTACAACGCCATGCAACCTGCGGCGATTCGCAACACCCCGAGCCAAGTGGACCGCCGCGGCGTGAACCAAAACTCGTTCCAACCGATCCACAAGTCCTGGCCAGACCGTTGCACGTAGGCAATGACCCACGCCCAGGCCGCATTGATGATCGCTATCAAGCCACGCGGTTCATTCATTCGGAGCGCGCTCGTTTTGAATGGGAATCTCTTCAATCGACGGCGCCGACTGGACCGGGGGTGAGGGTTCAACGAATTTCAACATTTCCGTTGAGTCGTCCCAAACCCAACGTCCCAATTCGAAGGCTCGGTCCGGTTCCAACAAACGAGGATCGGAAGGCCGCATGCCCGCTCGGGTCTCGGACAGCGACGGAATCATTCGGCGGTTGAGCGTCAAGCGAATCTCCGTTCCCTGATGCCGTTGCAACAACACGCGAGCCACCGGAGCGAGTATTCGTCGCCGAGCGTCCTCGGACTCCTCCCACACACGCCGATCTTCCTCCAGGTCCGCGAGTAATCGATCGGCCTCCAACGCAAGCCCCTGCTGACGTAAATCGGCGGCTCGCTTTTTCTCCATTTCCAGATATCCAGCGAAGACGTCCGGTGAAACCCACTCGCCAAACAGTCGCCCCAAAGTCTCCGACCACATGAACCAACGGTGGTAATTCAGGCGAGGATAATCGCGATTGATCGCGTTGCGGTCCGGGAAAATACCAGTCCACTGGGACCCGTCCGCGCGAACAATCGTGAAGCCCACGATACTGGCCGGACCAGGGTCCGGGGCAAAGAATCGGTAACCATGATTCAGGTACAACAACGTTTGATAATGGGCCACATAACGCTGCACGGATATCGCCAACTCACTGGTCGGCGGCACGGCCCAAGGCGATGCGAACATTGCCAGCAAATGATAAGCCAGCCACAGGCTGACGCACCCGCGAGCAAACGGCCCCCAACTCCGCCAAGTTGCCGAAGGGCTAGATTTCCGCCATCGTACTGTGCTTTTAGCCAATTTTGCAACCCGCAATTAGATTAATGTCCGGCCCGCCCACCCTGCCTACTTCCCCCGTCCGCCCTCCCTGGCCCGCCTTGCCCAGCTCATCACCAGCCTCGTCGCGAAAGTCGCCACGACTTTCGGCCATCCTGTCGTGAAAGTCGCCACGACTTTCGGTGGCCTAGTATCACTTCCATCCCGCTGCCGAAACTCTTGGCGAGTTTCGCTGCTTTCCCTGTCCGAGCGATTTTAGCGCAGAAGGCCCATTTTGATGAAGCCCAATCAACCACCAATTATTGTCACAGCCATTTTCCCGGCTGCGGTTGGATAGTTGCCCGCCCCGTCGCCGTACGTTATGGTAGTCGCGGATCAGGTTCGCGACAGGCAGCTAGGAGTTCGCAAACGGTGGCAACCACCTGAAAGGCAGTCGGGCATGAATTTTGTCAATTTGTATATTTATATTTATAGATCAATTTCTATTTCACCGGGGCACGCGTCTATTGGTAGAATTCTCCAACGTACTATTGGTGTTTCGCAACCCCAAAAGGGATATCCCGCCGAATAGCTAAATTTCTGGAAAGGGGAGGTCTGCCATGTATTATGCTCATTCAGGTAGCGATAGCCAGCATCGCGACTGGCAACTGCTTTCAGACCATCTCCGTCAGGTTGCGCAACTAGCGGCGGCTCGGGTGGCTGCAGCCACATCAACGGCGGACGCGCGATTCGCTGAGATCGCCGGTTTGCTGCACGATTTGGGGAAATATCGGCCCGAATTCCAACTGATGATCAAAGGCGGATCGCCGCCACGCGAGCGTACCTATCACAAACACGCGGGAGCCGCAAAAGCCGGTGTCGATTTAAAATCGGTTCCAGTCGCATTTGCAATTGCCGGACATCATGGCGGATTGCCGGACTTGACGGAACTTCAGGGGATGATCAAGTCTGCCAACGGGTTGAGTGTAGCCCAAGAAGTATGGCCCGATGCGGTTCGTGACTTTAACGAATTGACGGCTCTCGCGAGCGACGAAACGCTCCCGCTCGCACGACGCGAAGGTGAGTTGCTGACACGACTGATATTTAGCGCCTTGGTAGACGCCGATTGGAACGATACATCGAATCATGAACGAAGCACGCGAGGCTTGCCCCCCGAACCATCGCCGTCCGACTTCGAAGGCGAAAAATGGCTGAATCATCTCATCGCTTTTTTACAAGAGAAATCGAAGGCTTGCACACAAAATGTTGTACGTGAATGCCGGCAGCAAGTGTTGGAAGCATGTCTCGATGCCGCGTTGCTTCCAACCGGTATTTTTTCTTTGACCGTTCCCACAGGAGGAGGGAAAACATTGGCCAGCATGGCGTTCGCCTTGAAACATGCGACAAGCCAAACAAGGATGCTGCGGCGAATAATTTACGTTGCACCGTATTTGACAATTTTAGAGCAGAACGAAGACGCGATTCTTACGGCACTCAGTATTCCGAAATCGTCGAACCAATTATTCGTACATCACAGTTTG
Source organism: Pirellulaceae bacterium (assembly GCA_030681235.1). Classification (GTDB taxonomy): domain Bacteria; phylum Planctomycetota; class Planctomycetia; order Pirellulales; family Pirellulaceae; genus M30B19. The sequence continues at coordinate 7,380 of JAUXWY010000268.1, read as the reverse complement.
GCTGAACCACCGACGACCGGCGACAATGAATCGACGGAACTAGACGCGATTGCTCGGCGGGCGGAGAATTGGGATGCCCCATTGATTGTCACAACCAACACGCAGTTTTTTGAAAGCTTGTTCTCTAACAAACCTTCGCGTTGCCGCAAGCTTCACAATATCGCGCGCAGCGTCGTCATTCTTGACGAATGCCAGACGTTGCCTCCAGGGTTGATTGCTCCGACGTGCGGACTGCTTCGGCAGATTTGTGATCAATGGGGAACGACTATTCTCCTGTGTACCGCAACGCAGCCCGCATTAGGGCACGATTCAATTCCGGAAGCGGATCGACTCGTCCCGACCGAGATTATTCCGAAGTCGACTCGACTATTTGACCGACTTCAACGAGTCAACTTACATTGGCCGTCCAGCCCGAAGGAGGCACTTTCGTGGTCTGAGTTAACACTTGAAATGCGGCGGTGTCCGGCCGCACTCTGTATTGTGAATTCTCGAAGAGCGGCACGGGAAGTCTTCGAGTCGTTGGCGAAAGATTCCTTGGATGGCGTCTTTCACTTGTCCACCAGCATGTGCCCTGCCCATCGCAAACGAGTCTTACGCGAGGTTCGGGGAAAACTAACGCATCGTCGTCCGTGTTATCTGGTTTCAACCCAATTGATCGAGGCTGGGGTAGATGTCGATTTCCCGACCGTATTTCGCGAACTTTCCCCATTGGAGTCGATCATTCAAGCTGCCGGACGTTGCAATCGTGAGGGCAAGTTGGCCGATGAAAACGGAAACCAAATTTTGGGAAGAGTCGTTGTCTTTCGAAGTCAACGTGGGATCGAAGAACCGCAAAAGTATTTTCCACCGGATGCATGGTACAAAGCGGGGCGTTCGACACTGGAGAATCATTTTCTCAATGCTGGGAAGCTTCCACAAATCAACCAACCGGCCGATATCGACCAATACTTCACTCGACTATTTCACAGCGGATCGCTTGATCAACACAAGATCCAAGACGATCGTCGCGGCTTGAAGTTCAAGACGGTTGCTGAGAACTATTCGATCATTGCCGACTCAGGTATTGCGGCTGTTGTCGCGACATGGTCGTCAAAACGCGATCGAGTGGAGCGGTTGTTGAAAAAGGTTCGCCGTGACCCGTCCCGAGCTAACTTTCGAGCCTTGGCCCCGTATCAGGTCAACCTTCGATATTATGAACTGCGAACCGTCGGCCAATCGGTGGTTCCGATTTCCGAAAAAATTGAACATCCAGTCTGGTACGGCAGATACGACGACAACCTGGGTATCAGCTCGGAGGCGACGGATGCGTTGTTGATTGCATAGTACGAAGAAAATATTCAGCATTTTTCTATGTGTATTGGATCGCCATTGGTCAATTCACTGTGTACTTGCTTTACGTTAGACCGTTCACTTTGTCCTTCCAGACCACATAGGGAGCCAGAATGTTAGTATACTAATCTGAAATCACTTAGTCACCGGAACGCATTATTCTTCACGCAGAAAGTATGAGGATTTAGAATATCATGAGTTCGACTGTTTCAGTTAAAGTTTGGGGTGAATTTGCCTTGTTTACTCGGCCGGAGTTGAAGGTCGAGCGGATGAGTTATCCGTTCATGACGCCTTCTGCGGCCCGAGGAGTGCTAGACGCGATTCTCTACAAACCGCAAATGCGCTGGAATATCCAGCGAATTACGGCACTTGTGCCCCATTTTCCCAATGACTTTCCAGAAAGTTCGCGGGAACAAAATTATCGCTTGGTCGCCGTTCGTCGCAACGAAATCCAGGATAAGATTTCAACCAGCAATGTCGGCACTTGGATCAAAGATCCCTCCAAGTGCAAAATTTACTTCGTTGATTCCGCTGGTCGTGAAAGCATTCAAGGCGAACATCGAACGCAACGCAACACGTTGGCCTTGCAACATGTGGCGTATCGTATCGATGCCAACCCCGTTCTGACCGCGAAAGCGAACCTGCCGCGGACAAGGCCTCATGACGAAGACGAACCGCAAGGCGAGGACTCGGTCACGAAATACATCGCGATGTTCAATCGACGGGTCGCCAAGGGGCAATGTTTTCATCGTCCTTATCTCGGCTGCCGCGAATTCGCCTGTCACTTCGGCCCGTTGGATGGTTCCGAACAAGTCGTCAAATGGAACCAGTCGCTTGGGTTGATGCTCTACGATATTTGGTTTGGTCGAGATGGCAAGAATCATCCCGGTTTTTTCGACGCCGAAATTCGGAAGGGTGCCTTGCACTGCAACGCGATGGCAACCGGTATTTCGGGAGAAGATCCCATCACCATTCACGGCTGGAAATACGAGGAGGTCTACGCATGATTTTACAACGACTTTACGAATTAGCCGAACGCGAGCATCTGCTTGAAGATACGGCATTCAACACGAAAGAAGTGGCCTGTCGAATCGATATCGATGCGAACGGTAATTTTCTTGGACTACATGATCTGCGGCAATGGGAAGATGTTCCTGCCAAAGGCAAATCAGCGCCACGCCGGAAACTGGTCGGTGCCAAGCCCCTTCCGGTTCCTGTCCGTCCCGTCAGCCGTGACGCGAACGGACAATGGAAGACGACCGACCCCGCCGCAGCCGGTAAAGAAAAACCGGCCGTTTTTCTGGCCGATACTATCGCCCGCGTCTTGCCGGTCCATCGGTTGATTGAGGAAGACAAACGCGACAAGTTCACTTCCCAGCGAAACACCTTTTGGCGTTTCTTTCAACACGTCGTTTCTGAATTGGAATCCGAGGAGTTGAAGGCGATCGAGAAGTTCGCTGCGAAGCTTGATGCCGATGACGAGTTGTGTGAAACGTTGGCCAAGGCCGTCGAATCCGCTGGGTTCGGGATTGGTGATCTTTGCACGATCGCACTTACAAACGATATGGGTCGCTGCCTCGCCGAGCGGCCAGAAATCCAGAAATGGTGGCGTGATTTTTTTCAGGCGGACTTTGCGAAAACACAGGCGAGTGGCCATCGAGGTCTCTGCCAAGTCACCGGGCGCGAAACAACGATCGGAGACTCGGTAAAGACGAAGATCAAGGGCTTGGTTTCAATTGGTTGCCGTGCGGACGCCTATTTGGTGACTGGTTTGGAATCGGCCAACAGTTTTGATCTCAAGGGCGCCGAGGCTTCGATGGTCTCCCCTGAGGGAATTGATGGCTTCACACGAGCGCTGAACGCCTTGATTCGCAATGATTTCCAGAACCAAGTGACTAGTCATCGAGTCGAAAACGTCATGTTCTTGTTTTGGACCCGCGATCAAGTCGACTCGCAACTCATGAGCTTGTTCGATGCAACACCGGAACAAGTGAACGCTATTATCGAATCCGCCCAGAAAGGAAGACTCTCACCGGCGATTGATGACGATTCTCAGTTTTATCTGTTAACCATTTCAGGTAACTCGGCGCGAGTGGTCGTTCGCGATTATCTGGAGGCACCTGTTGGGCGAATTCGAAATCACTTGGCCCAATGGTTTGCGGACTTGAAGATAGCGGATTTGTCCAAAGATGGGCAAGGCTTTCCTAAGAACAGTTTTCCGCTTTGGATGCTGGTGAATGCGACAGCTTTCGACAGTAAAAGTGTGGCACCGGACACACCGGCCAGACTGATGGCAGCGGCCATCCAACGTTTGCCGATCCCAGACTCGATTCTCTCAGCCTGTTTGCGTCGGTTGCGTGCCGATGGCGCAGATGGTTTTCGTGCGGTGCGCATGGCTTTGATCAAACTTACTTTAATCCGAAAGGGGATTTCCGTGACCGAAACACTTGATGAAGATGAACACCATCCGGCCTACCTGTACGGTCGGCTCTTGGCAGTGTTCGAACAGATCCAGTACGACGCTTTGGGGGATGTCAATGCCAATGTCGTTGACAAGTTCTATGGCACTTTTAGTGCGGCGCCGGCGTTGGTCTTTAGCCGACTCTTTGCAAATGCTCAAAATCATCTGCGAAGGCTTCGATCGGAAAAACCGGGCGCCGGCGTCAATAGCGACAAGCTCTTGTCCGAGATCGCTGCCAAATTGCCCGCTGCACCGCCGGCTGGTCAATTGTCATTGCAAGACCAAGGCCGATTCGCCCTCGGGTACTACCACCAGCGTGCCAATCGATTCCAGCAAATCGCTGAAAGGAAAGCAGCCAAGGCACTGTCCTAGTTTATGTTTGCGTTTGGCCCTACTGCTTGGTAGGCCCTCGTTTGGTATTCACAATCAATGTTCATCTGATTTTCGAAAAGGAAAACCGAAATGACTACAATCTCCACTGCTCCCAATACTGTCAATCAACGCTACGACTTTGTGCTGCTGTTTGACGTGCAAGACGGCAATCCCAATGGTGACCCCGACGCTGGAAACATGCCACGCATCGACCCGCAGTCTTTGCAAGGTTTGGTTACCGATGGCTGCTTGAAGCGGAAGATCCGGAATGCCATCGCGACGGTTGCGGAGGATAAGCCAGGTTGCGAACTCTATTTTCAAACGCAGGACGCGGTTTTCGAGAAGCGAGTCCTCAATCTGCAACACCAACGTGCCTATGATTCCGTTGGTGTCAAAGATGAAAAAGAAGGCAAAAACAAAGCCGACAACACGACCAAAGCGAGGAAATGGATGTGCGAGAATTTTTACGACATTCGCGCGTTTGGTGCGGTGATGACGACGGGCGTCAATTGCGGACAAGTCCGCGGTCCCGTGCAGTTGACGTTCGCCCGATCGATTGACCCGATTGTCCCAATGGAGTTTTCGATCACACGAAAGTCGGTCACTACCGAGGATGAGGCAAAGAAACAATCGGCTAAAGACGGCTCGATTACTGGCACCATGGGTCGGAAGAATACCGTTCCCTACGGACTGTACCGTTGCCAGGGATTTGTCAATCCTTTCTTGGCGCGTGACACGGGTTTTTCCAATGACGATCTGCAAATGTTGTGGGATGTTCTCAAGGGAACCATCTGGGAAATCGACCGCTCGGCTAGCCGAGGTTTGATGTCTACTCGTGGGCTGTATGTATTCGAGCATGAGTCGGCGCTAGGGTGTGCTCCAGCGCACGAACTGTTCGATCGCATTCAAATCGAACCACTGGGAGCCAACGCCGCGCCACGAAGTTTTGCTGAGTACCAGGATCGAATTCGAGTCAATCTGGACGGATTGCCAACTTCCGTCAAGCTGCATCGATTCGTGGGTTAGAACCCAAGGGAACCGAGGCGGGAACTCGATTAATTCCCGTCTCGATTTTCTATTCGCTCGACGCAGTGCCAAGATGTTGGTGGGGTTTTAAATTTGACCAGCGTTTTCGGCACTACCAGTTCGCCATGGAAACTTGGTTTTTCCAGGACCACAACCCTCAGGTAAGAAAACGGAAAAACGTTCAACACAACCGTCAACCGACATGACTACAACTCCATGGCACACGGGGATTTCTACTGGAATTGTGGCAATACCAAAATCGTGTGCTGCTTGGGCTAAGGGGATTTTGCGCATGCCGATAAGCAACTCCAAGCTGACTTCGGCTGAATGACTGTTGGTATTCGATGAGATCATTATGAAGTCTCGCGAACAATTTAGAAGTATTGCTGACGTTTACTGTCGAACGCGCGGGCTATTGCTCGCAAATTCGACAGTTTTCGGCTACGGTGTACATGGTACGGTTTTTTCATGTTCTCGTGAATACCACGCGGTCAGGACCGCATTGAAAATCCACGAATTCGAAGTTCCGTATTTTCGAGAACGCGACGTGTATCTGAGACTAAGGGCTTTTGAGGTTGAAGTAGTCGAAGGGCACTACGTGCCTCAATTGATTGATTTTGATGATGATTTACTTGCCATCGAAATGTCAGTTGTTGTTCGACCATTTGTGTTGGACTTCGGCGGTGCCTATTTGGATCGTTCTCCTGAACATGGCGAAGAGGTTTTGGCCGAGTGGAATCGCGAAAAGGAGGAGCAGTTCGAAGAAAATTGGCCTAAAGCTCAATTGGTCCTTAGCGGCCTTCGTCGTTATGGAATTTACGTAACTGATGTTAATCCAGGAAATATCGGATTTTGAACGAAGAAGACTATCTCCCAATCTCGTACCTCAACGACTTCCTCTTTTGTGAGCGGCGGGCGGCGTTGCATTTGTTGGAAGGGATCTGGCGCGATAATCAGTACACGCTCGAAGGTACTTTTGCTCATCGCAACGTGGATGTCGAAGCCAATCGAAAACGCGGGCAAAAACGACAAGTCACCGGCATGTGGGTCGTTTCACACCGCTTGGGCCTGATCGGACGCTGTGACTTGGTTGAATTTTTGGAAGCCGTGCCTGCCGCTGAACCATCCCCGTCCGCGAATCCCGCTCCGCCCAACCCGGTCCCCTACCCTGTCGATTTCAAACGCGGCAAAAAGCGACGCTGGGATAATGACGAAGTCCAGCTCTGTGCCCAAGCGATCTGCCTGGAAGAAATGCTTGGCACCTCCATTCCAGCTGGGGCGATCTTTCACATCAAAAGCCAACACCGTCAAGAAGTGGTCTTTGATGACGAATTACGAGCAAAAACCGAAAGTGCAGCCGTCCGCTTGGCCAAATTGCTGGCGAACAAACAGACTCCGACGGCCAAGTACCATGCCAAATGTCGCGGCTGTTCCCTGTTCGAATGGTGCATGCCCAAAGCCCTGCGTCCTCGTGCAACCGCCAAACGCTACCTGGAAACGATCCTCGAACCCGAATAGTTAAGGTTCGACTCGACCAGCAGCGACTCGACAACCCTCGACCTGACAATCCGACATCGCGTTCCCAATCGCCCGCGAGCGACAAATCATGAAGCAACATCTCAATACCCTGTTTGTCAAACACTGGAAACCCCATTCTCGATGGAAATCGCCCGCTCGCATGAGCGGGCGCGGATTGAAACTTTGGGGGGTTACTTGGAAGTATCGTGTTTTATATCGCCCGCTCGCATGAGCGGGCGCGGATTGAAACTGATCTTCCCCCAATTCGTAGTCCTTGGTCGAAATCGCCCGCTCGCATGAGCGGGCGCGGATTGAAACACAATCAGAGCTTCGAATTCGGCAATATCATCGGATCGCCCGCTCGCATGAGCGGGCGCGGATTGAAACTGGAAACAACAATTGACCCGTCTTGTGAAAACATCGCCCGCTCGCATGAGCGGGCGCGGATTGAAACAGGTTATACCGAATGGTTGGCCGGGTTTTGATCATCGCCCGCTCGCATGAGCGGGCGCGGATTGAAACTTGCACCACTCCAAGTAGACCTCAGTCGCGGTACATCGCCCGCTCGCATGAGCGGGCGCGGATTGAAACTGTCTGTTGCATCCGGTCCAACCGAATTGGACCTATCGCCCGCTCGCATGAGCGGGCGCGGATTGAAACCTCTCCCTGCGTCA
>JAUXWY010000249.1 GCA_030681235.1 Pirellulaceae bacterium | reverse complement strand
ATGGGCCAATTGTCGTGGACGTTGCGGCGTTACGCCGTGGCGTACGATCATTACAATCAAGTTCGGCTGACCAGTGGTGGCCGGGCGGACATGAAGCAATCGCTGTTGTCGGCCGGGTTTCGCGAATGGGGGTCGGAAGTGGAGAAAGCGGCCGGTCGCTTGAAACGGCTGGGCCGACGACGCCTGGATTGCCTCCACCGTTGGATCTTGGAGGTTGACCTCGCGCTGAAGTTCACCCACTCGGATGAAGCGCTCGGCCGGCAGTTGATCGAGCGGCTCCTATTACAACTGAGTGAATGACATGAATGACGGTCGAGTCGTGCGCCGGCAACGATTGGCGATCTGCCTAATGGTGATGGTGCTGCCCACCATCGTTTCAATCGGAAGTGGAAGTCCGCAAGAGCCCGCCTCGCCAACGACCTTGGTCGCTCCGAAGTTGCCAATCGACACTCTGCCGGCCACGACCACGTTGATGCGAAATCAGCCGCCACTCGGATTGACAACCTTGCCACGCGACAATGCGGCCAATCCTTTGACGGCAGCCAAAGTAGACTTGGGGCGCCGATTGTTCTTTGATCCAATCCTCTCTCAGGACGAAAGCGTTTCCTGTGCGTCCTGTCATCAACCGAGCCACGGGCTGGCCAGTCCCGACGCACTTGCGATTGGCATCGGCGGAAAACAAGGACGTCGCAACGCTCCCTCGTTGTTCAATCGCGGGTATGGCAAGTTGCACTTTTGGGATGGACGCGCTGCGACCCTAGAAGAACAGTCGTTGCAACCGATTTCAAACCCAGATGAGATGGGCAATGATTTGGCGAGGATCTTGCAGCGACTGCAAGACCATGCCGAGTACCCACGTGTTTTTGCCGAGGCATTTGGAGATCCGGAAACGGGAGCACCGGCGATCAACGACGAACGATTGGCAGCGGCGCTGGCCGCGTTCCAGCGCTGTTTGGTTATTGGTGACTCGCCGGTCGATCGGTTTCGAGCCGCTGATGTCAAGGAATTGTCGATGGAGGCACGTCAGGGTCTATGGATTTTCGAGAGTCGAGGCCGCTGTTGGCAGTGTCACGCCGGGGACAATTTTTCTGACGAGCAGTTCCACAACACGGGAGTCAGCTTTGGGTCGGCCACGCGTGATTCTGGTCGGGCGGAAATCACGCACGATCCGCAAGATCGATACCGATTCAAGACCCCCAGCCTCCGTGGCGTTGCTGAAACGGCCCCTTACATGCACGACGGAAGCGCAAAAACGCTCGAAGATGTGGTAGAATTCTATAATCGCGGCGGAGCGGCAAACGATCCGGAACTTTCGCCGCTGATCCGACCACTAAACTTGTCAGCCGAGGAACGGCGATACTTGGTCCAGTTTCTGCGGGCATTGTCGCCGACCAAAGAGCAAACGCCAGTTCCCTAGTGGTACAATGTTAGCCTGTTAGCCCAGGTGGCCTTTTTCCGAAATGGACGGTTCGTGTTTACAATCCAATGTGGCAGTTGTCGAGCCAAACTGAAAGTGGCCAAGCTCGAATTGATCGGACAGTCCTTGGGTTGTCCACGCTGCGGCAGCATGGTTCTGGTCGAACCGCCCCCAGGCTGGGAGCCCCCGTCCGACGCAAATATAGTTCCCACAAAGGTCGTCGATCCCTCGCAACAGCCTGTGGCCAAGCGACGGCGTGACCAATCGGTGCCGACTGCTGATAGTCCTCAAGATCTCCAGGAGACGTTGCCGAACGTCGGTAGCTTGGGTTGGGGAGAAGAATTGAAACTGGTTGACGTCGATCCGGAACTTTCGGGTGCAAATCGCCAAGTTGCTGCAGGACAGGCGGCTCCGCGTGCGACCGGTGCAAACGCTCGCCCAGCCGGAAATCGGCCGACGACACCAAAGAACGAAAAGGCCATCGCGGATGGCTTGTTGCGGCCGGAAAACTGGGATTCGGCTCGGACTCGCCAACGTCGAACGATTCTTCTGTCGGTGATGGCCGGTTTTGGTTTGCTGATGTTGTTTGGAACTCTCGGCTACTATTGGTGGAATCAGCAGGCTCGCTTGGCCGAACTCGAAAAAGCACCGACCAAGCAGCCACTTCCCGGAGAGACTGACAACAAGTCCAATCCGACCGAATCGAACAAGAATGGCGATGCGGCGGCCAAGGTTGAAGAACCGATCGAAAAAGATTCTGGACCTGGTAATCAGAACCCAATCGATCCGGACGTGCTTCCGCCGGGCGAGGATCCCGTCGTCCCGAACCCAAACGAAAACGTGGCGCCGAATCCGGGTCCGGATCAATCAGACCAAGCTGCGGATGGAAACGGCGCTGAGGCACAGCCACCGGTTCAATCTCCAGACGAAATGGGCATCGGAGGAACCGAGGACGGCGCGGCGGACGGCGGTTTTCAAGACGTGATGAAATCGATCTTGGAAGATGGCTTGACCAGCGAGTGGGACGATCCGGGACTTAGGAAAATGACACAGGCGGGGTTGGATCCGATTGACGAAGTGCTGAGAAAGTTTGCGGAACGCCAGCCGACTCGATCTCGCTCGCCTCGCGTGGTCAAACCGCTACCACGTGAAGTGGATACTCAAAGAGGCCTGACGGCCAAGATCGCTGGCCTTCGCCACGAACAGGGACGAGTCCCGCAGTTGATGTCGATCGCCGAGACCCTGAGTGGGCTGCCGATTTGGATCGACATCCCGCGATTCGAAGGGCAACCCGTCGCTTTAGATTCGACCCGATTGGTGGAAGCCGTACAAACCACAATTCCTGAGCTGTTGGTCAACCAAATGGAGCCGTTTGGGCTCGCCGCCGAACAACATGCGTGGAATCCGGAACGGCCCGCTGTCTTTGGTTTCCGAGTCTTCCCGCGTGACTCGGATAAGATGATGGCGACTACACATTCCGTCGACTGGTTGGCCGCCGATTTGTCGCCCGACGCACTGCAAACAGAACTGCAAAAAGTGGGGAAATTTTTGAGCGAGTATGTGGGACGTCGACAATGGGGTGAAATGGCCGCCGATGCGGAATCGAATCCCGAGGCGCAACGCGCGACGCAAGTGGGCGCTTGGCAGATTCGCGACGGGAAAATTTTGGTCGTGCATTATCCTCACATCCAAAACCAGCTCGCACGTGTGTTGCGGCAGTTGACATTGGCCAAATCGAATCAAGGACAGCCACAAAATTGGCCGGAAGAATTACTGCCCAAAGCCGTGCAAGAAAGCGGTCGATTGCAAACGGTGATCAACTTGCAAAGTCATCAACCCGTGCCACTGCGAGACATTTTCCAACAAATCTACAAACAATCGAACGTAACGGTCGTCGTCGATTGGCCCTCGTTGATAGCGGAGGGCTGGACACCGGATACCGTCGTTCCGATCGTCGTGGAAAACCAAGTCGTGGCTGACGTTTTACAGGAACTGTCCTTGGACATGGGGCTGAGCGTGCGACAATTGGCTCCCGATGTGGTGTCCTTGTTGAGCGACTCGGCCGAGGAACAGTACTCCAACGTTGAAGTGTATCCGGTTGCGGACTTGTGTCCGTCAACTCGCGAATGGCCAATCCTTGGCAGTCGATTGAATCGATTGTTGGAACAGGATTTCAACCGCTACCAGTCGGCGTACCTCTATTACGACCCTGATTTTAAATCCATCGTGGCCCGAATGCCCCAGTCGAGCCATCGGCGATTGCACGTGTACCTGCGAGCTGCCCGACGACCGTGAGTAATATTGGTGGTCCATCCGGAGGCAATTCCAGGGGCCCTGAATCGGACGTTGACGGCTTCCCTCGCCAGAGCATTGTGCTAGAATCCCGGGGAATTGCGGGTGTAACTCAGTTGGTAGAGTGACAGCTTCCCAAGCTGTATGTCGCCGGTTCGAGTCCGGTCGCCCGCTCTGCGAAAAACCCTGTTAATAGCGGGGTTTTTCTCGTTTCTGGCTCGCATTCATCCGGCGGATATACCCCCCCGAAATTGTCAGAAAATGACTCAGAAGTTGCAGCAAAGTCAGAATTATTTGCAACCGTTTTTGCAACGAAACTTTTAGCCGTATCTGTCCCGGTCGCGGCAAGCCGTTCCGGCATCGGCGGAATGTCCAGCGACAGCCCCGGCAGCGATTCAATCGCCCCGGCGACGTCCAATAGCTTCGGATCCGTGTAATGCCGCATTGTCAGCCCGATTTCCGAATGCCGCATAGCCTCTTGTGCCGTTCGAGGTGCAACCCCGGCGGCATTCAACAGGCTTCCGAACGTGTGCCGAAGTGCATGAACGTCCAGCGTCCGCCCCCGTTCGTCCGTTTTCGGAATGTCGGCGGCATTCAAGTCCCGGTTGAAAACGACAACCAGCCCGCCCGGAACGTTGAACAACGGTTCGTCGAACCAGTCTTGCCGGGTGTCGGCGTTCAGCTTCAAGCCTTGCCGACGTACAAACGCCCGGCGACGGTCGGCAAGCCAATCCCGCAGATCGTCCGCCAGGTCGCCCCGCAACGGAACGTCGGCACCCTTGCCCGCTTTTTCGTTTTCCGGTTCGACCGTCAGCCAACCCGGCGACGATTCCAAATGAACGTCGCGAACGCGAACCGAAGCGAGTTCGGATTTCCGCAAACCGGTCATCAACAGCGTTTTGTAAATCAACGCCCGTTGCAGTCCCAACAATTCGAGTTCGGCAATCTTGTCCGGTGTTTTCCGCAATGCGGCCCGACCGCGTTTGAACGATTCCCGCAGCGTCGTAAACGATAACGGCTCTTTCGTCCAGGTCTTTCGCCCCGCCGGTTTGACCGGCTCCGTCGGTTCCGTTTGTTCGGTCGGCGGTTTTTTTGGTCTTGCAGTCGCCCGACCGTATTCGGCAACCGGTCGCAATTGTACCGCGACAAAAAACCGTGCCAGTTCAGCCGGCGACATTGCCCGCCGGATTCGCTTTTGTCCGGTCGATTCGTCCAGCTTTGCGGCACCGGCAACCGGATTCGACCGCAAACGCTTGTCAGCAACCGCCCAATTACAAAACGCATTCAACGCCGACAAATGGGCGTTTATCGTTCGCGGTGCCAAATCCGCTTCGGTGTCGGCAAGCCTGTCAGTAAACCAGCCCGCTACCGATTCGGGGCGAATCGTATTCAGCCGGTCGAATCCGCATTCGGCAACGATTCGTCGCAATGCCGTTTCGACATTTTGAAGGTGTCGCCGTGCCACCCGTCGGCGTTTACCCTTGCCCCGTTTGTTTTTCAGGAATGCCAGATAGTCGGCAACGTGAATGTCAATCGGCGTCGATTCGTGTTCAACGGTTGCGAGTTCAGCCGACGAAACAACTTTCGCCCCGACCCGTTCCGCCATCAAAAGCCGTTCAGCCAAAAACGCTTTCGCCGTTTCTTTATCCCGACAACCTGTTGGGATTTCGTGGTGCAACTTGTCGCCGTCGCGGTACTGGCAATAGTACGTCGCCGATTCAACCCGAACCCGCTTCGACCCGTCGGCCCGAATAACAACAACGCCGGTTTGCAGTTCCCCGGTGCGGTCCCGCCATTTTGCGACTTGTTCAACAACCGTCATTTGTGACGGATCCCGCCGCAGCTCTTTCGCCGTTGCCCGGCGACGTTTTGTTGTGACAGTTGCCCCGACCGGCAGCGGTCGCGTTATCCGCTTTTTGTAAATCGTTCCCATTGCAATCAACTCCCATTGCATCAACTCGAATTAGTTAAGTGCCGAAGCAACCAGCGAGTTAAACCGGCTTTCGGGTGTACAGCCCTAGCTTCGGCTCGCTCATTGTACGCTTTCAGCATTCCCGCCGGTAACCTAAAAACCGCCCGCATTGCCGGCATTTCGACCGAATGAAACCCGGTCGCCGGTTGTCCGTTTCTTCGACCGCGTCAAACGGCGGGACGTGTGCCCCGCAAGGCTCGAATTTGCCGCAGTAGCCCAATAATTCCAGCACCGGCGACACAAACGCCGGCGAACCCGAAACCGCCGGGACAACGCCCCAGGCAGCTTGCAGTTGCGTCAGAATTTCCGCCGGTGTCGTCATCGTCCGTCCGTTTCGTTATTTCAGGCGAACCCGCCAGGCGTCAGCCGATAAAGCGGGTTTGCCGCTTATGGTTCCTTTATGGAATATCGGAACGCTGGTTCCTCAGTCCCAAACCCGTTTTTTCCTCAGTACTTCGGAACGCTGGTTCCTCAGTGGTTCGACCCGCAACCGCGACGGCCCCCGATTCAAACCGCCCTGAAAAACCACAACCAGCAAACCGGCGGCAATCAGCCGTCGAACCGCCTTGCCGACCGACCGGACGGACAAACCCGCCCGCCGTGCAATCACGCCTTGCGACGTCGCCGCAGTCCCGTTGCGAGTATCCCGATACAGAATCAACCACGTTGCCAGCTCCGACCGCGACAGCCCCGCCAACGAACAATCGACAAACCCATTCAGCACGGCGAAACGATCCGAAGTTAGTCGGCTCCCCTTGCGTTTGCGGTTCGGCTTTTGTTCCGGTGCCGGTGCCGGTTCAGCAATCATCGGCGGCAAGACGGAACAACCAGCCAGCACCGGCCCCGCGTTTTCCGACCGCGACAATCCGTTGTTTACGGTTTCCACGGTTCGCCCCCTGCCGGTTTCGCCTGTTTCCAGGCTTCCGCCAACGTCGCCGACAATCCCGCATTTTTCGAATGCCGTTCGGTCGGCGGTTCAATCGCCGTGAATCGTTGCGTCATTCCGTCGAACCGCAAAAACACGTCCGCCGGTTTCGTATGCCTTGCTTTCAGGTGCATCAAATGCCGAATGCCCGCCGCGTCTTTCATCGGTGCCAGAATGAAAGCGTCATCGGCTCCGAATTCGAGTTCGCCCGATTCCTTAAAACTGGCAAGGTTCAGACTGTCGCCGGAATACGTTGAACGCCCCTTGTTGTCTTTTTGCCGACCGACCGACGAAACCACAACAACCGCCGCCCCGGCATCGGCAAACTGCCGAATGTAATTCATCGTCGCATCAACCGACCCGCGTTTGTCGCCCTGCGACCCCGGCGGCATAATTCGCTGGATATAGTCCAGCACCAAAAGCAGCCCGCCGCCGGTCGCCAGTGGTGCGAATTCGTCAGCCGTCGCCGCGACATTTCCCAAGTCGAACGGCGGACGGACAAAGCAAACCCGTTCGGCGAAACTTTCGATTGTCGCCAACCCCGCGTCGATTCGGTCGGCGTGCATTTCGTCCAGCCGGCGATAACGGATTGCATCAATCGGAACGCCCGACAGTCGCGACAGTTGCCGGTCTAACAGCACTTCGGCGGGCATTTCGATATTGCAGACAACCGCCCGCAATGTCGGCGACAGCCGCAACGCATCGACAACGCATTGCATGACGAAAGCCGTTTTGCCGCTTCCCGGTGCCCCGCCAATCAGCGTTATCAACTTCGGCCCGACTTCCAGCCGTGCCAACGGACCCGCGTCAGCAACGCGAAAGAATGTCGGCGGCTTGCCCGTCAACACGTCATCCCGCCAACCGTCCATTGCATCGGCAGCGGTAATAAACCTTGCGTTCGTCATTGTGCCCCCCGGTGGTTCAACCCGCATTCAATCTGCCGACGTACTTCGGACGGCGGCAAACCTGAATCAAGTGCCGATTCTGACAACAACACGAACGCCAGTTCGGACGAACAACCGAATTCGGCAAGATTCGCCGCAGCGGAAAACAAACGCCGGTGCCGGTCGCCTGTTGTCGCCCCGTCCCGCAAGAATTCCAGCGTCGAACGGTTCAACGACGACGGACAAACGCCGGTTTGCCGGCGTTCAACCGCGACAACCTGTTGCCGTTCAACGTCATCGACAACCTGTTGCCAGTCCCGAACCGCTTGCGGATTCGGTTTGAACCCCGCCGGCATTTCAAACGGCATCGGATCCGAAGCGAGTTCGATAATCCGCGACGGTTTCAGCATCAACAGTTCGTCAAGCGTCAGGATTCGCTTGTAACGTCCGGTTTTCGAATGCCGGGAATTCGGTGCCCTGAATGCCCGAACGCGGTCGTACACCCCCGAATCAATCGCGACGTTTGCTACCCTTGCCAACTGTTCAGCAAACCGGCGGCAATGCAAATGAAACAGGTTCGACGGTGCCGGTTGCCAAAGTCCCGTCGGCAATCCGATATGAAACCCCTTCGAACCCGAATAGAAAACCGGCAATTCGTCGCCGGTCATCGAAAACCGTTCAACCAGCATTGCCGCAAGTCGCCTTGCGTCAGCCGTTGCAGCTCCGATTTCGTCGCGGTCAATATCGAACCACAACCACGGCGACCAGCAAACGCCGGAATAACCCCGCGTCGAACCCGTTCGGTTCAGCAGTTCGGCGAATTCACCGCCGAAGCAAAACGCCGACAGGTACGATTCCCGATCCGTTTCGGCTCGTTCGTCGCATTCAGAATATGCCAGGAACGCCGACGGCCAATCAATCAGCCGCCGGTCATTCCGGCAATCCCCAACAATGCGAAACCCGAACGGCAACGCATTGTCAGAATGGGAGTCCATTTGCACCCCCATTCGTTGACGGTGCCGTAGCTGGAACAATTGCCGCCGCCCCCGGCAATGTCGGCAGCGGGTCTTTATTCGCCGCGACAGCCGGTGCAAACGGGTCAACGTCCGGCGGGTCGATTCCCAAGACTTCGAACGACTTCAACCTGTTCCGTTCGTTGCCGTCATCGTCCCGCCGTAATGCCAGTTTGCATTTGCAGCGAATGAATCGCGGTAACGGTTGTTCAAGCTGTTCAAGCGAGGTAACGCCCAACTTGCCCAAGTCCCGTTTCGTTTGGGGTAATGCCGCAGGAGTCAACCAGCAATCATGCCAGAATTGCCGACCCTTCAACGGCCCGTCAACAACTCGAAACGTCAGCTTGTAGCCAGGTGTCGCGTTTGTCCGGCTCGCTTCAAGTTCGCCGCCGGCAACATGGGCGACGTATTCCCCCGGCGGTAACGGTCCCATTTCCCCAGCAGCTTCGGTTTCGTTCCAAAGCTTTTTGAAGTCGTCGTCGCCGTTCCCATTTGATAGAATGTCAGATAGACGCATTTTCATTTTCTCCAGATTTTGATTTTGTGTCGTTTGCTTTCGATGATCCGCCCACGGTGCCAGCCGTCGGCGGATTTTCTATTCCTTCAAGCCAGCTTTCCAGCGACTTGATTTTTCTTTTTGCCTTACCGGCATCGACCAGCCGCCAACGCCGAAGCAATCCACGGTTTCGAGGTGGTCGTTGGGAGTTGACCGCTCCGACTTCGGTAATCAACCCGTCGATACTCAGCCCCAGACAAACCCAACCACGCCATTTGCCATTGTCGGCAAATTTCATCGTCAGATCGGTAGTCGCCCCGTCCAGACTTCCAAGGTTGTCTTTTGCGGCAAGCAAATGCCGAAGCAACGCAATCTGCCCTTTGGCAATTTTGACGTCGTTGCGGTTGCCGATAATCGTTTGCTGATATTCAATCGCGAAATTGAAAACGGTTTGCGTCATCGTCGCGCCCCCTGTCGAGAATCGACGGAAGGACACCCGGCGGAAATCCAGGCGGAAATTACTTGCCGGTCCCAACGGCACGCCCCGCCCAATTTGAGCGGTCGCGGCATTCGCCCCGAATCCGCCAACCGGTAAGTGTGTCGAGTTGATACGTTCAGCATCGCCGCCACAGCGACGACGTCCAGCAACCTTGCCGGTTCGGCAACCGGCGGCTTTGTGGTTTCCATAAAAACAAACTCCAAAAGACTGACATTTGTCGGCGTTAAACATTCACGCCTGTCTTTTGAAGTTATTGCGTGGCAACGCAAGTTAGTCGTTCGGGTTTTCGTGGATTTCCCATCAACCCCCCATGCCTACCCGACGACTCTGTTTTTGTTGTGGGTGTACTTCGAAAGATACGTAGGCTTTATTTGTGGCACATAATAGGCAACGGCTTTTTTCCCATCGACCGCCCGCCGAAAAGTTCCGATTCCATCAATTCCCCACCTACCGAATTCGTCGGACTCATCAACTTCGCTTTGCTTTCGATATTCGCTCATTCGACTTGCCGACAGTCCGATAAACCTTGCCAATTCTGCTCCAAGAATCCAGTCAGTGGCAGTCGCGTCAAATTTTGGCGGTGGAATTCGTTTGGCAATCGAAGCTGATTCGGCGGTAGTTTCGCCCGCAGCAATTTCGTAATTATCGGCTTTTGTTGCGTCGAGTTCGACGCGACGCCAAAGCTCTCTTTTCCAAGCTGTCAATATCCGCAAATAGTGCTCTCGCAGCTCCAATTCATGGGTCGGAGTCAATCCACCCAAAATGTCAAACGAACCGCTTTTGAAATCGTCTAGCGTTGGATGGCTGGTTGCAAATTCCATGTTTTGTCCGGCTAAACGAATCATGCACCTGGGAAACTGTGTTGGCCCCAACACAACTGCAAACAGAGGATCCAGCTGACGAATCAATGGGTAGGCGTCCAGCACCGATGATTCGGCCCGCAATACCGCGATTGACTCATCCAAAACAGGCATCAGGCGGGCAAGACATTCATCAGGCGAATACGGCGATTCGATTCGATTTGAAGCCCGACGTTTTATGGCAGCGACAACAAACCGATCAAACTCAGGGGCAGGCATACTCTTTAGGGAGTCTACGTCTAGTCCGGTTTCCTGTACCATTTCCAACAATTCAAGAAACTCGTCATCGTCGCCAGTCAGCATCAAACGCAGCGATCGAGAAAGCTGGGCCGACTTGCGAAATCTCGCAATCATCTCGGCATCTCGCCGTTGTCCAGATTCTGTTTGCCTAGCCTCACTAACTGTCCGTTGCCCTGGTTTTGCTTCTGCTATTTCAAGAAAAATATCCCGTGGCGTTTGGGGCCGAACTGTAGGTTCCTTTTCAATACCTTTGTTGACTCTGTCTTTCGAACGCGACATAGCCCCGCCTTGTGGATTGTCGCCTTGCGTCGAATGAGTCAAAAACACGGCAGGACCAGCCCCACAAGGCTATTGAGAAAACCGGTCGCGAACCCCGTCGGGTTTGCCGTGTTCGTTTATTTTACAGAATGCCGCCGGTAGGAAAGTAGTACTTGACAAGCAACAAAAACCGCCCGGATTCAACGCCAGTCATTCGGCCCGTTTTTCCTATTCTAATTCCGCATAAACGGAACCCTGCCGGTACGGTTGCCAAAACGCGTTTTCCGGCAGAATTCAGGTACCCCCGGTGCCCCGACCAGCCGCCCGGTCAACTGTCACTTATCATCAATCTGCGGCAAAACGTGTGCGCGATTGCGTCAGGTCGCCAGGCATTTTGAACGGCAGAATTCGACCGCCGGCCTACCCCAACGCGTCAGCGTCGGCCCGGTCGCAAGTCTTGCAGTTGTTCGCGTTCGGCTTGCTGGTTTCGCTTTTCCATTTCCAGCACCCGCGAAACCGCCTTCAATGCCAACGTCGGGTTATCGCCATCGACAATCCGCATTAGTGCTTCGACAACCTTTTTTTTCTGTGCATCGCTCAAAATTTCGTCGCTTTCGTCGCCCATTTTTTTCCCCTCATTACTTTTTGAAAATCACGCCCGCCGGACGGTATCTATGGTTATTTGCCGCCTAATCACACCGCGAACCGGCCAAAAGCCAACAGGGACCCGCTTTGACGGCCCGCCGGTCGGATGGTCGACAGTCTGGCAGTTAATCGCCGCCTGTCGAAACCGCAACGAACCAACGCACCCGCCAGGGACCCGAAGCCGTCCGCCGTCGCCCGAACGTCAATAAAGTTGGTCTTTACTTTCCGCCGCTTGAACGTCCCGCATTGCTTCCGTCGCCCCCCGACGGGACCCGTTGACGTCGCCACCATGCCTACCTACTCCCCGAAGTATCCAGGCGACTTACCGGGACCGCTTCCCCGCTTTTCCGGATCCGGGACCCGTTGACGTCGCCGGCATGGCAGTCAGTAACCCGACCAGCCGCCGCAGTTCGTCGGATTCGCGCTTCAGTTGATTCACCGAAGGGATCAGGGTACTCAGGCAAATCACCCCGGAAACCCTTTTTGGTTTGAGTTTGTTCAAATCGGATGAGAATGTATTGTTGTTGTTGACTACCCAGACTAAACTGCTTCCGGCGTTACGATTGAGTTCCATCGGATAACGCGCAAAACTTCAAGGAAACCTCCATGAGTCGCATTACTTTGGTTGGCTTTTTTTATGCGCGGTGGCGACAACAGCCGCAAACGCGTCATTGATCACTTACGGTACGAGGACTGCCTTCAACGCAGCGGTCGGCGGTCAAACAATGATTGATTTTGAGGCGCAACAGCCCTTTGGCGACAATGGAGCTCTTAGTTGGGGCACTAACCTGACAATTGGTTCCGTTTCATTTACTCGGGCAGATGGCAGACTCTGGGCATTCGGAAAAGACGCTAACGCCACGACAGGTTTGTCATCGTCATATTTGAACCAAGATCGGGGTTGGAGCTCAAACGTCGTGGTTAATTTCTCAGGTGGCGGGATCTACTCCCTTGGGATGGACGTTGGGCAACTTTTCATTTTCGATGAGATAGATAGAAACATGACAATTAGCCTATCCAGCGGCGATCAAATCAATTTGTCTGGACTTCTGCAATTATTCAATTCACCCAATCCGTTGACGTTTGTCGGCTTTACTTCGAATACTGCGATCACTCAGATAACCTTCCTCAATACATCACGTAGCACCTCGATTGACAATTTCGCGTACAGTTCACAATCAAATGCCGTTCCGGAGTTGTCCTCGCTGACACTTGTGGGCGTAATCGGATTTGTTGGCTTTATGTTCCAATCCCGTCGCACTCGGCGCCCAGTCGTATAGCCAGAAGCAACAGTTTCAGGGACTCATTGAATTCGAATGGCAGGCTCGTTTTTGGGCCTGCTTTTTTTTGAATATCAATGGATCAGTCACGGGATCAGTCACGCCGAAGCAACTTGACCAATCGATTCAATTCCAAGTCGGTCAAAGTCGCCTTCAACCCGTCCGCCAGTTGCACCAAACAGGCATCGCATTTGCAACCGTTTTTGCAACAGTCGCGACCCGGCTCGTTTGACCCCGCGTTTTGCGGTACTTTAACTACAGCGTCGTAGCTTCCCAAGCTGTATGTCGAGGGTTCGAATCCCTTCACCCGCTTTGTTTCTCATGCTCCCATTTTCTCCCGCTAAACAATCGGCGTAGCCGTCACAGGCCAAACGCGGGCCGCCGCAGATTTGGCGGTTGGAATTGCTTTTAACGCCCAGTTGGATTTCGCCGAATCTGCTTTGGCCTCGCGGTTAACCAACGCAGCTTGATTCGCATGTCTACGGTTACAAATCTTCGTCGTCGTTCATCATCGATCATTTCTGCCCTGGGCACCCCGTTGACTCCTCAGTTGGCGTGTTTGCGTTTTGAAGGCGGAGGACTTACAATCAGAGTTCGGCCAATCGCCAGAATCATTCCCACCTCCAGGATCCGCGTCGCATGTTGAATCTCACCTCCCTGGCCAAAATTCATACTTGTAATGGCACGACTCGACGCGACTTCTTGCAAATCGGCACGCTGGGAGCCATCGGACTGGGGTTGCCCCAATGGTTGGCGGCTCAGCAAGCCGGGCGCGTGAACGCCGATGCCGACAAGAAGTCGTGCATCATGATTTTTAATCTCGGTGCCCCCAGTCAGTTGGACACCTTCGACATGAAGCCCAACGCGCCGGCCGAAATACGCGGGCCGTTTCAACCCATCGCCACGCGCGGAGATTTTCAAGTCAGCGAGATCTTGCCGCGCCATGCGGAGATCGCCGACAAGTTTTCTATCGTTCGCTCCTGTTACCATACGGCAGCCGCCGTCCATGATGCGGGCTGGCAGATGTTGCAAACCGGGCGCCAATTCACTGGCGGTGTCAACTATCCGCATGCCGGCGCGGTCGTCGAATATCTGAAAGGACGACGAACCGATCTTCCAGCGCATGTCGTGCTCCCGGAAACGATGGGCCGGGGCGGCGGCAACCTACCGAACGGTCAAGCCGGTGGCTTTCTCGGCAAAACCTACGACCCGTTCGCCTTGATGGCGGACCCCAGTCAACCGAACTTCAAGGTTCCCGACCTGCTGCCACCTACCGACTTGGGCGACGTTCGCATCGATCGACGCCGGCGTATGCGGGCAGCCGTCGAAGACAAACTGGCCCATTTAGAAGCCAGTGAATCGGCCCAGATGATGGACACCAACTTTCAGGCCGCCTATCGATTGATGAGCAGCACGCAAGCTCGTTCCGCGTTCGACTTGACCCAAGAACCCGAACAGGTGCGTCAACGATATGGCATGAACCGCTTCGGCCAATGCTGTTTGTTGGCTCGGCGATTGATCGAAGCCGGCGTGCGGTTTGTCACCATCAATACTTTCTTGACGGTGTTCGACGAGATCACGTGGGACATTCACGGCAGCAAGCCATTCACAACCATCGATGGCATGAAGAACATCGTGGCCCCGATGTACGATCAAGGGTATTCAGCGCTAATTGAAGACCTACATCAAAGGGGCATGTTGGTCGACACGATGGTCTGCGGCTTGGCCGAGTTCGGGCGAACACCGAAAGTCAATCCAGCCGGCGGACGAGACCATTGGCCGCAGTGCTTCACATGCACGTTCGCCGGTGGCGGTGTGCAAGGCGGCCGAGCGGTCGGAGCCAGCGACTCGATTGGAGCGGTACCCGCTGAACGACCCACGATGCCGAGCGAAGTTGTCGCGACGATTTTTAAGAGCCTGGGACTGGACTTGCAACACGAATTACCGGGGCCCGGGCAGCGCCCCTTCCCGATAGTGGATTTTGGTGTCCGTGAAATCAAAGAGCTGTTTGTTTGAGTTCTTGACCGTTTGTTGTTTCTATTCGCCCAAACGAGGGATCATCGTGACTCGCAAATCGAAATGGCTCGCTGTGCTATCGCCAAAGGTCAAACGGACAAACCCGCAATGGTTGATATGGGCCGCAATCGCAACGGTCTATTCGCTCTGGTCCGCAGTCGGCTGCCTTTCATCTTCAATCGCGCGCGAAGACGTTGTTTCGGACTCCGACGACACGACGCTAGAAGACGCACCCGCCGCCGCGGATCGCATCAGCTTCGAGCGGCACGTGCAACCGATCCTCGCCAAGAGCGGTTGCAATTCGGGAGCATGCCACGGAGCTTTGTCGGGCAAAGGTGGTTTCCGCTTATCGCTGCGGGGCTACGATGCAGCGGCGGACCATTTCAGCATCACACAGGGACTCCGGGGTCGTCGCATCGAGTTATCCGATCCCGGCCGGAGCCTGTTCCTCTCCAAACCGTCCGGAGCCGTTCCGCATCAAGGCGGGTTGCGGTTGGCGGTCGATTCAACCGATTACCAAATTATGTCGCAGTGGATCGCCGAAGGAGCGACCGGACCTCGGGCCGACACAGCGCTACTGAGTTCCTTACAGGTCACTCCGGACTCGTCGCGTTGGCTTCCTGGCCAAGAAGTCCAACTTCAAGTCAAAGCTCATTACGGCGACGGGTCCGTCGCGGACGTGACCCCGTGGGCGATTTTCTCTTCCACCGACGAGGCGATCGCGGGCGTTGATCAAACGGGGAAGGCCGTGATTCGAGGCAGTGGTGAAGGTGCGGTGCTGGTTTGGTTCGACAGCCAGGTTCGACTGGCGCGATTGACAGTGCCCTTTCCCCATCAACTTCCAGCCGAAGTCTACGCCAACTCGCCGCGCAGAAATTTCATCGACGAACTGAATTTGCAGCAACTCGAATCGCTGCAGCTACGACCGTCGCCGCGCTGCGATGACGAATCCTTTCTACGCCGCGCAACCTTGGATACTTTAGGGCGATTGCCAACGGCGGCAGAAAACGCGGCCTATCTCGCCAATCCCGAAGCGACTCGCCGTGATCAATTGATTGAAGCGCTGCTCGCGGATCCTTCGTTTGTGGACTATTGGACGTATCGTTGGAGCGACTTGCTCTTGATCAATGGCACTCGGTTGCGGCCGGAAGCGGTTAAGGCGTATTACCATTGGATTCGCAATCAGGTCGAAAACAATTTGCCGTGGAATGATTTCGTCGCCCAGGTGGTGACATCTTCCGGGACCAGTTTCGAGAACGGCGCTACGAATTTCTACGCCTTGCATCAGAGCCCCGAAGACATGACCGAAAACGTCAGTCAAGCCTTTATGGGTTTGTCGATTGGATGCGCTCGTTGTCACAACCACCCACTCGAAAAATGGACCAACGATCAATACTACAGCATGGCCAACATGTTCTCCCGCGTACGCACCAAAGGTTGGGGCGGTGAACCGCGCAATGGCGATGGCTTGCGGACGCTCTTCGTGGCGGCCGAAGGCGAATTGATGCAACCAAAGAAAGGCCGGCCCCAGCCTCCGGCCCCGTTGGACGGACAGCCAATGGAGTTTTCCGATCCAACCGATCGTCGCGAGGTTTTGGCCGCTTGGTTGACCGATCCACAGAATCCGTACTTCGCGCGAGCGATTGCCAATCGAGTGTGGGCCAATTTTTTTGGTCGAGGCTTGGTCGAAGCCGTCGATGATTTGCGGCTGAGCAATCCCGCGTCGAACGAAGCGTTGTTGGGGGCCACTGCCCAGTATTTGGTCGAACAACAATTTGATCTGAAAAAACTGATGCGAACCATTTTGCAGAGCGAAACCTACCAGCGTAGCAGCCAACCTCTGCCCGAAAACCGCGACGACTCGAAGTACCTGAGTCGCTACTTGCCGCGTCGATTGATGGCCGAGGTTTTACTGGACTCGATCGATCAAGTCCTCGGTACTTCAACGTCCTTCAAAGAAATTGCCTTTCCGGGTGCCGATCGGCAAGCGATCGATTTTTACCCGGAAGGGACCAAGGCCATTCAATTGTACGATACGGCCATTGCCTCGACTTTCTTGAAAGCGTTCGGACGCCACAATCGCGAGATCACGTGCGATTGCGAGAGAAGCGATCAGCCCAGCATGGTGCAAGTCCTCCATTTATCGAACGGCGATACACTCAATCCCAAATTGGCCAAAGTTGGCAATTGGATCGAGCAAGGCATGCAACAAGGTTGGGATAACGCGACTTTGATCGATCAAATATTCCAGGTCGCGTTGCTTCGAAAACCCACCGAAACCGAACGACAACGTTTGTTGGCGGTTGCCGCCGAGTACCCCGAAGCAGAACGTCGCCAAGCACTGGAAGATGTTGTGTGGAGCGTCCTGACCAGTACCGAGTTTACCTTCAATCATTGAGCAAAGTTGAAACAATGAGTCGATCTAGTTTGACTTGGAGCCAACGACGGAGTTGGCTATCGGTGGGCATTTGCTCGATGACGTGGTTGACGACGCCCTTGTGCAGGGCCGACGACTACACCGAAAATATTGCTCCGATTCTGCAGGCCCGATGTGTGGGATGCCACGATTCAGAAAACCGTGAGGGCGGGCTGGATCTGTCGACCTACGAGGGCATCATCGAGGGTGGAACATCAGGACCCGCGTTAACCCCCGGCGTGACGGCCAGCAGCCGCATGCATTGGTTGGCGTCGCGGAAGTCCGAACCGGCAATGCCTCCCGATCTAGAAGACGCTTTGAACGAAACTCAGTTGCAAATCTTGGCGGAGTGGATTCAGTCCGGTGCGCCTGGGCCGACAGGTGCAGTTCCTCGTCCGATGTTGCGAGTTCCGAAAGTTGAAGTGCAGCATTCTAGACCTGCGGCGATCACCGCGTTTTCTTTGAGCCCCGACGGCAAGACCGTGGCGTGTGGACAAACCGGTCGAGTCGTCTTGACCGGGATCGAGGCACTTCAATCAGGCGCGACACTGGATGACTTGGCGAAGCAACAGGGACTGTCCATCACGGGCTTCACTGGAAAAGTAAATTCGTTGCAATTCGCTCCCGATGGTCAGCGTTTGATCGTCGGGACCGGGATCGAAGGACTCGTTGGCGAAGTTCACGTTCTCGATCTCACCGACCTGAAAACGGTGGTCACGCAAACCGCTGCCGATACCCGTACCATTTCCGATTTGCCTCACCAGACCTTTCAAGGGCATCGCGACTTGATTTACTCCGCGGTCGCTTCCCCAGACGGACGATGGTTGGCCACGGCCGGTTACGATCGCGTAATCAAATTATGGAGCGTGTCGGACGTTCGACTACACGGCGAACTGATCGGACACAACGGGGCGATCTTTGATTTGTGTTTCACACCCGACAGTTCGACGCTCTTGAGTGCTTCGGCCGATCAAACAATCAAAACCTGGGATGTGGCCGCCGCTGCGAGAATCGATACGTTGGGCCAACCCGAAGGTGAAGTAAACGCCGTGCGTTTTCTGCCCGGACCGCCCGGAGTCGGAGTTCCGCGATTGCTGGCGATCGCCGGGGACAATCGACTACGGGTATGGCGATGGACTCCAAGTACCCAACCAGTCTCGAATTCCTTGATGGAAACTCGTTTTATCGATGAGTCGCCGTTGTTAGCCGTGGCCGTTGATCCTTCGGGAGCGCGAGTTGCGATTGCGTCGCAAACGGGAAATATCAAATTGTTGTCAACACGCACTTGGGATGTGCTGGATGTCTTGGAGCCTTTGGGCGGCACCCCCACCGGCCTCGTCTTCTCGGCCGACGGACACACACTCTGGAGCGCCGACTTGAACGGCAAACTTCAATCGCGATCCATGATCCTTTC
Organism: Pirellulaceae bacterium; assembly: GCA_030681235.1. GTDB lineage: Bacteria > Planctomycetota > Planctomycetia > Pirellulales > Pirellulaceae > M30B19. The sequence continues at coordinate 5,010 of JAUXWY010000249.1, read as the reverse complement.
GACTGGACCAGCAACAACCGTCGCCGGCCAGACTTACGGCCCGACCTATCTGCCGAAGTCGGACGCGGTTCTGTTACTTGAATCGGACCTCGGTTCGAGTGAGCGGGAGCCGATTCTTGTACCACCACATGCTCAAGTGACCGGCAGGATTTTGCAGACTGGCGAAGTCGATCGATATCGATGGGAAACAAAGGTGGGTGAAGTTTGGGCGATCGATGTGGATGCCATCGGAGCGAACGCTCAAACCTCGAACGTCCATTCCACGCTTGCCGCCACCGGCGATGCGAGTGAGATGGATCCACTGATCACGATCTTAGACAAAGACGATCGTCCCGTTGTGCAAACGCGACTGCAAGGCATTCGCGAATCGTATTTTACTTTCCGCGGCAAAGACAGCATGCAGTCCGACGACTTTCGCTTGTTCGGCCAACAAGAAATGCGGTTGGACCAGTTTCTCTATGCCTCGGGTGAAGTCACGCGGTTGTGGATGCACCCGCGCGGGCCGGATTCTGGCTTCGATGTTTATCCAGGCGGCGGCCAACGTTGGACCTATTTCGGCACGTCACACGTGACTCATGCACTGGGCGAACCGGCCTACATTGTGCAACCATTGATCGACGGACAAAAACCGTTGGACAACGGCTTGCCATCGTTTGATGTCGTTTACCGCAACGACGACGACCCAAGTCGCCGAGCCGGTAAAGGCAGCCGGTTGTTATTTCAAGCCCCGGCAACGGGGACCTTTACGGTTGCGGTCCAGGATGCCCGGCTATTTGGCGGAGACAACTTTCATTACCAGCTTCGAATCCGTCCGGCACAACCCGATTTCCAAGCCTCCGTAACAGCAGTATCTGCCGGGTTGCTCGTGGGGAGCGGTCGCGAGTTCACCGTATCGATCGAACGGTACGATGGATTTGAAGGTCCGGTCGAATTTACCGTCAACGGATTGCCGCCGGGCGTCTCCGTCAGTTCACCAATTGTCGTCGAAGCGGGACAACGATCGGCTCACGGAACCATTTGGATCGACCAAGACGAAACTTGGCCCGAATCGGTGCAGCCGGAGGTTGTGGCGACCGCGGATATTCTGGATCGCTCGGTGAGTCGGTCGGCGGGTAATTTGGGCGTTCTGAAAAAATCGGAAAGCACGCAGGTTGCGCCGTGGATCGTTTCGTTGTCGGTGAACTCGACACAACCGGTTTCTGCCGGCGGTACCGAAGCGATGAATCCGACAGACCGTCCGAAAGCGTTTGAAACGGTGCTGCAAGTCCGACGTGGCGGAACCATTTCCGCGAAGGTCATTGTCCAACGCAGCGAAGCGCAAACAGGCGAAGTTAGTTTTGGCAATGCCTTGGCCGCTCGCAACCCGGCGCACGGTGTCTATGTCGACAACATCGGCCTCAACGGTTTGTTGTTGCTCACAGGTATGAACGAACGCGAATTTTTTATTAGTGCCGAATCAAAAACCGCGTTGGGACGTCGTCCGTTCTTTCTGAAAGCAGAAATCGACGGTGGCATTACGACTTTGCCAATTTGGTTGGATGTCGTGGAATAAGAATGGAATTGGTACCCGCATGTCGGAATCGCCTCCCGCAAACTCATCCAAGACAAATACAGCCAAAGACTTGAATCAGAGCGCGGAGACCTACCGAGCCCACGGTCCTTGGCGGATCGTCGATTCGCAAGTCCGCTACCAAGACCCCTGGGTGCGAGTCGTGCGCGATGAGGTCATTCGTCCGGATGGATTGCCCGGCAGCTATTGCGTGATTACTTTGAAGCCAGGCGTCTGTGTGGTCGCGTTGGACGACCAAGATCGTGTTCATTTGACTCGTGAGTTTCATTATGCGGTCGGTGAAGAAACCGTGGAAGGCGTCAGCGGAGGCCGCGATGGTGCCGAACCACCATTGCTCGCCGCACAGCGCGAACTTCGCGAAGAGTTGGGTTTGCTGGCGGCGAAATGGATCGATCTTGGCCAAGTCGATCCGTTTACTGCAAATGTTTTTTCTCCGACTCAGTTGTATCTGGCGATGGAGTTGACTCGCTGCGAACGAGAACTCGAGGGCACCGAACAGATTCAACCCGTCGTCATCGGCTTCGACCAAGCCATCGAGATGGTGATGGACAGTCGCATCACTCATGCCCCATCCTGCGTCGCGCTGCTCAAAGCCGCCCGCCACCTAAAACGTTTCCCGTAACGGAGCAGGCTGAGTAAGTTAACCGCGTGGGCAGAGCAAATTTGGCGAGCTCCAACTCAACGCTTACGATCAACACCAACCGCCAAACTTGCGGCGGCCCGCGTTTGGGCCGGACCTAGCGATCCGGAAATCGGAACGAACCGCCACCCATGCCTTCTTGGTCCGATTTACTTGACGATTGGAGGAACTCGCGTAAAGTGGGTTCTGGCTTCCGCTTCGGGTCGGTCTTTGGTTTCGCGGCACATGCCGGCAAAAGCAAAATGCTAGCAGCGACACCCCACAGGATTGGGCGAACGGTTCGATTGGTAAACATCATTTTGGCCCTTTCCTCGATGGGTTATTCGCGCGATTCAGACGCGGGCTGGCGCGTAAAGTAGCGAATCAGCAGGAACGAGGCAACCCGAATTGCCGCCCTCCAGAAGGTTGCAAGGTTGCCAGAAGGTGGGGGCTGTCGCGTGTATTAGGCAAGGTGCCCCCGCATGCCTTCGCTTTAGAATTCCAATCGACGAGTCATTTCTCCAAAAATACCATCAATTGAACTCGCAAGTTTTCCATTTCGGCATCAATCGAGCCACCGTTCGAGTATCCGTCCTGGATCAAATCGGATTGTCGCGAAGACTGCAACGATTCGATCAAATTCCGTTGCCTAATCGTCACCATTCATAGATGAGACATGGAATCCAAAATAGCAACGTTAGCATCCCGATTAAGCCAACTACCCAGTCTAACGTACACCTCGTTCTCAGCCCAGCATAAAAAAGCGTTGGTGCCAAGATCGATGCACTTGGAACTGCGCACGTAACAATAGTTCCCCGCATGACAACTATCGCAACATCTGAGTGTCTTGGGATAAACGGGAACACCAGTGTTGCTATCACAGTCGCCGCAATCAACATCCGCCCGTATCCACGCCTGTAAGGAATGTCACTCATTGATGAAGCCATACGTCGTTAAGAGGACGAAACAAACTGGTTTGACGCTATATCAAACGAGCTTGGGAAGTTTCTACTCCAAACGGTCGAGACTCGTCCGATGGAGTCAATGGATTTTCCGGTGTTGTCAAGAAGATCGAAGGTCAAATACCCCATCTATTGCACCATGTCGTTTTTTCCACGATCTCTCCAAATCGGCCATCCCCAAACACCATCGTAAGTTGAAACTCCATTGTAGCATTTCTCGGCACGCGGAAGTGCGGATAAAACGCCCATGTCACGGATGGCGAGAATTACTTCCAGCAAGAAAAGGCCGACAGCTTCGCACAGAAAAAAGGGATTTTGAAAAGCGTGCTGCCTTTTCGGCGTCAGACCGGGCCGCCGCCGAGTTCATCCGGTCGGGGAAAAGCGGGGAACCACAATCTTTCGAGTGTCGCGGTGGGAGTGCCATCGCGGTCGTCCCCAATACATGGTGTGTCCTGTGTGTCCCCATGGTCCTCCCCCTGTGTGTCCCCATGGTCCCTCCCCCATTGTGTGTCCCCATGGTCCCTCCCCCATGGTCCCTCCCTTGTGTGTCCCCATGGTCCCTCCCCGCAAGGGAAAATCCCGCCGATTTACTCGGCGGATTTTTTCGGCTTCTCGCTACCACAGCGGGGCTAGGCTTGAAGGCCGTAGGACCGATCTTGCTTCAGACACGTCTGCAAGTAGGCCGATCGGGTTTGATCTTGGGTACAGACCGTTCCGGCTTGCGGGCGTCAACCGTTGCGGTCTCGGCGTGTTCTGGTTTGCTAAACAAGTCCGTCCCTCGACCGCTTCTCGCGCGGGGCGTGCCGTTCAACCGTTCACGCCCAAACGCGGGCCGCCGCAATTTTGGCGGTCGGAACCGTTATTTTTCGCCAATCGTTCTACGCAAAACCGCATCAACGCGGCTACTCCATGATTGCGTGGCCAGTCGAACGGCGGTCGTCCGCCTGCTGGGCGTCACGCAGTAGGCGAGCGCCAGAGCCAGATCACGCCAGCCAATATCCAGTCGCATCCGAATCCACATAGACTGGGCGTTGAACTTGGCCCACTGCGCGGCGCGGGAATGGTGCCCACAGGTTGCGAGCTGGTCACGAACTCGAGTCGCTGGCTGTACGCGGATTCCGCCGCTCGTTTCGTGGCGTCGATTCGATTTTAGAAGTTGCGGCGGGTCATGGCAACAAGATTCGTCGGAATTCCGAGAAGGACTTGTGATTCGAGAAAGACTTTTAAAACGCCATGATCGCTATTAAACCGCTGAGGCGGCTTCTGAATCACTGTGGGGGTTTTTGAATAACGTGGGGGCTTTTCGGCAGGATAACAGGCCGCCACCGAGTTCATCTCGTTGGAGCCCAGGATTCACCACTAATGTTTTGTCCCGAAATAAGTTCCTGATTTTGATGTTTCTGTCGGAACAAGGCAATTTAGCAAGCGCTGGTGTACCGGCTTCAGCCGGCGGGTAGCTATGAAAACGCTCTTTTCAGCTCCCCGCCGGCTGAAGCCGGTACACCAGCGCTTGCTAAATCGATCTCGATACGTGTTCTCGGGTTTTCCAATACCGGACTCGTCCAAATCGGGAATTTGATTCAGGACAATTCCTTATGGCGAAGTACGAGTCCGAAAATGCCGCGAGCTGCGGAACCTACAGCAACTTCCGCACCACGGTCGGCAAAATGCCACCGTTTTGATAGTAGACCAATTCCACGGGCGTATCGATGCGAACCGTGGCCTGAAAACGAACTTCCGAACCATCGGCTTTCTTGGCAACCACCAGCGTTGATCCCAACGGTTTGAGCTGTTCCAGTTCGGGAAAGTCGAAGAACTCTTCACCGGTCAAACCAAGACTTTGCCACGTGGAACCCGCC
>JAUXWY010000247.1 GCA_030681235.1 Pirellulaceae bacterium | reverse complement strand
AAGTCAGGGTCGAGATGACCTTGTTCTTGCGAGCTCGGAGGGTATCCAGCGTGATCTGCGGCTTGGGAAAGGAGACTCCCCATTCGGCGTTCAGTTCCTGAGCCTCTTCCATGACTCGGGCCACATGCAACAGAGCCTTGGAGGGAATACAGCCGCGGAGCAAGCATGTGCCGCCCAACTTGCCTTCGGCCTCGACGATCGTGACCTCCAGCCCCAGATCCGCTGCCAAAAACGCCGCCGCATATCCGCCGGGACCACCGCCCAAAACCACGACCTTCGAATGCATGTGTCAAGTATCCCTTCAGGTTCCAAAATTATGGAGGCTTGGACCGAATTTGATGAAACACCCCAAACCGCCCGATTCACCCTCGCGCCCGACCTCAGCTCGTCGGCGGAAAAGTTTATCAGAAAAAAAGATTTCCCCAACCCGGTTGGCCCCGAGATTGAGCTTGACGGCAACCGGAGTTCTCGGGAATAATCCGTCCGACGGAAGGAACCGTTTTCCAATCGCAATCACACGGAAGTGGAAAAGCAATGGCGCACACCATCATTCTCCCCTATTACAGCCAAGACGAAGTCCAACGATACACAAAAATCATTCGTCACTTCCAATCCCTCGGCAAACAATCCTGTTCGTTCAACTTTTTGCTCGCTGCCAGCCCGAAAATTGAGCCCAGCGAGGAGTTGCGGCAAGTCTGCTCGGACGTCGCCCCAACCTACTCTTTTCAATGTCCCACACAGGTTTTTGGCTATCCCGCCGGCCCCACAGCCATGTTCTGGGATGCGATGGATTACACCCAAGCAAATCTACAAGATGCCGATCAGGGGTTCGCTCTCTGGTTGGAGTCGGACATGGTTCCTGTCAAAGCCAACTGGTTGGACCGACTCGATCACGAATGGAAAAGCGAAGGCCAGACTCCGATCGTGATGGGTTGCTACGTCCCGGAACTCTACAAAGTCCGCCTGTTTCGCTCCAAACGGCTGGTTTTGCATGAACATATCAATGGCGGTGCTTGTTACAACAAACGCTTGTCGAGCCTGCTGCCCGACTCTGTCAGAGAGGAAGTCTTCGACATGGTCATCTACCGCGAAGCCAAGAAGATCGGGCTGACCATTTGCAGCGAGCAAATCATGTTCAGCACGACTCACCGAGCACGCCGTGATGTGATGGACCAACACAAAGTGCTGCTTCACGGTTTCATGCAAGAAAAGGATCAGTTTGTTGAGAAATGTTGCGCTCCGCTCACGTTGTTGGAGCGAGGCCTGAAGCCATGGAACGGACTGATCGACGCGATTGAAGACATGCAGCGACAGGTCAGAATGTTGTGGTTGCGGCGCGGACGACACGCCGTTTTGGAAAATATGTACCACACGAAACGCAAGTTGAGTCGTCAGATTCGGCGCAAAGCGGCTTAACCTCGTTCAAGGAATTCATTTGACGGCCAATTTATCAGTTGCGCACCTGTCGACATTTCCCCACGGTGGGGCCGGCATGGCCGCCTGCGGGCTGCACCGTGGCTTGTTGGCCGAAGGTGTCGCGAGCCATTTTTACTATCGCCAGAATCAATCGGCTGGTCCATTGGATGAGACGTTTTCCTCGATCGATACGTTGTTCTCTCCGAATCGTCCATTGACCTTGTTTCACTCTTCGTCACTGGGACGTCGCATGGAGCGGAAGCATCAGTCGAAGCGTTTGAACCGGCTTGGGCAACATTATCAGACCCATCTTCAAGGCAACGATCGGCAAACCGAAGTTTTTTCGCAAGCTGAAATGCACGACGAAACTTGGCTCGATACGTCCCGTTTTCCACACCAGATCTTGAATTTGCATTGGGCCGCCTTTGCGTTTGACTATCCATCGTTCTTTGCTTCGCTGCCCAAAAAGATGCCAATCGTGTGGACGTTGCACGACCAGAATCCGTACACCGGCGGTTGTCATTTCGTCACCGGGTGCGAACGCTTTCAACAGGGCTGTGGACAGTGCCCACAAATTCTGGGCTCCAGTGCCTCGGACGTGAGTCGACATTCGTTCAAAATCAAACGAGCGGCACTGATGTCCCGACAATTGCATGTGGTTGCGCCGTGCCAATGGATGCTGGCGGAAGCCCAGAAGTCATCGATTTTTTCGCGAGCCAAGTCGTTTCAACATATTCCGTATGGCTTGGATATTGCCGCATTGGGCCAATCGGAACCGCCTGGTTCGATGTTGGGGTCGCGTCTTCTGCCTACGATTTTGTTTGGGGCCGAAGATCTGAAAAACGCCCGCAAAGGCGTGAAATACGCGATTGAAGCAATCAACGAATTGGCCCATTTGGCCCGACAAACTGCGCAGGGATTGGGAAACATCAACCTGGCCAACAGTGTTGATTCGTTGGGCGATCATTCCAAGCGTTTGCGGTTGTGGACATTCGGGAAACAGCTCTCGCCCGAATTATTGGCGATGATCGATCCCGCCGTGGTGGTGAAACAGTGGGGTTATGTTTCCGATCGAAGCCTCCAAGGACAGTTGTATCGCGCTGCCGATGTGTTTTGGTTGCCGTCGCTGGAGGACAATCAACCGCAAACGGCTTTGGAAGCCATGGCCTGCGGAACCCCCGTCGTAGGATTTTCAGTTGGCGGTGTCCCAGAAATTGTTCGGCACAATCAGACAGGCTTCGTCGTACCGGCGAAAGATGCCAAGGCCATGGCGTTGGCGACTTTTGAATTGCTGCGCGATCGAAAGCGATTGGCGCGTTTGTCGGCCGCCGGCAAACTAATGGTCCGGCACGAGTTCTCCCCGCAACGACAAGCCAACGCGTACTTGGCACTCTACGAAAAAACACTCGCTGACCGATGGCGAATGTTTCAACCGCGAACGGCGACAATGGATAAGCCCATCCGGCAAGCCTCGGCAACCTAAGATCTTGGCTTTTGACCAAATTGGATGAAGGCACTCGCAAAAAAACAGCGAGGGACGACTGATCGTCCCTCGCTCACACTTCTCAATCGGCTCGTGAGTACTACAGGCTCAACTTGATCGTTTCAATCATGTCCATAAAGCGTTTCTCGTGTTCGTCGATCGTCTCTTTGGGACCGTACATCTTGAAGTAGTAGTTGCCCACGACTTTCGTTTCGATGATCGCTCCCAACATCCGATAGCCTTTCCGATGCACGGCATTTCCCGCAAATGGACCGGCTGAGTCGGCATAGATACCTTGAATATCGACGATCTGGACTTTCATGCCGTTGATCTTCTTTTCCTCTTGCTTCGTGTGCTCCTCGGTATCCGAAGCGTCCTCCTGCGAGAATTGACCGATCCAACGTTCGACATTCGCTTCGATCGATCCGCCCGACGCCATGATGGTCAATCGCGCCGGCTCGACATTCTCTTTTGAACTCTTCGGAGCGAACTCAGATTCGACAATGTTGAACTTGGGCTGTTTCTTCTCCCAAGACTTCGGAGCTTGGAAATCCAATCGCCCCTCGGCCAATACGACCTCCACGGTCTCCTCTTTGGGTGTTTCGACCGTTTCGTCCTGTGACTTTGTGGTCTCTACTTTTTCTTGGAAGCAAGCGATTGGTGACGCCCAAACGTTACTCGAAACGGTTGCCAACCCAACACACAACACAATTCGCATTGCCATTCGACGCATGGTTTCTCCTCAAGCACTTGAAAAAAATCCCCCAAGCAAACCTCTCGCTTGGCCGGAATTATCCATGGCATTATAGCTAGAAATCGTTGCTGTGCTACGGCCGACGACTCAATCTTCTTGCAAGTATTGGCGGTGAACGCGGCGACGCCGTTGCCTTCGAGCGGACGGGGATCCGTCCGCGACGTCCGACGGCAAATAACCACCCAACAAGCCAAAAAACAGCAGCAACAACAACGCGCCGGTTGTCCCAACAACGAGCCCTTGCGGGCTCAACGGGCGGATGTTCATCCCAGGATCAAAATATTGAAGTAGGCCGCAGCCCAACAAAGTTCCCGCAATCGCAATAACGACCGTCGAAATCGATCCACCAGATTGCCGCTGACTAAGAAATCCCGACGCAATCAGTCCGACAAGACATCCCATTCCGATCCAACTCAGCAAATAATCCAAGCCCGAAATCAATTGGCCAAGATCAATTTCCGTTTGACCCAACATCGTTCGCATCCTTGTCGACTTTCGCTACGCTTTTCCAAGTGGCATTCAATCCCGACCCGACTAGAATATCAAAAATAGGCAGGCTGGCCAACCTGGAGGGATTGGGGCATGCTAGCTTGCGAGGGCGTCTTCCAACATCTTGAGGAATGAACTTTCGTCCAACACGGTGACGCCAAGTTCGCGGGCTTTCTCCAATTTGCTGCCCGCACTTTCCCCTGCCACCACGAAGCTGGTCTTCTTGCTCACACTCGAGCTAACTTTTCCGCCATGTTGTTTGATCCGTTCGTGAATTTCGTCCCGCCCAAGTGTTGGCAAGGTCCCGGTGACCACAAAGGTCAAGCCACTCAGTCGTTCCGATCCGGCGCCTGACTCGCTTTGCGGCTGAGTCAGGTCGATCCCTAACGCCGACAATTCGGCCACGACCTGGCGACCGTACTCGCTTTGAAAATAGGTGAATACACTGTCGGCGATGACGGTGCCGACATCCTCCAGGGCACCGAGTTGTTCTCGGGTCGCCATCTGCAACGCGTCCATCGAGCGGAACTTCTTGGCCAAGACGTCCGAGACGGTGGTTCCAACATGCCGAATGGACAAAGCGCATAACAACCGTGCCAAGCCCCTCGCGCGGCTGGCGTCGATCGCTGCCAACAACTTTTCGCAGGACCGGCTGCCCATCCGCGGGAGCGACATCAACTTGCCTTCATCCAACCGATACAAGTCCGCGTAACTGTGAACCAATCCAGCATCGACCAATTGATCCACTAATTTTTCACCGAGTCCTTCGATGTCCATGGCCCCGCGGGACGCAAAAAATCGCAGTCGTTCTTTGATCTGCGCCGGGCACAAAATATTAACGCAACGGATATAGACGCCGCCCGCTTCTTGAGCCAAAGCCGATTGACAGGCCGGACATCGCGTTGGGAATTTGAACGCGGGAATTCCGTCGGGCCGTTGGGCCAGTTCCACTCGCACGATGTGCGGGATGATTTTGCCGGCCTTTTCGACGATGACCCAATCGCCTACTCGAATATCTTTCCGCTGGATTTCGTCGGCGTTGTGCAGACTAGCCCGACTGACGGTCGTGCCCGCCAATTCGACCGGTTCCAACTCGGCCACCGGAGTGATCGCGCCCGTCTTTCCAACTTGGACCACGATTTCGTTGACTCGCGTGAGCGCTTCGTATTTCTCCCATTTGTAGGCGGTGACCCAGCGCGGACTCTTGCTGCGCAGCCCCAGTCGTTCGCGATGATTGAAGCGATTGACTTTGATGACAATTCCATCGACTTCAAAATCGAGATCGCCCAAACGTTCGATCATGTACTGGCAATGCGCCAAGACTTCATCAAAACCAGCAAACACTTGGACCATGGGCGTCGGCACAAGTCCGTAGGACGCGATTTTTTGCAAGAATTCTTGATGCGAAGTCGCGTCGAGCCCTTCGCAATACCCGGTCCCATGGCAAAAGACACGCAAGTGCCGCTCCGCGCAAAGTTGCGGATCCAACAAACGAATTGTGCCCGCAGCCACGTTGCGAGTGTTCTTGTACAAAGACAATCCTGCAGCGGCCTGTTGTTGATTCAACCGAGTCAGTTCTTGGTTCGTCATGTAGACTTCGCCCCGCACTTCCAGAACCGGCGGAGGATTGGGAGTTGTCAGCCGAAGCGGTACGTCGACAATCGTCCTGATATTGTGGGTCACATCGTCTCCGACCTGTCCATCGCCGCGCGTGACCGCTCGGACCAACTCCCCGTGAACATAGACCAAAGCAATCGCAACACCATCAATCTTTAATTCAACGGCCCATTCGGGCTCGACGCCATCCAATCCTTCCACGACCCGCCGCCGAAACTCGCGCAGTTCGTCCTCCGAATACGTGTTTTCTATCGACAACATCGGCACGCGATGCGCGACTTGTTCCAATTGGCTAACGGGACGTTCCGAAACTCGCTGCGTTGGGCTATCGGCCGTTATCAACGATGGATACTGCTTTTCCAAGTCGATCAAACGCTGCATCATTCGATC
>JAUXWY010000244.1 GCA_030681235.1 Pirellulaceae bacterium | reverse complement strand
AAATTGTTTTCGGCGGTAAACTGTCCCGTGATTGCCTCGTCCTCGACGCTCCAATATCCTTCGGCGCCTGCCCAACCCTTTAAGGTCTTGCCATCAAAAATCGATTTGAACTCGTCAGCATCCTGGGCCTTCGTCGGCTGGGGAAGTCCGCTCAAACCAATCACGAGGACAAAAGCCACACAAGCGCGAATCAAGCACCAACGAGACATAACCATAGTCATGGATCAATACTCCCAAATAGGCAACGGATCGAAGAACAACCACCATTTTGTGATCGTCACCGGAACGATCAACCAGGTCGCTTTCCGGCACCTAGTCTAATCGAACTCGTTTGTCGATGCGACTACCAACTCGGTCGATCTTATGCGGCAAGTCGAGTGGGCCGGAGCGAGGGTCGGAGGTCGTACCCAACCGACAACAAATCCCGGACATGTCTTCTAGTTTGCGGCTCCTGCTCGACATGAAAACTCAGCATTTGCCGGACGACCGCGGGGTCAACCACCTGGACCACCACCGTTTCATACGCTCCGGCGACCAGTTCCAGTCCCAATACATCGTGCCAATAATGCCCACCCATGCCCATTTGATCGCAGGTCGGTCCGGCCGCAACCAACTCACCACCAGCGTCCAGCAATATAGTCATTAACATTCGATCACCTGTTTTATTTCCAAAGACGATATTGCCCATCGCGTGCTGCGGTTGGTGGGGAAGAATCGTCTTGGACTCCGCAGATTCGATAGCCTCCGCAAATCCCACCAACCTCAGGGGTGGATTCTTCAAAATTTTCAGGTTTTCTCAAAGGGCAATATTTTTCAGCCCGACACGTCACTTGATCGCAGACTAAAATGACGACGTCCGGGGCAGCGACGCTAGCATGTGGGAGATCCGAATTGGCCAAGCCTCTAGTGGTGGAATTTGATGGGCTGAACATCGAATTCGACATGAATAGAATCGATCGAGCCAAACTGTACGGGTACAAAGAGGTCGAGGTCCTGGACGAACATGGCGAAAAGTGCGACGTCGGCATCCTGGCCGAAGACGGTCACACCTTGATTGGACGAGGTGGAACGGGGTTTGCCTACCTCTCTGCCGACGGCCAGTGGTGCGACAAGTCTCAGTTGCGACCGGTGGATCTCGCTGGACAAACCCTAACTCCAGTCGCTTCGTCGTTTGCGGCCCCGATCCGTCTGACAGAAGAACATCGGACAACGGCCGACGACTACCTGAATCACTCGATCCGGTCCGTCTACCAAATGGCGTCCACGTCGGACAGCCATTTGATTCAGGAAATCAAACGTGGAGCCTTGTACAAGTTCGCGTACAGTTTCCGGGGTGGTCTGGAGGCAGATACGGCGTTTTTGTTGGCCAATGATGCGGGCGCCGTCTTCTTGGCCGTCGGACGTCCTGCGACTATCGGCATGGTTGGACTGCAACAGGCGGCAGCGCCTAGCGATGAGGACGCGATCGAGGAAGAAGACGGGGACGATATGGATTTTGGCATGATTTAGGCGTTTGACAAGAAAATGAAAAAGGAGGAATCATCATGGCTGAATTGAGTCTATCGAACAGCGCCGGTCGAGACGCTGTCATCCATATCTCCAGTGTTCAAGAGCCCTTGCGAGTCCGTTGGCTCGACGCGACTCAGCGGCCTGCGACGAGCATGCGGTTGGTCAAATCGACTCTACAACACGACACTCCCGCATTGTTGAAACAGTTTGCGACGCTGACCGATTTGGGCGCGCAATTGATCGCCAACGATCCAGAAATCGACTTCGATTCTGTCGGCAGCTATTTGCAGAATTCCTCGCGAGTCCTGGTTAATCAACAAGGTCAGTTGGTTCACAAATCGCAGACCTTCGAGATCATCCGCGCCCCGGACGGATCGGTTCGAGACCGCCGACCGAAAGCCGTCACGCTGCCGAATGTTTCCGCCGACTCGCCGTTGCGCTGGTCCGGCAAACTCATCAAGAAAGCGGACGCCATCCGCAAGTTTGTCTTCTCGTCAAAAGTGCAACTCACGCATATCAATGGCTTGACCTACGACTTCCTGTTTGGGATCGCGCGAGAACTAGAACAACAAGACAGTCTGCTGATCTTGGGCGCTGGACCCAAAGCGAACCAACCGTTGATCCTGCGTCGCGGAAGCACGCCGTATCGTGGCTTCTTGGAAGGACGAACCTCCGGCGAGCAATACGCCTTGGTACTGCATCTTTCGAACTTGGAGCTTAAGACGCCCGATGTCGAGACGCCTTCGGTCGCAACCACCGAGACTTAGAGCCCATCCAATTTCCGTTATTTCGAGAGTCATCGCAACATGAGTGCCGCTCGCCTTGTCGATCCGCAAGATTTGGAAATCAAACTTGGGCAATATCGTGTCGGAACCGCGATGTACTTGACCGATCCAACTCTACTGAGCCTCGTTCAGGATTACAAGCGGCAAGTCAGCGGTCGCATGGTTCCACTGGATCGTTCAGAACTCGAGAAAAAAGTTCCACCTGCTGAATACTGGGCCAGTCGCAAGTTGGATGGCGAGTTCTCGGTGTTGATTCATCGGCATGGACAAACCATGCTCCTGAACCCCGGTGGAACGGTGCGTTGGGGCTTGCCGATTTTCGAAGAAGTCGCCAGTGTGTTTCAGAAACATGGGATTTCCAGCGCCATCTTGGCGGGCGAACTGCACATCGATCCCGCGACAAAACGTGAACGCGTTCACGATGTGGTGCGATTGGCTCGCGCGCCAGAGACCACGGCCGATTTGGAGCTGTTGAGATTCAGTGTGTTTGATGTGTTGGAATTGAATCAAGAGCGGCGCTGGAGTGAATATTCGACGACCTGGAACAAGATTGAAGAGCTGTTTTCCGCCTCACACACCGTGCGCCCCGTGCCCACGACCAAGCTCAAGAGCGCCAACGATGCGGTCGCGTTTTATGCGGAACATGTCGAGAAATCAGGAGCCGAAGGAATCGTCCTGCGCAGCGACACCGCCGGGATGTTCAAGATCAAACCCCGACTGACGCTCGATGCGGTCGAGATCGGCTTTACCGAATCCGTTGGCGAACGAGCCGGCATGATGCACGATCTGTTATTGGCGGTGCGTCGAGCGGACGGGACGTTTCATGCGCTCTGCCGAGTCGGCGGCGGATTCACGGAGGAACGTCGCCGGGAATTGTTGGCCGA
>JAUXWY010000228.1 GCA_030681235.1 Pirellulaceae bacterium | reverse complement strand
CTAGCTTGGATAATCTGGGGACGACACTTGACGCTCAGGGGAAGCAAACAGATTTCCTTGCGGCCGACCGCGAGAGTCTTGAGATCATCGAATCGTTGATCGGAGAGTTCCCGAATGTCCCGAGCTATCAAGTCAGCCTCGGCGCAAAAAACTGCAATACCGGCATCCATCTTTTAGAAAACGGTCTACCAGCCGAGTCGCTCCCCTATTTTGACAAGGCAGTTGCTACATTGCGGATAGTCCTCGCGCGAGATTCACGGATCGAATCCGCCCGTCAATTTCTTGCAAATTCTTATGGTTCGATGGGAAGAGCATTGGATAAGCTTGAGCGGCATACGGAAGCGATCGCGGCACTTGATCAAGCAACGGAATGGGTTGCCGAGTCCCGAAAGCCAAGCTTTGTCTTCATGAAAGCACGCGTCGTGAGCAAGACGCAACCAGAACATGCGAAGAGCCTCGTCGAAGAATATCTCAGGTGTGATGCAGCCGACCCAGATATGCGATACAATGCTGCTTGCTTTTACTCCCATTTGGCGTCCATAACCACTGACAAAAGCGATCAAGATCGCCACGTCCAGCGTGCGCTGCAGCTTTTAACGCAAGCTCGCGATCAAGGCTTTTTCACCCCCCCGCAGGTCGCTCATTTTCGCAGTGATTCCGATTTCACTTTTCTCCGAAGCCACGTAGACTTTCAAGCCTTTGAAATGAGCCTTCCCATAGCCCCGCCACAAAAGTAGGTAGTCGCGTTGCGACTTCCTGTATTTCTCAAAGGGAAATGAAACGAGGTGCAGGAAACTTCATAAAGAGTGAGATTCCCTGGCACTACCGAGAAAGCTTTCCCGCATTGGAGTCTGGAGTCCTCCCTGCTGCCGTGGGAGAGGAGAAAACCCGGTCGGCACACGAAGTTACCCACCTTGCGTCGACGCGCAGGTTAATAAGTAGCGAAACTGCGTAGCGCGGTGCAACAGCAATATTCGCTGCTTCTCAAGGCCTTTACGGCTCACTGAAAGGTTAAAGATTATGAACAGTCTCGTTCGAATTTCGACATTTGTTGCCTTCGCAGCCGCGATGCTGTTGTGCGCCTCGCCTCAGCTTGCATTCGCACAGAAATCAAAGCCGCCCGTATCGCCGCCTCCAATCAAGTATAAAATTACGTTTCTCGACGCGTCAACGACGCTTTGGGACATCAATGAAGCGGGCGCTGCGGCTGGTTGGATCAGCACCGGCTCTGACATGCGGGCTATTGTACGGCTGGCCGACGGCGATGTAGTGGACCTGACGACGGTGGCGCAGAATAGCGACCCCAATTATGCATGGTCGTTGCTTGACTATGCCGTGGCGATCAATGAAAGCGGCCAAATCGCTGGTCGTGGCTGGAGAATTGAAAATGGCGTCCCGCATGCGCGTCTCTTTCGATATTCTCCCACTGAGGGAGTTTTGGAGGCAATTCGCAACTTCGACTCTGGCAGCACACTGTTTGCGCAGGGCATGAATGACTACGGAGATGTCGTGGTACATGCCGCTCAGGATGGGCAAAGTACGCTCCCCTCCGAGCCTGATGCGGGTGACAGCGTCTGGGTGTTTTCGGGAGCACCGGGCCAAGGCGTGGCGGTTCACTTGCTCGACTCTGCGGTCCCTGCCGCCATCAACAACTTCGGCGAAGTTGCCGGAGCGATAGACGTCGGAACAAGAAGCGCTGCCTTTCGCTTTGCACCCGCCCAAGCCAGTTTCGCTCTCTTTGGAACGATCAATGGAAATACTTCCTCGCGGTACCAGGTGAGCGATGGTTTAGCGATCAATGATCACGGTACTCTCGCGGGCTGGGCGTGCACCGGCAAGATAAAATCGAAGGACAACACTTCTCAAAGAGCGGTACGCTTGCGAAGCGATGGAACTTGGGAAGATCTTATGAGCAGTGCTAACAACAGTTGGGTTAGATCCATTAATAATCACGGCGACACGGTCGGCTTTGGGGCAGCAACGGGAACCGGATTCATTCATTTTTCGGGAAAGTTGTACTCGCTGCGTGACCTAATCACCAATCCGCCCGCAAACTTGAAAAACGTCTATCCCAAAGTGATTGTCGACGGCGGGCAAATCTGCGGGGCGGTTCTTCTACAGCACCCAGACGGTACCACATCCGAGAGCGGTGTAATCTTGACTCCAGTGCCTTAGGGCAAGGTATCGATTGATGCTTGCGACATCATCGGCTTTCAGCAAGGCAGTACCCGGAGCGGGTCCAAGGCGGCGATCACACCTTCGATGATCGCATCCGAGCTGAACTCCGGCTCAGCTGCAGCACGGACTGCATGACGGTCCAGATTCTGGGATCTGGCCAGTCCATCGAGGTAGACCGCCAAGGAGAGTTTGTCGTCGTCGTTCGCCATGCACTGCCGACTCGGTGGTAATTGTTCAACAACGTAACCCGTCACACCGTCGCGGACGAAGGATGCGCCAGTGCGAATGCCAACGGTAGGGCAGCCAGCCAGCAAAATCTCCTGAAGTGCCAACGGCCCGAGAAATCCGTCTGGGGAGAAATCCGTCTGGAAATCCGTCTGGGGTCCGTCTGGGGACACACAAGGTTTCTCGACGGCCGCCATTAAATGAGTGTCCCCAGGGTGGGCGAGTGCCAGCAATAAAGTTAAGTGTCCCCAGTGGGCTTCCCCGCCGATGTAATACAGTCCATTGCCAACTAGAACCACAGCATCACACAACCCAGTGATCGTGCCCCAAGCTCCTTCGAGAATCGACCCCCGTCCCCTTATCTTCACCGTCCCCTTATCTTCACCTGGTTTCAATAAACAACTAACTTTCCGGAAGAATCCAAGTCGCCAATCCAGTCGCAAGGTAGACGCCCGTCCGCCAATACACTTGCCCAGCGTTTTGCAAATCGAGGTGCAATACAGTCCGCGAATTGAACTTCCAAACATGCAATACGCAACAAGGACATCGAGACCAAATTAATCGTCCTAGGCGTCAGACAATCGCGACAATCCGCTACTTTCCGCTCAACAAGTTCACAACATAGTTTGCCGCTCTCAGCGCTAAGTCGATTCCAACTTCGATGAAACTTAGTTGCAAATTGATAATACAAAGTCTCTGTCAATAGGTTCTCAACTTCAAGGAGCACAGCTGCCCAATGATTTTCTCTCCGAACGACCTCTTCGCCAGATTTAACAAAAACGGGGTTACACACGTTCGGCAGGCAATCGTCGACACCAAGTTGGTCAAACCAAGTTACCTCCGACAATGCATTTAGAAATTGTAAGACTCCATCTGATAGACTTCGAAAGAAACTTGGGGACACCCAAAGTTTTGTGTGCCGCTGGGGGATTTTGGTGATGATGGACGGCTCAGTTACAGAATTCGGCTTCGTACTTACCGAAAATTGAAGCAAGTTTCGATGTGACGGCCAAGTCGATCATCCAAGAACGTGGGGACGGGGCTTGAGAGACGCGTGAGAGGGGCGAGAGAGAGGGGTGAAAATTGAGTGGACCGGAAAATTGGCGGCGAGGTTGCTGAGGAGTGGCAATGTGATGCCGAGCGTGGTTGAAGACGCGATTCTATGACGGTTCGATTTGGTCGATTTGGTATTTGTCAGCTGGATAACAGCTGGCGAGTCTTGGCGGGGATGTTGTAACGCTGGCCTCGTTTTCGACTGCGAGTGTCGTCGATCACCGTTGGCTTGCCAGCTACCGAACTGAACAAGCGACCAAAGTTCTTC
>JAUXWY010000226.1 GCA_030681235.1 Pirellulaceae bacterium | reverse complement strand
TGATGCCAATTCTCTGCAGGCGTTGATTTCGCCCACCAGCGCGTTGTTGTTGGTGGATCTGCAAAACGATTTTGTCGAAGGCGGTGCGTTGGCAGTGCCGGGCGGCAGCCAAGTGATCCCGGTGGCTCAACACTGGATGCCATGTTTTCCGTTGGTGGTCGCGACTCAGGATTGGCACCCCGCGAATCATCAAAGCTTCGCCAGCCAACACCCTGGTCTCAATGTCGGTGATACATTCAGCCTAAACGGACTGACGCAGATCGCGTGGCCCGATCATTGCGTTCAAGGAACGTCCGGTGCGGAACTCCTTACCGCCTTGGATCGGGCGCTGATTCACCACATCGTACAAAAGGGGCAGGACCCAACCATCGACAGCTACTCTGGTTTTTTCGACAACGGCCATCGTCGTGCGACGGGACTCGAATCACTCTTGCGGGCAAACAACGTCGATACCGTCTTCGTGATGGGCCTGGCGACCGACTATTGCGTCAAGTTCACGGCGTTGGATGCGGTCCGATTGGGATTTACCACCTATCTGATCGAACCCGGCTGCCGAGGCGTCGAATTGCAACACGGCGATTGCGAACAAGCCATCCAAGAAATGCAATCAGCGGGAGTTGTTATAGTGCAGAATTGATGAGCTTAAGAAAACGGAGACGGAGCCAGCAGAATCCGGTCACCGCGTGGCCATCCCAAGCAAAGTTCGTTAACCGCGTGGCCATAGCAAATTTGGCGAATTCCAACTCAGTGCGAAACCACATCTCCAACCGCCAAATTTGCGGCGGCCCGCGTTTGTAACCCCGCAAGCCTAAGGACTGTCCGGTAGCGGAATTCGCCAAGAATTTCGGCTTTTCCGTCGCACGCATCCGGAGCCGAAGGTCTTGGCGGCTTTCGCTACACGTGTCTTCGCGGCAGTCACCAACGTTGGGAGTCTTAACGGGGTGCGAATCAGCCGCGTCATAGATCGCCCAATTGTTGCCGCAGGCGGCGCAGGATGCGGCTGCGAGCTTGGCGAATGTTGGCCTCGGAGACCTTCAACTCTGCGGCGATCACTTCGGTCGCTTGCCCTTCGACGACGGAGCGCCAAAACGCCAGCCATGTCTTGGCGTGAAACTCGCTGCGTATCTGTTCCATCGCGCGACTCAACACACCTTGCCATTGACCATCAGGCAGTTCAAGAATCTGCTCTCTCGACAAATTCGCGCCGTTCGTAGCGACGCCGGGCGCATCGATACTGGACCATCCGCCAGACGGTTGCGGATCGACTTGTTCGAGCAAAAGCTTCATGGCCGAACTGCCACCTCGGGCGATGTCCGGTCTTTTTGCCCGCACGAAGTCAATAATCTTTCTCCGAGTCACGACCGCCAACCAGCGGCGAAAACGTCCGCTTCGCCCGCTGCTTGACTCCGACACTGAAGCAGGTGTTGGACTGCTCAACGAGTCATCAATGTTTGAGTTCGTTGAATGTGAAAAGTCCGGTGGGTTCCGAGCGACTGCCATGAAGATTGTTTGTGTGACGTCGGCAATATCGGCTTGTTGTAAGTCGTGCTTCTGGCACCAAAACGCGACCACTGGTCCGTACAACTCCACCAACTGCCGCCACGCCAATTGGTCCCGCCCTCGGACTCGCTCTAGTAAACTGAACGAACTGCGACTTGCTTCAGAATCAACCTGCTCGGAATGCACCATCAATAGTCCTGTTATCGCTAAAACAATGGTCGCCGCCCGGTTCGTCAGTCAGCTTACCCACAAAAAACGTCTCAATCGTTCACCTGCAGCGCGGAGTGACTTGGTTAACCGCGTGGCTAGAACAAATTTGGCGAATTCTAACTGGGCGTCGAAAAACAATTCTAATCGCCAAATTTGCGGCGGCCCTCGTTTGGGCTGTGAACGGTTACATGACGCAACCCGAGCCAAAACACAGCCGACGAAAATTTCGCGGTTGGTTTCTTGGGCCCTCATTGGACCGTAGAAACGCCGCTCTACAAACCCCGGGCACTGTCTCTTCGGACCAACGCAACTTTGCAAATAGTCAGAAAACCACAAATCGAGCCCCGCAAAAGATTCTCAGCATCTCGTGTCACGCGACTTTCGTCTTTATTATTGTAGCAGATTCCTTCGGACCGTTGTTTGGAAAACTCCTCATGATCCAGAACCACCGCTGTTGTTCGCAAACCGAATTACAAGAGTACCTGCACGGCTGGTCTTCGACCGACAACGACTCGATCGAACGCCACTTGCAAGAATGTTCGCTCTGCGAGGAGGCGTTCCGGCAACTCGAATCCCAAAACGCCAACGACGGGCTGATGGACGCTTTGCGACAACGGGCTCAATGGACCGCCAACGGCCTCGAGGCCACTGAACCCACCACAAACCCCAGTTCGGAAATCGAACTGCCAATTGACGAGCAACCCGACTCCAAAGTGCGGCAGCTGCTGGGCGAGATTCAAGACTGGCCCGTTGGACAAGGCCTGACACCACAGCCGATCACGCCGCAACACGTTGGCCAATACGAGCTCTTGGAATTGATTGGGCAAGGCGGCATGGCCCATGTCTATCGGGCTCGGCATGGCAAGTTGCAGCGAACGGTCGCCATCAAGTTGTTGAACGTCCCGTCTTGGCAGGTAGATCGGTCCTTGGCTCGTCTGGAACGTGAGATCGCGGTTGTTGGTCAACTGCATCATCCGGCGATTGTGGCCGCGACGGACGCTGGGCAACACGAGGGCACGCCGTATCTTGTCACCGAGTTTATCGATGGCTTGAACCTCAGCCAATTGGCTCGGGCCGTGCCAACCGGCACCAGTCTAAAAACAGCGGACGCCTGCCAAGCTATTCGAGTCGCTGCGTTGGGCTTGGCTCACGCGCATGGTCAAGGCATCACTCATCGCGACATCAAACCTTCGAACTTGATGATCGACCGACAAGGGCAAGTGAAAATTTTGGATTTTGGGTTGGTCCATTTGGAGGGCTGGCAGGACGAAGCCTTGGAGCTGACCACCGTCGGGCAATTGCTGGGCACATTGGACTACATGGCTCCCGAACAAGCAGACAAAGCCACGGCCGTCGATCATCGTTCGGACGTCTATGCCTTGGGAGCCACATTGTTTCGACTGTTGTGTGGCCGAGCCCCCTACGCGGCGTCGTTGTACCAATCGCCGTTGGAGAAGCTGCGATTGTTGGCGATGACCGATCCACCGAAGGTCACAACCCTGCGACCGGACTTACCGACCGAATTGGCCGCGTTGATCGATCAGACCTTGAGTCGCAGCCCAGCCCATCGTCCCCCCAGCGCTGCTCATCTTGCCGAAGCCTTGTTGCCGTTCTGCGAAGGTGCCGAGCTTGGCGCGTGGGTCCAGTGGGCGATCGAAAATCCCCCTCGACCGTTGCCGACAGAGACCCGGGGCCAATGGTCCATCCAACGCCCGGTAGCTGAATTGCCCGAACCGAAACCGGTAGCGACTGAATCCAAAGGGACCGGGCGAAGTGGGCGTTGGTGGAAGCGGTTATTGGCGGCGGCTGGTGGAGCGGCGGCTCTGTGGTTAGCGATTGTGTTGATCTTGGACACGCAGAAGGGTCAGTTGGTGATCGAATCGGAATCCGCTGACGTGCGGGTGACCTTGCGCAAAGACGGTCAAGAATCCGAAACGCTCCAACTGCAACCTGGACTGAATCAGACTCGAATTTTTGCGGGTACCTATCAAATCGAAGTCGACGGCCCAGCGGACTCGTATCAAATGGACCGCGACACCATCGTCATCAAACGCGGCGAAGTGGTGTTGGCCCGCGTCACGAAGAAACCCGCGGCAGCGACCGCAAGTCCTGCTCCGGCCGTGGCCGCAGCCGACCTCGTTCTGCCTCTGGATGCTTCGAAACCGGTGATTCCTCGGTCCGACAATCCGACCTCTGTGGACGGCCAGCCCACGTATCAGGGCTATCCGTTCAGCCACTGGGCGAATATCGTTCACCATGAACAAGATGGCGAAGTGAGGGCCAAAGCCTTCGATAATTTGAAGTATTTTCACGCATCGGCAGAGTTCCTCGCTCAATCTCGCCAACTGTTCCTGGAAGCAATTTTACAGTCCCATCGGCAAGAATCCCCAAGTATGGAACCGATCCTCGCGTTTGCCCCCACGGCTTATCAACTGGAGCGGGACCAATGGCAACAAGTCGCGGCCTCGCTCAGGGCATTGGAGCCCAGCCCACAGGTTGACCGCTTACGCGAGCTAGGAAGCTTCGTCAAACGCTTGCCGCTGTCCGATGACCGGGAATCATTGCCTAACGGGTTGATCTCTTATCTGGAGCTGGTCAGCGAAATTGCAGCGCAACAATCGCATAGTTGGACATTATGGCAACGACACGCGTTGTGGGACAATATCGTGACCATCTGGACCGAGGTTACCAAACATGTCCCGAACGAAACAAAGGCGAATTCCGCAATCCTGCGGGACCTTCAAGCTTGCCTGAGCAGTGCCGTTGCACCCCTGGACTTATCTGAACTGATCTCTACAGGCTGGATCGCTTTCGACCATTTGGAAGAGCAGCCACTCCGGCGTTTGCTGGTCATTGAAGCATTGCTCGATGGAGTCCCGACAGCAGAGCCATCGGAGTTGGAAATGGCTCAGTGGTTGGCCATCGTCCAGCGATGCGCCGCTGACTTGACGGAGGAGCAGCGACAGCGGCTCGGGCAGCAGTTGGAAACTTGGTTGGCGGCCGCCAACATCGAAACTCTGACGCGGCCGATCGGAAATCTCTCGCGAAGTGCCAATCACGTTCGGTTGAGTCCGTCTGGTAGGCTTTATGAATCCGATGATTCGCGCTACGAATACCCCTCGCCGACCTTGAAATGTTTCAGTGCTCCAAATGAGCCACACTCTGGCAAGTTAGTTGTATTGAGTGATTCCATTCTGACAAAGAACATTGTCTGGCCGCGTCGGACAGACGGTCGTTTTACACTGACACTTCATAGCCCACCGTGTCTCGGCGAGATGCTTATCTCCACTTGGCGACAGTTGCAGCCAGGTGCCAAGGCGTCCGACAACCAACGACTGGAAGGTTGGCTGGCGGAGACGCAGTCGAGTTATGATTCATTTTGGCGTGAGATATTGTCGCAAGCAGCTTCGAATGCTCAGCTGTCCTACTTGTATTCTGATGCCGAGAGCGTGTGGATGACAGGTGATGTCTCGCGGGCAAGCGGTCGTGGTCGACTGGGCTCACGGATTCCAGAGGATTATACCGCATTGCGGCTTTCTGCGTGGGAAACGTCCAAAGTTGTCGAATCGAGCTGGAAAGTTCTGCGACTATCAGCGACCGAGTCCATTGGCTTGACTCCTGAGCGACGATTTCGCGTTGCGAACCCGAAGTTTTCTGGCGATGTTCTAATTGAACTGACCATAGGTACCACTGCCGACTTGGACAGCGACGGGTCGGTGTCCAAGACCGAGTGGTTTCAGTATTTGAGTGGTAGGGAGCCACTCCGGAAACTGGAGATCATTTCCCCTGAGATGACTCGCGCGATGCTATTGCATTACTACTTACTGACGGTTCTGAACCGACCGATCTCCGAACCGGAAGTACTGGAAGTTGACAAGCCCGTTACCGAGCCAACCGCTGTGACCGTGCCTGCGAATGAACCGAACCAGAACATGCCGGAGTCTCCGACGCCACCAACGACCACCGATTCAACACTTCCGTTGGCCGATACCGCACTCTTTCGCGGGCAAACTTATCGTCATTGGTTCAACGTGGTCAAAAATGACCGCGACCCAAAAACTCGCTCCGATGGGTTTGAGATCCTGATGCGATTCAAGGACAAGGAACTTGTTCTCCAAACCAAAGAGCTAATGTTCGAGGACCTCTTTTCACAACCCGATCAAAACGTTTCACATCGAAGAAATAACACCACCAGAGGCGGATTCTGGTTGCAAGCGGCCGATCGATTGCTGCTCGACGAAGACGATTGGTCACGAATCGAGCAATCCTTAGAAAATATCCCGGCGAGTGAACAAGCTTGGTATTTGCAAACCATCTCAAGTCGCTGGTTGAGACAGAGAACCAATGAGGCGTCCACCTCCGAGATATTGCGATTCTTGCCAATCGTTAAGCGAATCGCTGAGGCTTCCGCCTCGAAGTGGACCAGCGAAGCCAAGGTTTTACTGGCTGAATCCTTAGGGCAGGCCACCCGCCGCTCTGAACTTTCAGAGACCCTGCAAGCAAGATCGCAGGTTGCGCCTTGCCTAGCTGCTTTGAAAATGTCGGGGCCCGATTGGGTAAAGCTGGCGGATTCTATCAGAATCGAAAGTTCCGAACCCCTCCGCGAATTGGCAATTGCTGCGCTATTAATCGATAAGCCTGAAGCAACCGTTCCATCGGATGTTCATTTCAAGTACTTGGTCGTTTGGCAGCGGATTCTCTTGCAGGCCAGTCCTGAATCGCGAACTAAGATTTCGGGCGAACTATTGCCGTGGCTCCTGACATTCAACCAAGACCACTGGCGGAGTCCGTGGGAATCGACGTCCAAGCAGAGCAGGCAAGTCGCCCGGCTGCGCTTCGATGCCAGCCCTGAATCAACTATGTTGATCAGTGCAATGGGTGGTGGAGGTAGCAGTGGAATGATTGGAAGTTTTTCAGGATTGGGATCCGATGCGTCACATCAACTGCTTGACGACGATGCGTTTCGTTGGGACTTTTCAAGCATCCCAATCCCACAGACTGGCGGAGAGCCGTTGGAGGTACCCTTTGACTCGCCACCGATCTTCGGCACGTTGTTGGTCAACACTGTACATTTACTCTTGCAGGACTCTCCAATACAAGCAGCTACTAACTTAAATCACTTTTTGAAAGCTACCAACGACGACTACGATCATTTGATCGCACAACTAAGTGCGACTTCATGGGATGAGAAGCCTGGTCAAATTCGAATTTCGAGTTCCGGACTGGAAATTCAGCAGAAACGGTTTGGACTCGATTCGAACCGAGTAGGTACTCGAACTTTTGACAAAGTCACTGCCATCGGTGACCTTTCGATCCAGCAACTCCGTGGCGCTGTCTTGCATTTGTTTGTCAAGTCACTATTGGCCGAATCGGAAACACCTTCAAAAAGCGAAACTAATGAATGATAGATACTATCGCCAACCCCGAGCAAGCATCGCCCGCAACGTGGTTCGTCGCGTTGGCGCGAAAGCATTGAGGTTAGAAAATCGCCCCATGCGAGGAAGCGGTCGAGGGACAAACTTGTTTAGCAAAACAATCCCCACCGAGACCGCAACGATTCACGTCCGCAAGTCCAGACAGTTTGGACTCAAGATCAAAATTGATCGGCCAACTTGCAGATTTGTCTGAAGCAAGCTCGATCTTGCGGCCTCGAAAACCCGCCGCGCTGATGTAGCGAGAAACCGAAACCCCGTGCACGCGCCCCTATCGCGCCGTCCGCACGGTGTATCGTGCGCGGTGTGTGCGGAAGTCATTTTCCACGAAGCTTTATGTCTTGGGGATGAGGTTCTGCACCCGCTAGCCGCCAGGGGACTGGCGACCAACATTGTCGAGCGAGAGCCCCGTCGGCGATGCAGAAATCGAGGGGTGTGGCGGCCGTGTTTAACAGTCAGCCGTAGGCGTACTCGTGCGTCGGACTTTCACTTCTGGCGAATGGTTGAACGACCAAATCAATAACCGACTTCTATGGCGAATCAATCAACTTCGTGCTGCACTACCAGAACTTACAAAAAGTGTTGAATTTCCTTAGTCGGCAGGTGCGATGCTAGGCGAAAGCCAGAAGCCATACAGGTAGCGATTGGAGCGAATGTAGATTCCGTCCTCATGAATCGCGGGAGTTGCGTTGAACTCGGGTTCCATTTCGTCTAGCGCGTTAATATGAAGAACTTCAAAGTCGGCAGCTGCTCGTGTGAATGGACGCTGGATCAGTATCTTGAAAATGGTTACTCGGGGCTGGTCGGCCCGGACGTCAACCCGCCATTGACGGTTGTCGTAGCTTGGCAGCGCTCGCCCAACGAAACGCCGTGCGTCCTTCGAGGTGGCGGCCATTACCACGATCCGCACGAATGTCGCAGCGCTTCACGATGGGCTTCTGATGAAGTCTCGTGGAAAGACCATGACCCTGATCACCCCAAAAGCCCCTTTTGGTACACGTCGGAGGAAGCAACAGTAGGATTTAGGATCATACGTCCGCTCGTCCCACCCCAAACACGCGACGCCCGCGAAGAAGCCTGGACCGCCGCTTATCCATCGATCACGAAAAATGCTCGCAAGAAAATCGAGCAAGAAGGGCGAGGCGTGTTGTTGCCGATCCAACCTGAATTCGCTGAAGAAATTCGTAAAGCTCGCCAACAGATACTAAATCAACAGTCCGCGAGCACGTTGGGGGCGGCGCTCGCAGAAAACGCTGGCGTCAATGAGCGGTAAATGGTACGATCGCAGTGTTCAGAAGGTTCACGAAGTCGCCACAGGACGCATCAAATGCCGCCATCGAAACCAACGCCGCTGCGACGATCATGGCTTCAATTCAGCCTCCGCACGCTGTGCCTGTTCACGCTCCTTTGCGCAGTCGGAATATGGGGCACGCTCCGCTACGACTTCTACATGAAGCTTCGGCATGCAGAGACTTTGATCGCCGACTATTTAACGCTCGATCATGCGAAAAACGAATTTATGACGTTTCCAGCAAAATCTCAAGCCAGAGCGATGGACGACCGCTCCAATAACTATGCATTGGAATCGCTCAAGTTGGGAGCGGTGCATTTGCCGCAGCCACGTCAACGGATGGCCTGTGTGAAGGGATTGGTGGAAAAACTCTACCCAAAGTCGCTCCCTGCAATCGAACAAATCGAACGCGAGTCGCGCGACAATGAAGTGCGTGCTGCTGCGATTCACTTGCTTGGCTTGACCCAAGATGTGAAATACGCCTCGCGACTCGAACAATTACTGGATGACAAAAGTGTCGATGTTCGCGTCGCTGCTCTTGACGCGTTGGGAACGATTCGACGTCCGGATTTCCAGTTGGAGGACCGATTCGACGCACCTGTACTTTTTCAGTCGAAGGTTCGACGTCTCGACACCGACCCGAAAATTCTCGTTCATCCATTCAAGGCGAACTGGACAGAACGCGACTCGGTGCTTCGCGGGATTGTAGCGGAAAATCAACACCTCACGTTTTCCGAGCTACGTGATGGCGATATTACGGAATTGCCAGAAACTACTCGACTCAAGGCAGAATCGTTGATGCTGACTTCGGCGAGCAGCCGGGAACGAGATGCCGCTGCCCGAATGTTGGTGAGTTGGCCGCCAACGAACTACCAGCTTCGCGTCGCAGAATGGGGTGTTTGGATCGATGACCAGGGAGAACTGAAACTCGTTCAATCGGTTCTTGACGAGATTCCGCCGTTCGTGCACCGCACCATGAACCCCGTCGGATCATTTACCGAACGGATCAATCCAATCATGGTCATAACCAAGCCGATTGTTCACGTCACGGTCAATAGACCGCTGGCGATCGACATGCAAGTATTGATGCATGACGGACGTCCTTGGTTTGGATTTCCTCGGCCAAACGATTTTAGTTTGGAAGTCAATAACGTTGGCTATGTCCGACTCGATCGATCCAACCGAACGCGACAGCCGTTGCCGCTAGAAGAGTTCGATCAGGTTCAACATACCAACTTGCAGCAAGCCGACTTCAGATTGGAAAACCTGTATATGGGTCACGATTGGCTGCTGCCCAAGTTTCGTTCCACAGGACCAATTAGCTCGGGAATGGGAGCCGGTTCCAACCAAGTAACGGGAATGGGCTTGCGATGGAGTTCTTTGGTTGTGTGCAACGACCAACCTGACTGGGCGCAACCGCCAGACGTTGGGAGCGATCCCAAGTTTCAGTGGTGGTCAGAGCTTCGTAAAGTGCCGAGTTCTTGGATCGGACAAATGGGTGAAGCCGAGCGGTTTCTCTACTACGACGGACCGACACGCAAACCGCCCCCGATTCGCATTTCGCCAGTGGAGCAGGGAATACGTGTCGATGCCAACACGATCATTGATTTCAATCGACTCCGAGAACGGCTTCCCGCGGACTTGACGTTCATCGAAAGACTGACTCAAAGCCGGTCGTGCTTTTTGATCGACGTTGAACCCAGCCGGACACGTTGGCAGTTAATTGACGTGTCGCCGTTTGACATGGACGGTTACTCGCGAATGACCGCAATTCTTGGCAGAAATGTAGTTCAGGCCAAAATCAAGGAACTGCAAAGCGAGATGTCGCGGTATCTGTCTTTCGACGATACCGCCTATCAAAACTCCGACCCGGAGCGCCGGTTTCACTCGTTGCTCGTCGAGCGTGGTCTGACAGTAAAAGAGGCGGATGGGCTAGTTGCGGTGTGGCGGAAACAGTTTTTTGAAACGCCGGGATTACGTCTGCTCACGATCATGTCAGAAGAAGACTACGCGGCATATTCAGAACTCAAGGTGCGGCCGCAACCGACGTCCCTGGTCCGCGTTGGAATCGTCCTGAGGGAGTTAGGGGCCGTCGCCAAGTAGCCATTTATTGCTCGCCAAGTCGAAGAGACTATCTAGAAAGGATGCTAGATTGAGTCAACCTCAGGTCACCGTTGAGGTACCATGATCATTTGCCATTGCTTGTTTTTGTAGGAGTAGACTTCCCAAGCCTTGTTATCCACGACGACTTCGTCCGAATAAAGTTGAAGTGGTTTTTCTTGAAGTGAATGACAAACTAGCTCAACTTGGCCTTCTCCCGATTCGATATCGATTCGGACGCACACGAAACGATAGAGATCCCTTCGTTTCAATCGGATCAGTGCCAAAATCTTCCCGAGGCACTCATTAGTGGTCGTGTCGACAATGGCGTCCACGGAAAATTGTTGTTCGATGCAATAAGTTTCTAAAACGGGAACTAATTTCGCTTGGTTGGTTTCTCGGTTGAAGATTCGGAGCTGCGGCGCAAACTCAAAAGGTTCGCCTAATTGACACTGTAGTTCCGGTGGCGACTCACCTGAATCAGGTACCGGCGCAAAAGCAAGTGAATACCAAACATCGGCTGGATCAAACGGTGACAAGTAAGTACGCGGTAAACGTCTGCAGCTAAAATGCGGCAAGGTCAGGAAATATTGCTGTAACTCGAAATGGCGTCCATCGCGGTTCGACAAATACATGATATCGTGTCCCTCCAGAGGCCGTTCCCATGGATCAACTTCTTCAAGCAACAACCGTGAGCCATCGCCGCGAAAACGCAGGCCACAATCACCGTCGACGGCAAAGGCTCGTAAGCGATCCGCTTGGGCGGCGGAAAGCTCACGCAATTTCGCCATATCAAGGCACATGAACTCGCCCGATAGAACCCGGCAAACGTACTTCACTTCGGATAGATCGGCCGAAAGAGCCAATCCACCTCGACAATCATCAGATACCTGAATAATGATCGTACCGTCATTTAACGCACTGACTTCGTACGACCAAACATTACTAATCGTGAACAGGTTTTGGGCATCTGTCCGAATGCTCCGTTGTGAGATTATCTGGAATTTGGCGTCAAGAACGGACACTTCCAGTTGGCCGTCATGGAGTTCCGCCCCCTCAATAACGTTTCGTGAAAGCACGACGTAGCGCTCTTCGGCGTTCGAATAGTACAATGCTCCATTGATGGCCCTCAACCGATGAATGAGTTGCTCGGCTCGGTACCATTGCAATTCTAGCTCGTCTGAATCGTTATCGTCGGTTAGCAAAAGCAGAGTTTGCGAGTTCGAACTATATCCAACAATTTTGGAATCGTCGAAAGACAATGCGACGGCGGTCGCGGTCGCGAGGTGAAGTACGGATGTGCCAAAAACAATCAACCAGACATACATAATGAAATCTCCACGGTTGTGCCGAATCTGCAAGAGTTTCGGCCCGTTTGTCAAATGCAAGTCCCTGGTATGTTGTATTCTATCATACGACGATTGATAAGCAATAAGCAATTAACAGCATTGAATATCTTGGGCAACGGGCGTGTTGCCATCAAAGGGGAACTGGCCGGGAACTAGCCTGCTTCGTATTTGATTCACGATGGGAGTACCCCATTGTTTTCACGTCAATCAAAATATCCGATGGCGATGAACTTGATTGATATCGCTTTTTGCTCCGGATCGATTCGCGACTGCACGCCCTCGCTCGGTGAAACATTCAACAAATAAAGACGATAATGCGATTTGCCTTGCGAAAAAACGAAGGAAAGCGTGTTGCCTGACGTCTGACCCTCCGAAATCTTCCAGCCGCGAATTTCAATTTCTTGACGTAGGAGATCCTCTAACCTAGTAAACAACTCTTTTCGCGTTGTCTCCTTCATGGAGTAGGTGTATTCCGCGTCCCACAAGCTCGAGTCTGGGCCAAACTGGCCAGATCCACTCCCATCGCTTTCATGAATTGTGGGATCGATTTTTTCCAGCAAAGCGTTGAATTCATAATCCTCGGGAGGCCACACTTGTGGGATCGACTCGTTGATTAAATCGTGAACCGCTCCGTTCCGTCTTTGCGTCTCGGTGTCTTTGCGTTAAATTCTCAATTCTCCAACTTCAGAACCACGTTCCCCCACTGCCGACTATGACCCATCAACAAACTCCGATTCAATCGTCCGCACTTGCCGCTAAAATTGCCGCCGAACTGAACCTGGTACTGCGGCAAGTTCATGCGGCCATTGAACTGCTGGAAAGTGGCAACACGATCCCGTTTATCGCTCGGTATCGCAAAGAAGCTACCCAGGGGCTGGACGAAATCGCACTGCGAGCGATCGAGGATGCTGTGGAAAAGGCCAATGCCCTGGCCGCGAGGAAAACCACGGTTCTCAAGTCCATCGATGAACAAGGACTTCTGACCGATAGTCTGCGCCGACAAATCGAAAATTGCCAGGATCTCCGGACGCTGGAAGCCTTGTACCTGCCATTCAAACCCAAACGACGTACCCGAGCCATGATCGCTCGTGAACAAGGTCTGCAACCGTTAGCCGATCTGCTGCTCCAACAAAAAAGGTTGACGAAGTCCAAACACGACACCTTGATGGCGTACGTCAACGTTGAACGCGGTGTCCCGGACAAAGAATCTGCCCTGCAAGGCGCACTGGATATCATCGCCGAACAGTGGTCCGAAGACGCGACCTATCGCGACTGGATGGTCGAACAGTCCAATCGTTTTGGCCAAGTGGTTTCCAAGTTGAAACGTGGCAAAAAAGACGAAGAGAACAAGTTCGAACTTTACCACGACCATCACGAATCCGTTCGTAAAATACCATCGCACCGGTTTCTGGCCATGTTGCGCGGCGAAGCGGAAGAACTCTTGCGAGTCGGTATCGAAATGGACGAGGAGGCATTGGTCTCCGGTCTGAAACGCCAACTGCAGCTCGTCCCGCAATTTGAGTTTGCTTCCGACCTCAACAAGGCCGCTGAGGATTGTGTGCAGCGTCTCCTGTTGCCGGCCACCGAATCGACAATTTTGCAGACGCTTAAGGAACGATCGGACGAAGAAGCGATCAACGTGTTCGGCAAGAACTTGCGCGACTTGTTGATGACCGCGCCGGCTGGACAAAAAGTGACGATCGGCATCGATCCGGGTTTTCGCACCGGTTGTAAAATTGCCGTTGTGGATGGAACCGGAAAATACTTGGAGACCACGACGATCTATCCGACGCCACCGAAGCAGGATACGGCGGTCGCTGGTGAAACGCTCCTCAAACTAATTCGCAAACACGCGGTCCAAATGATTGCCATCGGCAACGGCACGGCTTCGCGCGAGACCGACGCGTTTGTCGCGGACTTGATTCGCAAGCACGATCTCGGCGTCACGAAAGTCATGGTCAGCGAATCGGGGGCGTCAATTTATTCGGCCAGCGAATTGGCCGCGCAAGAGTTTCCCAATCTGGACCTCACGGTGCGCGGTGCGATCAGCATTGCCAGACGACTTCAAGATCCATTGGCCGAGTTGGTAAAAACCGATCCCAAATCCATCGGTGTCGGACAATATCAGCACGACGTCAATCAATCGCAACTGCGCAAATGCTTGGACCGCGTCGTTGAGTCGTGTGTCAATCAAGTTGGTGTGGATTTGAACTCGGCCAGTGCCCCACTGCTTTCGTACGTGGCCGGCATTGGACCGAAACTGGCTGAGAACATTGTCGAGCACCGCAACGCCAACGGGCGGTTCGTCAATCGCAAGCAACTGTTGGCGGTCCCCAAGTTGGGCAAAAAGGCGTTTGAACAAGCGGCGGGTTTTTTGCGAATTCGCGATGGCGACCAACCCTTGGACAACTCTGCAGTCCATCCGGAAAGTTACGACATCGTCGGGCGAATGGCCAAGAAAGCCGGAACCAGCGTTGTGGACTTGTTGGGGAACGCAACCTTGGTCCAAAGAATTCCGGCCCAAGATTTTGTGGATGGCCAAGTTGGTTTGCCGACCATCACTGACATCTTGTCGGAACTCGGGAAGCCCGGCCGCGATCCTCGCAGTGAATTTCGAGTGGTCAAGTTTGACGACACTGTCAATTCGATGGAAGATCTCCGCGAAGGATTGATCTTGGAGGGAGTCATCACAAACGTCACCCACTTTGGCGCGTTTGTCGATATTGGCGTCCACCAAGATGCGTTGATTCACATTTCTCAGTTGTCAAACGAATTTGTCCGTGACCCCAACGAAGTCGTCCGAGTGGGCGAGTTGGTCAAAGTCAAGATCATGGAAGTGGATGTCGCAAGGAAAAGAATTTCCGCGACCAGGAAGTTCTAAGGAATTGTCCCGAATTAAATTCCCGGCTTCGCGGAAGTCCGACTTTAATAATCCGAGAGCCCGTAGCCGTATCGGTCTAGCGAGCGCTGGTGTACCGGCTTCAGCCGGCGAGTAGCTGAAAAGAGCGTTTTCACA
>JAUXWY010000223.1 GCA_030681235.1 Pirellulaceae bacterium | reverse complement strand
GGTGTTCAACTTGAATCCGAGCGTTGACTTCGATAAAGTAGAAGTTTTCATTGGAATCGACGATAAACTCGACGGTTCCGGCATTGGTGTAATCTGCCGCGCGGACCATGCGAACAGCGGCATCGCAGATGGCGTTCCTGGTCTTTTCGGACAGATTGGGGGCGGGGCTTTGTTCGATCAGCTTTTGGTGCCGCCGTTGAACCGAACAGTCGCGTTCCCACAAGTGGACGACGT
This sequence comes from Pirellulaceae bacterium, assembly GCA_030681235.1. Classification (GTDB taxonomy): domain Bacteria; phylum Planctomycetota; class Planctomycetia; order Pirellulales; family Pirellulaceae; genus M30B19. The sequence goes on along the minus strand of JAUXWY010000223.1, from coordinate 6,900 downwards.
TGCCATGGTGATCGGCAATGATTTGGACCTCGACGTGCCGTGGATTGAGGACGTACTTTTCCAAGTAGACGCCACCGTTGCCGAAAGCGGCTTGGGCTTCGGTCTTGGCCTGTTGCAACGCCGTGAGTAGTACTTCGCGGCTTTCGGCCACTCGCATTCCCTTGCCACCGCCGCCCGCTGTGGCTTTGATCAAGACAGGGTAGCCAATTCCTTCGGCGACTTCGATGGCTTGGTTTTCGTCTTCGATCAGTCCATCGCTGCCGGGGACGACCGGGACTTTGGCGACAATGGCCAATGACCGAGCGGTGTTCTTATCGCCCAAAGATAACATGGCTTTTGGCGATGGGCCAATGAACTCGATGTTGCAGTCGCGGCAAACTTCGTTAAAGTGAGCGTTTTCGGAAAGAAAACCAAAGCCAGGGTGAATGGCCTCAGCGCCGCTGACTTCGGCTGCGGCGATGATTTGATTGATCTTCAGATAGCTATCGCTGCTTCGTGGTCCGCCAACGCAAAAGGCTTGGTCGGCCAAGCCCAAGTAGGCGGCGCCGCGGTCGCCCTCCGAGAAAATGGCGACGGTTTCGATTCCCATCTCCTTGCAGGCGCGAATGATTCGCAGCGCAATCTCCCCGCGATTGGCAATCAGGATTTTCTTAAACATGTGTGACCCAAAAAGGAGAGCCGTAGAAAACAGTCCACGCCAGAAACTACTCTGCGCCGGAATACCTACACAATTCTGAACAGCGGCTTGTTCACGTCGACCGCTTCTTGATTCTTGACTAGTACGGCCTTGATCGTGCCACTTATACCCGCCGGAATTTCACTGAACATCTTCATGGCTTCGATTTGGCAAACGATCGTTTCGGCCGTAACCTGGTCACCGACTTGGACGTAGGTTTTGGCTTCTGGATTGGGTTTGCTGTAGAACGTACCCACCATGGGGCTCTTGATAACTTGAGCGTTGGCGTCTTCGTCGGCAGCGGGAGTCGCTGCTGCGGCTTGGACTGCGGGGACGGCGGTAGGCGCTGGTGGTGCCGCGTAATGTCCGGGAGCGTAGGGCGCTGGTGCATACGCCGGGCCACCGACGATCATTGGCGCAGCGAGATCACCTTTTCGCAGGCGAATTCTTCGTTCGCCATGCTTCAAATCGATTTCGTTCAGATCATTTTCGCGCATCAATTTGATCAGGCTTTTGATGCGATTGACTTCAAACACTTCGCTATCTGGACCAACTTCCGACACTGGGGAGGCTCCTGGTAAGTTCACTTTGTCAATTCGACTGCCCGAAACCGCGCCAATTCTAGCCAAAGTCGACGCGGTTGTCTTGGAGGGATCGGGGCAGATTGCTCAGAACTTCACAACCATCGGCGGTGACCAAGACGTCATCTTCGATACGAACCCCGCAATCGTTCGGCAGGTAAATGCCCGGTTCGACGGTGACGACCATGCCTATTTCCAAATGGTCCTTCGCCAAAGGTGAAAGGCGGGGCGATTCGTGGATTTGCAACCCAAAACCGTGCCCCAAGCCATGCCCAAAATAGGGTCCATAGCCGCTCTCGGCGATGTGGTTCCTGGCGACCGCATCGACATCCTTGAGACTTGCCCCAGGTCGAATGGCCGCAATCGACTTGAGCTGGGCATCCACGGCGATTTGGTGGATTTTTTCCAGATTCGCGGACGGTTTTCCAGTGACCACGACCCTGGACAGATCGCTGCAGTAGTTTCGGTACTTGGCGCCCCAGTCGAAGAGGACGGTCGCCGCCGAACCTAATGTGTGCGAGGTCGCTCCCGCGTGAGGAAGTGCCGCTCGTTGATCACCCGCCACAATGGTGTCAAAAGCCCTGCCCTGCCCTCCCAATTTTCGGATGATCTCTTCCAGACGAAAGGCTGCTTGAAGTTCGGTCCATTCGGCACGGATTTCACCGCAGAGTTGGCGAAAGGCCGTTTCCGCGATGCGAATACTTTGACGAATGATCTCGATCTCTGCCGCGTCTTTAATCGCACGCAATGAAAGCACCAAACCGGTGGTGTCCAAAAAAGCAACGCCTGGAACTTCGGCGGCGATGGCGTCGAACCCAGCCTTGGTGATCGCGTCGGATTCAATCGCGATTGGTTTCCGGCCCAGTTGCCGCAGGGTATCGCCAACCAATGTCTTCATTTCGACGGCGGCCGTCCGAGTCACCAGTTCCAGATCTGGGCATTCGGTGGCGATTTGCGTGTCGTACCGGCTATCGCTAATGATAATTTGCCGATCATTCGCCAGAAGCAAATACGACGAATCTCCGGAAAATCCTGACAGATAACGGACATTGGTTTCGTCGGTGACTAAAATCGCCTCCGCTTTTTTTTCGGCGACCAAACGCAGCAGGCGTTGGCGACGAACCAGATAATCAAACATGCGGGGTACTCGGATTTCTACGGCCTCAGATTTCCACGGCCGATTCGAGGGCTGGTTCCAACGGCAGGACTCGGTCGCGAATGATCCGAACGGGGCGATTTTGATCGTCGACCAACACGGTCGCGACTTGATGATTGGCGATTTCGTGAGTTTCCAATTCGACATACGAGGCGATAATCACCAAGTCGCCTTGGCCTACCAGGCGAGCGGCCGCGCCATTGATCCCGATTACGCCCGAGCCGGCCGGGCCGGTGATCACGTAGGTGGCCAATCGATTGCCGTTGGTGATGTTGTAGATTTCGACCTTTTCATAAGGCAGGTAGCCGGCGGCTCGCATGAGGTCCGCGTCGATCATGATGCTGCCAACATAATCGAGATCCGCTTGCGTCACCCGTGCACGGTGTATTTTGCCCTTCATGAATGTTCGTAGCATCAAAAGGTCCGTAAGGAGTTTGTGAATGGGGCGGAAGTGATTTTGAGGCCCGTGGCGGTGCGGCGTTTTGGTTCAGCGGAGCGATCAACGTCAGTGGTTGGGATCGACCTAGGGATCCTCGACATTGAGCCGCGCCCCAAATTATACCGCAGGGAGCAAAATTTCCGAGGGCCAGTTTGGAGCCAAGATCCTCCAATTTGCCACGAATGGGTAACCTTCCAGCACCGCTCGGGCGTCTGGTGCTTGGAGGGATCGCCCGCACGCGACATAATGGCCTCGGTTGAAGTTCGGATTTTGTCCAGGCGTCAATTCCGAAAGGTCATGCCAGCCTTACCCTCATGACAGCCCCATGGGCCCCTGATTCCCCCATAAAAAAGACGTTGACTTGAATTCCGACTCTACCAGGCCGCAGTATTCGGAGCCGGCGGCGTCTGCGGACGTGCAATCGGCGAGTGCGACCCGAGCGAAGCTGGATCCGCAGTTCTATTCGAAGTCCAAAAATGATCCGTCTAATGAAAATGGCGGCGCACCCGTTCAGACAGTGATCGATTTGCGTTCTCTGGGTAAACGGATCAAGTCCAAACAAATCTTGAGCGACGTGACCTTACAAATTTCGAACCGAGTGACCGGTCTATTGGGTCCGAACGGGGCGGGAAAAAGCACGCTCATCAAGATTTTACTCGGGTTGGTGCGTCCGACTGCGGGTAGCGGGAGGCTGATGGATCTCGACATTCTCCGCGACAAGCTCAAGATTCGGCAACTAGTCGGGTACACGCCGGAGGACGACTGCTACATCGATGGTTTGACCGGGATCGAGATGGTGCAAATGTCGGGGCAGTTCTTTGGGCTCCCGGGACGTGAGGCTTTACGACGAGCCCACGAGGTTCTGGATTTCTGCGGGATCAAGCAGGAGCGGTATCGCGAGATCAGTGGGTATTCGACGGGCATGCGGCAGCAGGTCAAGTTCGCTTCGGCGATTGTGCACAACCCGCAGTTCTTGATCTTGGACGAGCCGACAACCGGCCTCGACCCCGAAGAACGCGAGCGATTGCTGCGTCGGGTCCGCTTCTTGAATCGACAATTTGGGATGGGCGTCATGTTGTCGACGCACATTTTGCCAGACGTGCAGTTGGTGTGTGACGACGTGATCGTGTTGGCCGAAGGTCGAGTTCGCGCGCACCAGTCGTTGGCTTCATTGCAAAACGTCAATCGCTGGCGATTGCAGATTCTGGAAGTCAACTCGAACATCTCGAACGCGTTCACCCAGAGTCTGAGACAACCTGGATTGCGAGTCGAAATTGCGATCGATGGCAGTTGGGAGTTGATCGTGGAGGACGAATCCCGTTGGAGCAAGGACCGAGTCGCGGAGTTGGTTTGGCGGGCGGCCGGGACAATGGGTGCCACAATCAGTTGTTTTTCGCCGGCACAGGAGTCACTTGAAGCCATCTTTTTGAAGGCGATTGGAGGCACGAATCATGCCCATTCATGATGTCGGTTACCGTCGTTGGCAAGGGACCCAGTCCGGCTTTGGAACTCGTTGGATTGCGATCACCAACAAGGGATTTGAAATTGCGTTTCGCAGCCAATGGGTGCGGCGAATGATGTTTCTGGCGTGGTTGCCAGCGATCTATTTTGGGGCCGCTCTGTTTTTTTTCGAGCGAACATTCGAAAACCGGGAGATCTTTAACGCCGTCGCCGAATTGAATCAGGCTGCCGAAATGGCCGAACGCGGTGTCCACGCCGCCCAAGGTTTTGACGACGATGACGACGAAGCCAGGCCGCCGGGCGCGCCGGCCCGACCGCGGATCGACTTGGGGCCAGAAGGTTTGGACACCGAGCAGAAGCGTCGAAATGCGACGATGCGGATGTTGAGTCGCACGCCGTTATTGGGTGGGTTGGTGGCCTTGTTGGGTGGGTCGGGCTCCGAAGAAGTCTTCGACGCGATTGTCAGTCAGGACGATACCAAGCTCCGCCGGGTCGTCTGGTCTTGGTTTATTCTCAAGTTCATTACCACGCCTCAAGGTTTTGCACTACTGTTGTTGATTGGGTGGGTGGCGCCGCCAATGATCGCCAAAGACTTGCGGACCAAGGCGTTCCTGTTGTATTTCTCGCGACCGTTGTCGAAGTTCAGTTACATTCTCGGGAAGCTGATGGTCTTGGTCGTGATGTGCAGCATGATCACGACGTTGCCGGCGTTGATCCTCTACGGGTGCGGCATAGCGCTTTCACCCAATCTTACTCCGTTGTACGCGACGTGGGATTTGCCGCTGCGAATCATCGTGGTGGGGCTCATGCATTCGATTCCTGCCAGTTTGTTGGCATTGATGCTGTCGGCAATCACGACGGAGAGTCGCTATGCCATGTTCGGTTGGTACGCGACGTGGACTTTGGGATTTGTGACGTGGCGGATCTTGTCGTTGGCGTATCTGAGCCAGAATCAAGATGAAGGTGGCGATGTTCCGTTTGATCCTTTGGCGCCTTTGGCCTTGGAGGACGGCGGTGGTTGGATCTATGTTTCGTTGTACGATTCGATTTCGTTGGTCCAGTCGCTCGGGATGGGTGTCGGAGATTTTAACCTGCAAGCTCAGCTGGCCTGCGTGATGCTGCCTTTGGTTAGTCTCAGTTGTTTTGCAATCATTTGGCGTCAACTTAGCCGGGCAACCTTGGGATAATCTATGAGTCTTTTGCTCGACATGGACCACGTGACCAAGTTGTACGGCAACGTGATTGGCTTGAATGACGTCAGCCTTAAGTTGCCGACCGGCGTGTATGGCTTGTTGGGCCCAATTGGGTCGGGCAAGACGACTCTGATCAATTTGATCATGGGGCAACTCCGCCCCACGATTGGTTCGCTCCGAGTCATGGGGGCTAATCCAAGTCGGGAGGGGGCTTATCTTCGTCGGATTGGATTGTGTCCCGCAACGGATATCTATTTGCCGCAGATCTCCGGTCTGGAGTGGGTGACCAATCAAGTGTGTTTGTACGGGATACATCGAATCGAGGCGAACAAGTTGGCGAAAGAGGCTTTGGAAATCGTCAAGATGAGCCATGCTTGGAACCTTCCTTTGGCAACGTATTCCTTGGGGATGAGGCAGCGTTGCAAGTTGGCGCAGGCAATCGCTCATTCACCGGATTTTCTGATTCTGGACGAGCCATTTAATGGTCTGGATCCCGTCGGGCGAATTGAAATGACGCGGTTCCTGCGGGGCTGGGTCAAACAAGGGCGAAGTTTGTTGATGGCCAGCCACATTTTGCATGAAATCGAAGCCGTCGAATGTAGCTTTTTGCTGCTGGCCGGTGCTCGGTTGTTGGCATCGGGAACACTGGCCGAGGTCCGTAGCTTGTTGCGCGAAATCCCCAATCAAATCCGGATTCGTTCGCCCCAGTACCGGGAGCTGGCGGCTCGGTTGGTGGCCTCGGACGATGTGTCGGAATTGAAAGTCGATCGCGAACAAGGGGCCTTGATGATCGCGACGGATTCGCCCAGTAACCTGGCGATGCAGCTGTCCAAATGCGTCGCTGAGAATGGCATTCATGTGACTGAAGTTCGAGCAGAAGACGATACACTACAGAGTCTGTTTTCGATGTTGATGCAATTGCATCGGGGAGAACGATGATGCTAAACATTATCTTACAAGCGTCGATATCGAACGTTTGGTTTGAACTGCGGCGGTCGGTTTCCGGTCCGCGATTGGCGATCGCATTGGTGTTGGCGATGTTTCCGGCGTTTATCATGTTCATGGTCTTTCGCACGGTTGGGGCCGAAGGCTATGAATTGGCCGAGTTGCTGATGGCACTGATGTTGTGGATTGTCGGGTTGTTGTCGTTGATCCTCTGGTTGCCACCGGGCGTCTATTCGGAATTGGAGGGCCAAACGTGGATTCTCAGCACCAGCCGTCCTTATGGTCGGATATCGCTGCTGCTGGGAAAATACGGTGCGGCGACGATTTGGACGCTGATGGTGCTGGCGACTTCGTACGCGGTGACGTGGGCGGTCTGTTTGCGTTACTTCGATCTGAGCGAGTTTGCCTGGGGGTTCTTTCAGATTTCGATATTGGCGGCGTTGTCCTAC
>JAUXWY010000342.1 GCA_030681235.1 Pirellulaceae bacterium | reverse complement strand
ATCTACCCGCTGGAATAAAACATCCCTTTTGTGATGCTTCCCACCTGATCCTTTCTCCTGCCCCCGAGTCAATGCGATGACAAACCCATCCCGACACTGGAATTCTGTGCTGTTCTGGGCCAAGAGGGACTCGATGGCTTTGTTGCTTTTGCTCGTGTTGGCTGCAATTGTGCCATCGTCTGCGGGGGGGCAGGAAACGAGCATCGACTTCCGTCGCCAGATTTTGCCGATCCTAGGCGATCACTGTTTCAACTGCCATGGCATGGATGAGGGGACGCGTACGGGCGGCCTACGTTTGGATCAACGTGCGGGAGCCTTAGAGGGCGGCGATTCAGGCGTCCCCGCGATTGTGCCACTCGAAGCGGCACAAAGCGAACTGCTGGCGCGAGTCTTCAGCGAAGAGCCGAGTCTGATGATGCCACCTCCAGACGCCCAGCGGCCACTTAATGACTCGCAACGCGAACTGCTGCGCCAATGGATCACCGAGGGCGCGACATATACCGAACACTGGGCCTTTACGCCACCTGTGCAACCCGCGCTCCCAAATCTGCAATGGCCCACACGACCAAACAGCGAACCAGGCCGTGTCAATCCGACACATGTCGATGCCGAGAATCCGATCGATCGCTTGGTCCTCAAGCAACTACAAAAAGTGGGATGGGAACCCAACCCGATCGCTCCTGCTACCTCATTGGTTCGACGTTTGTATTTGGACTTGATCGGACTGCCTCCTTCTCCCGCCGAGGTGCAACGATACTTGGAAGTGGGGCATGAACAAACGGTCGAAGAATTGTTGGCCCGTCCACAGTATGGCGAGAAATGGGCGCGGTTATGGTTGGACGCCGCACGGTACTCGGATACCAACGGATACGAGAAAGACATGCGCCGCGACCAATGGATTTGGCGCGACTGGGTCATTGGTTCTTTCAATCGCGACCAACCCTACCACGAGTTTATCGTCGAACAAATCGCCGGCGATCTGTTGCCAAACGCCACCCAAAATCAAATCGTGGCAACCGGCTTCCTACGCAATAGCATGTTGAACGAAGAAGGCGCGATCGTGCCGGAAGAGTTCCGCATGGTCGAGATGTTCGATCGCTTGGATTGTTTGGGCAAGGCCGTGATTGGGCTCACGACGCAGTGCGCTCAATGCCATTCGCACAAATTCGATCCGCTGTCCCATAACGAATATTTTGGAATGTTTGCGTACCTGAACAATAGTTATGAAGCTCAATCATGGATCTACTCCGAGGAACAGCATCAACAGCGTCGTGAAGTGTTGCAGGCCATCGCCGATGAAGAAGCTCATTTGCGATCCGGCCGGCCAACTTGGCTCGCCGACTTGCAGTCCTGGGCTACCGATGTCAGGTCGAAGATGAACCAGTGGCAGCCGATCCGCATGGACGACATGGGCAGCCTCAGTGGCCTGAACCATCCGGTCCAACTACCTGACCATTCGATCTTGATGCTTGGGCATACCAGTGGCGACGTTTATTTCCTGGCCACTCCCGACTTGCAGGGAGTGACGGGATTGCAACTGGAAGTGTTGACACACGGAGACTTGCCGTTCTTGGGACCCGGCCGTAGCGATGTCGGCACTTGGGGTGTCTTGGAACTCGAGTTTTGGACCAAACAAGGCGAGCAAGAATGGCAGAAAGAATCTTTGACTCAAGCGACCGCCGATTGGTCCGAACCTGAGCAAAGTCACCAAGAAGGAAAACAAAAAAGCGGCCCGGTCGCGTATCTGATCGACGGCCATGATGCCCAGTGGTGGCAAGCCGATCGAGGGATCGGACGCAGAAACCAAGCGTCCGTGGCGGTGGTCCAATTTGCTCAGCCCCTCAATCGTCCGCCGGGAACTCAAGCCAAGGTCGTTTTGCGGATGAACAACATGGTCGGTTGTTGCCGAGTCAGTCTGACGACCGATGCGAACCCCGCCACACCGGCCGTGGCTTATCAAACGCAGCAAGTGGTTTCGAAGTGGGAACCCGCCGCTGAAACATGGGATACGCTTGCCAGTTCCGAGCAATCTTCTTTGTTTACTGCGTGGCGTCAATCGCAATTGGACTTGGCCGAAGTCAACCAGCGCATCGATGGACATTGGGCCAGATTTCCCGTCGCCATGACGTCGGTTTTTCACTTGCAGGAACGGCCCGCCGAAACAGCGCGAACCACGCATCACTTGGAGCGTGGCCAATGGAACTCGCCGACGGCTCCGGTGGCTCCGCAGACACCTGGATTCCTGCCCGCAGTTTCGACTGACGCTGCCGAACCGCCGCGCCTGCGATTTGCTCGCTGGTTGGTTCATCGCGAATCGCCATTGGCGGCTCGCGTTGCGGTCAATCGAATTTGGCAATCTCTGTTTGGACAGGGGTTGGTGGCAACGCCGGAAGACTTTGGCACTCGGACTTCCGTCCCGGAGCATTTGGAATTGCTGGATTGGCTGTCCGTCGAATTTATGGAACGAGGGTGGAGTCAAAAGGAAGTTCTGCGATTGATTGTGAATAGCCAAACGTATCAGCAGGATTCACGTTGTACCGCGGAGGTTCAGCAGCGGGACCCCAATAATCAATGGTTGGCGCGAGGACCACGATTTCGGGCTGATGCGGAAGTGGTGCGCGACATTGCGTTGGCGACCTCGGGTCTGTTGTCTTTGAAAATGGGGGGTCCGGGCGTGATTCCGCCGGTGCCGCAAAATGTCTTGGACTACAACTACGTTTATCCCGGTTATTGGACCGCCGCTACCGGCGAAGATCGCTACCGACGAACGGTCTACGGCTTCCGCAAACGCTCGATGCCAGATCCGGTCACCAGCAATTTTGATGCACCCAACGGCGATACGGCATGCGTGCAACGGGTGCGATCCAACACGCCGTTGGCGGCGTTGACGGGACTCAACGAGACCATCTTTAACGAAGCGTCGCGAGGCTTGGCGCTGCGTATTTTGCGCGAAGGCGGATCAACCGACGAAGCCCGCGCGAAGTTTGGGTTTGAACTGTGCACTTCTCGTTCACCCAGTCCAGAAGAAATGCGGGAAGTGTCGAGCTTGGTCCAGCAACAACGACAACGATTGGCCGAAGGATGGCTGGACCCCAAACCGATCAGCACCGGCGAGAATCGTCTGCCGGAGCTTCCAGAACATTGCACGCCACAGGATGTTGCCGCATGGTCGTTGGTGGCCCGCGTCCTGTTGAACTTGGACGAGACCATTTCGAAGAACTAGGCACCGTTGTGAGAGTCCAGCTCTGGAAATTCCGAGAACCGATAACGACATCGGTTTAGCAAGCGCTGGTGTACCGGCTTCAGCCGGAGGGAGCTGTGAAAACGCTCTTTTCAGCTCCCCGCCGGCTGAAGCCGGTACACCAGCGCTCGCTAAATGGCCTTGGCCCAGACAGAACCATCGAGATTTATTTCGGGACAAATCCTAAACGTTCAGTCGAATTCAATCGCGGTCAACGACACTCCACACAACTGCTGACACAGAGCGTCCACTTTCGCAAAAGCTGCTGGGGTCGTGGCCTCCATGTGGACGGTCAAATGCGTGTGCGTGTAGGCTTGTTGCGGCGCGAGCGCCAACGCGGGACTGAGTGACTCCAGTTCGAAGAATCCGCCCAACTTGCTGCCGGATTCGTTGGGGCCGTCGTTGTAGCCGTTGAGGACGTCACCCCGATATTCGTCGTCCAAGACTCGCCAGAGATTGTTGACGTAAGCCACTCGATCGTGCGATTGCACCAATCCGTCGGCCCGCCCACCGTTGCGGGCTACGTCGGCGGCAGACATTTTCGGCAGCTTGTATTGCACCAACGTGAACACTTGTCGTTGTTGGTCCCACGCCGCAAGAAACGGTTTTGCCCGCGGATAAGTCAGACCCAACTTGCTGCGGTACTCGCCATCACCCCGCAACAAAATCACTTGCCGGTCTCGATCGACCTTCAGTCGGTCAGGTCCCAGAGCGCCAAAGTAGTCGGCGTTGACAATGGGCTCTTCGGCTGACACTCCCTGCGTCTGATAAGGCACGATCAAAGTCGCTTGGGGAGAAGGCGCGTTCATTCCCAAGACCCAAATTGACATCAAACCAGTATCTGGCTGCCACGCGACGTCGCCCAGATTGCGGAGCGTGTTTTCGCTTTGATGAGCGACCAATGGCACACCAGAAAGACTGGGGCCATCGCATCCAATCGCTTCGGCTACCTGCGTTTCATCGAACAGCTGCACGAGCCGCTCGAAACCCAAATGAAACTCCGTTCCGGCGCGGTTCTGCAGGCTCGCTTGATGCGAAAAAACGGCGTGCCGGGCTCCGACCTCGCGGACGGCAAATGGGTCGGTGTCGATACACGTGGGCACGCGCCACGTGGCAAAGTCCAACGGCTCATCGAGCTGTGCAGGTGGGAAGAAGATCGAGAAACGGCCGCCTTCGGGAGCCAGCCAAAATCGTTCCTCCCCGCCGTACAAGTTGATTTGCGGCACGGCTTGGCCCTGCCGAATCAAATCGTAGTTGATCCAACCAAAGCTATGATCCGCCACACCTCCGGCCGTGGATGTCATCACACGGCCTTGATAAGCCGGAACCAGCACCACTGCGGCCGCGCCCGGTTCGCCCAACACAATCGTGTCCGTATGCTGTTGCAGGAACGCCAAATCATGGCGAAAGTTCTTGATCATGGGGTCACCAACGCATCCAACGATACCTTTTGCCCCTGATTATCCACTCGCACCATGGTCACTACGGTCGAGAACACCACTTCCGCATTTTCGGCTTCTTCGGGCGAGTTGCGAAAGACTTGAACATTGAATTGAACACTCGTATTGCCTTGTCGTTGAAGATGGCATTCGAATCGAAGAATCGAACCTTGCCGAATGCTCTTCTTGAACTGCACGTTATCGATGGCCACCGTTACAAAATGCATCCCGGGATAGTGCAGGGTCGCTGCGATCCAGGCGACTTCATCAACCCATTTCAAGAGGTTTCCGCCAAACAGAAACCCATAATGATTGAGATCGCCGGGCATGACCAACTTATACGTTTGCATTTCTGTTCCTCGTTTCGTTAGCGATTGCTACCATTGTTGCAGCACGCAGCGGGCAGCATTGTAGCCGGGAATACCACTGACCGCTCCACCCCGAGCCGCCGACGATCCGGCGCGATAGATTCCGCGGTAGGCCGTCTCCACGCCCCACTGGCCAACCTGCTCGACATCGTCCGTGAAGAACCAACTGAGTGTGTTGTGAAAAATGTTGCCCAAGTCCAAGTCGACGTCACGTTCGAGATCTTGTGGTGTTTTCAGTTCAACACAGGGTTGCCCGTTCCGATCGAGCGCCAGGCAGTCGCGGAATGATTCGCTACAGATCTTGTCCAAAGCATCCAAGTACAGTTCACGAACTTGGATTTTTCGAGCATCATGGTTTTCTCGAAACAGCCGATAAGGCATGTCCAAACCGAACAACGTCAGCGTGTGATAACCTTGAGCCAATAATTCAGGAGACAAGATCGAGCCGTCGGTCAACGTGTGGCAATAGACTTCGCAGGGTGCTGGGACCGGCACTTGCCCAAGACTTGCAGTCGTATACGACAACGACATTTGTTGATAACTTTCATCCAGATGCAGCGAACCACAAAAGGCTTGCTCGGGAGTCACTCCCGGAGCTTTCACTCGAGGCAAGCGATGCAGCAACATGTTCATCTTGATGACGGAGCCCTCGTCGGTGGGCTGCGGTTCGTAGTTCTCACCCATCAACTTCGCGAACGTACGTGGTCCTGCGTTGATCAGAACTCGCTTGGCCCGCACCGTGAACGATTGGTCCTGGTAGTCGAAGCTGACTTCGTGATTCTTCGTCCCGCATTGAATCGACCGGGCAGGTGATTCCAGGACCGTACGAACGCCCATAGCGTGACAACGATTGGTCAAAGCGGCGACCATGGCCTGCATGCCACCGATCGGGACGCGCCACTCTCCGGTCCCGCCACCGATGACGTGATACAGGAAGCACCGATTCTGCAATAGCGTCGGATCATGAGGATGAGTGAAGACGCCAATCTTGGCATCCGTCAACAAGAGGCCTCGAAGAACATCGTTCGGCACCAGTGCTTCAAGAATGCGCCCCAGCGGCTGTTCCACAAACGCTTCCCAAGCGTGTTTTTGATCGGCCGTACGCAGCTGCTGACGAAACGTATCGCGGTGCTGCAAAGGTTGCAACAGCGTGGGCCACGCGACTTCCGCGATTGCCCCTTCCAATTGTATTAATCTTTCGTAACCCAGCCACCCAGAATCGTCGCCGCACAACTCACGCAGGGACTGTCGTGATTTCTCGGGCGAATCGTTCCACAACAACAATCCCCGATCTTGCCCGCTCGAAGTTGTCCATGGAGTATAGGAGGCGACCTGTCGGCGACGCGTCGAAAAGTCCAATGACAGGTCCGTAATGATCTGTTGTGGTAACAGCGAGATCAAATAAGCGTAACGTGACAGCCTCGCGTCGTAGTCCGGAAACACTCGTTGCGAGGTCGTCGCTCCACCTAAATAATCATTCTTCTCGAGGATCAAGACGGAGCGCCCTGCTTGCGCCAAGTAGCCGGCAGCCACCAAAGCATTGTGTCCGCTGCCGACAATGACCACGTCCCAATCGGTGGGGCAAGCAGCATTCCAATTTGACGACGATTCGTTGCGGGCGGTGTTCATCCCAAACCTTCTAGCGATAGACGTAGTACAGCCAAGTGAGCAACAAGGCCAAGATCATTACCGACATGGCAAACGTCAGACGGCCATACCAGTTGGCTGCCTCCGGCTGATCCCGCAAGACCATTTTCTGACCGTGATAGTTGATCGTGGTCAAACCCACGCGAACCGACACGCGAATCTCCTGTGCCGCGTTCGACTCCAGCATCCATAGGCATACGGGAGGTACCGTCCACTCCGGGAGCGCGAGCGAAGCGGATTGAGTTGGCGCTGGGTCAGCCACCAACGTGTTTGCGACCGTTGGTTCTACAACCACCGCAGTCGACGAAACAGCTACTGCAGCAGTGTTCATGCTCGGAACGGGAACTTCCGGCGCCGGCTTGGCAGATTTGGTTATGAGCTGGATCGGGTCTGGACCGGGCTCTTTCTTGGCAGACTTCTTGCTTCGTTCCGCAGTGCGACGAACCACCTTCTCCGGGGGAACATCCGGCGGAGCGGGAGTTTTTTCGTTCGGTTCGTCCGCAAACTCGGCCACCTCGTCGGGAACTTGGACCGCCGTTTGACAGAACGGACATTGGACAATCAGTCCCGCCCACCCGGCCTCCACGCCAAACGAGTTTCCGCAGTTTCCGCAAGCAATCTCGATGGGCATTTCTGCGTGCGTCGCTCCTGGGACGATGGTCGTATTGGCTGGGACGGCGGACCTTCCAAGGCCCTCCAATCGATTCAATCCGACCAAGCAACCCTTTTTGATCAGCTAAACCGTGTCGTCATGCTAGATTCCTGGCTGACCACGAACGCGTATTCTAGCTTACCCATGGGCTTTGGGAAATTGCTCGTAAGCCGAGCCGTTGCCTGTCAACACCATCGAGAGTCACAAACCATGTTTCTTCATCCCGCCCGTCGATACCGCCGACTTTGGCTGCCATTCTTCCGCCTCATGATCGCGGGCACGGTAGGTTGGATGCTGTCGTCACATTGGCTGCATGGACAGGACTTGGTCACGGAAATGCCAAGCCGCCGCGTACCGACAGTCCCCAGCGTCTGCTTGGGCGATCATGATCTTGCCAGCGCATCATTCTGGCGACCGCCCTTCGCCTCAAATCATTCCGCCGACACAACGTTTCGCATCACGAAGACTCCGTTTCGCTATGGAGACTTTGGAGCTGTATCGTATCCTCAACGATACCAAGTGACCAACTACTATCGCAGCCGTACCGATTGGGTGTGGCAGTAGGCAACCGCCCACGCCCATCGCAAGCGAAGTTCGTTATCCACGTGACCAAAGCAAGTAACGTGTCCGGCCATCCCGCGCATCGCAACCCATTCAAAAAGTGATTCGCAACGTTTTACCAGAACATCAACCACGCCAGGCCGAGGAAGAGACCCATGCTGACAACATCGGTGGCGGTGGTCAGGAAGATACTCGAAGCGGTGGCTGGGTCGGCACCGATCTTGCGAAAGAACAATGGGATCGTCGCTCCGGCCACGCCGCTGACAACACAACTGCCAATCATGGCTACCCACACAATGGCCCCCAATTGCAAGTAATAGGGATTGCCTTGTGACCAAGCGTAAACCATCATCCCAAGCGCGGCACTCAAGCCCACCAACAAGCCGTTGAACAGGCCCAACAAGCCTTCTTTGAACACCAAGTACTTCTCGCGGCCTGGCCGTAAATCGCCCAACGTCAACCCGCGCAGCGTGACCGCCAACGACTGACAACCGGTGTTGCCGGACTGGCCCGAAAGCACCGGAAGAAAGACCGCCAACACCACCATCTTGTCGATCGTCGATTGAAAGAACCCGACCACGCCCGCCGCGACAAATGCCGTCAGCAGATTGATCTGCAACCAGGGATGGCGAAAGCGAAAACTCAAAGCCAGCGGCGTGGAAAGTCGTTCTTCTTTTTCCACACCAACCATCGCGCCCATTTGAGCACTGATCTCGAAGGCGTGTTCCTCGAACAACGTTCGTCCGCGGACGGTTCCCACCAACTTGCCTTCGGCGTTGCAAACCGGGTACACCGGGAAATGTTTATTGACTACTAACCGCATGGCTTCCAACAGCGTCTGTTGATCGCTCAGAAAAAACGGCTGCGCGATCATGATCTCCTTCATGGTTTGCTGAGGCGTTGCCAATAACAAATCCCGCATGGCAACGACTCCCGTCAAACGATGGTGGTCGTCGATGATGAAGCCGTATGTAACGAGGATGCTGCGCGATAGTTTGCGGATCCGTTCCACGACCTCAGCCACGGTCAACTCGGGGCGAAACACCACGTGAGCGGGCTCCATCAAGCGACCGATCGAATCTTCGTGATACAAAAGATTGGCCGTCCATTGGGCGCGAGTCGCTTGAGGAAACGCTGCGAAGACTTCGGTCCGAGTTTCATCGGACATCGCCAACAGCACGTCCTCTGAAATGGCCGGGCTCAACGCGACGAGAACGTGAGCCACGACGGAAACAGGCACTTGCTCCAAGCGTTCTACAGCCTGCATGGGCGCCAAATTGGCAATCTCACAGGCCAGCGCGCCGATATCAAACGTCGTGGCATTGTCGGAGTCGGTCGAAGTGGTCGAAGTCAAGGGCGACATCCTGGGGGTGGATTGGAAAGCTTGGCGTGAGCGTATTGAGCCCAGGGACTGTTCGGCGCCAACCGCACGAATCGTTCCCAATAGTCGTGCGATTCGGCCAAACGACCTAACTTTTCGCACGCGGCGGCCGCATGAAACAGCACATCCACATAGTCCGGGTGCAGATCGAGAGCCCCTTCAAAGGCCGCCAACGCCAAGTCCCATTGCTGCAACTCCATCAGCACGCAGCCCAAATTCGCGCGGGCTTCCAAGAACTCCGTGTCCAATTCGACGGCCATCGAATAACGCTCGCGGGCGGCGGTCAGCTCGCCGGTGCGGTACAGCAATTCGCCGATTTGAAAGCACACGTCGGCGGACGGGCCAAACGCCAATTGCATGCAGCGGTAGACATTGAGTGCCGACGGCCAGTCCTGCGCATCTTCGAATTCGATCGCTTGCTGCAAACACTCCTCCGAACTTCGCGGGCGGAAATCCGACCAATCCGTTGGCGTCAATCGAGCGAACGGTGCCGTTTCTGCGACGCGATCGCTGAGCGCCAAAATGCGGGCTGCAGGCAATTCTTCTTGGTTGCCCCATTGTTCGAAATCGAATCGCAATTGGCCGTTGGGATCGACCAACCCTGACATCTGTCTCAGGAGAACTTCTTTGCCTTGAACGATGATGGGCAATTGCGATAGCGGACGGCGGGCCCCTGGTAAGACTCGCGTCAGCTTCACCAGTTGTTGTTCGACTTGTTCGGGCGAGGTCGATTGCAACCAAGAAGCCAAACGCCGCGCCGCCGCCAACTCCTGAAAGTCAAAGTACGGCAGTCGATACACTTCCCGGATGGGGTGCAATAATCCCAAGCGATGCCAACGACGAATGGTGCGGACGGGTATCTTCAGCAAGTCCGCCAACATCGCTGGCGTATAAAGTTGCGTGGTGTGTGTTGGATCTTCCAGCAGACCACATTGTTGCCAGAACTCGGTCTCTTCCCACAAGCGAACAGCGCCATTTTCGATCCGCTCGACGACGCCGTCGTCTAATTCGCGGAGATTGAAGGGGAACGAATCATCCCCGACGACGATGTCCGTCACACGCGGATCGCTTAATGGCAGGACCATTCCACCTCGCTGCGCCACCCAGGCTTTTGCATCGCGTTTGGCCAAGCCGCCCAACTTGCCCAGCAAACAAAGATACCGTTCGACTAGCCAGGAAACGTGGGCTAGGCGATCGTTCAACGAAATGTCATCTCGATTCGTTTGCGTCATCTAACATTCCGGCAGATTGACAGCCAGGCCACCTTGCGACGTCTCTTTGTATTTGCGATTCATGTCCATGCCCGTGCGCCGCATGGTCGCAATGACCTTATCCAGCGACACGTGATGCGAACCATCACCGCGCAGCGCCAGTCGCGCGGCGTTGATCGCTTTGACGGACCCCATGGCGTTTCGTTCGATACACGGTACTTGGACCAAGCCCCCGATCGGATCGCAAGTCAGCCCGAGGTTATGCTCCATGCCAATCTCGGCGGCTTGCTCGACTTGTTCGGGAGTTCCTCCTAGGACTTCGGTCAAGCCGCCGGCAGCCATCGAACAGGCCACGCCCACTTCGCCTTGGCATCCGACCTCAGCTCCAGAAATGGACGCGTTCTTCTTGTAAAGCATGCCGATGGCGGCCGCCGTAAGTAAAAAGCGGACCACACCGTCTTCGTTGCTGCCCGGAACAAAACGAATATAATAATGGAGTACAGCGGGCAGAATCCCGGCCGCCCCGTTAGTAGGTGCGGTGACCACTCGGCCTCCAGCGGCATTTTCTTCGTTGACCGCCAACGCGTACAAGTTGACCCAATCCATCACGTTCAATGGATCGGTGGCGTCTCGTTGCTCGGCAGCCGTGAGACTGCGATACAGCGCTGCGGCGCGGCGACGAACTTTGAGTCCCCCGGGCAAGACGCCCTCGCGTTCGCAGCCGCGTTGGACACAACCCTGCATCACTTCCCAGATCTTTAGCAAGCGAGCGCGGATTTCGGTTTCGGGTAACCAGACTTTCTCATTCTCCAACACCAATTGGCTGAAGGGCAACTGGTGTTCGCGGCTGAGTCGCAACAAATCAGCGCCGCGCTGGAACACGTACGGCAAGCCTTCCGAACTGCGGCCTCTGCCTCCAGCCAGAGCTTCGGCGCGTGTCAAGATAAACCCGCCCCCAATCGAGAAGTAGGTCTCTTGCAAGAGCAAGCCTCCCTCCGCATCAAACGCGGTCAATTGCATGCCGTTGGGATGTTCGGGCAGAGCAATTTTGCGCAGGAAACGGAGATCGTCGGCATAAGAAAAGGCCACTGGTTTTTCGCTCAACAGAACCAGCTGCCCAGATTGTCGGACGCCGTCAAACAGGCCCTCGACATGGTCGGGTTCGACCGTTTCCGGCTGAAACCCCAGCAAGCCCATCAAAATGGCTTTGTCCGTTCCGTGCCCGACTCCGGTCAACGCCAGCGAACCATACAAGTTGATTTCGATGCGATACGCGCGTTCCCACGGTCGCCGCTGGTCCGTCGCGACTGGATCAGGTGTCGCAGCGGCCAACGATTTGGCAAAGTGATTCGCCGCTCGCATCGGACCCACACTATGGGAACTCGAGGGGCCAATGCCAATCGTGTATAGGTCAAAAACGCTGATCGTCAAGTTCTACTCCACACCGAGGGACCTCACGCGGATGAGCTTAACCGGGAAGCCCGATGTTCTCAAGAGATGCGACCGGGTTCGATGGGCGATCTTGAGAACCTTTCGCGTTTCCTTCGAGCCCGCTAGCGGCATTGTTGTTTCACCGCAAACAGCTATGATTCTGGCAGAGGCCCGACACGCGAGC
The DNA here is from genome assembly GCA_030681235.1 of Pirellulaceae bacterium. Taxonomy (GTDB): domain Bacteria; phylum Planctomycetota; class Planctomycetia; order Pirellulales; family Pirellulaceae; genus M30B19. The sequence continues at coordinate 30,646 of JAUXWY010000342.1, read as the reverse complement.
CCCGGTGGGGGTCTGAATCAGGAACGTGGGAATGAAGTGTCAACGTTGCGATAAACAGGCTGCGTTTCACATTACGGATTTGACCGGCGAGACGGTGTCTGCGGTTCATCTTTGTCCGAACTGTGCCAAAGATTATTTGGAGCCCCAGCAGGCCAAGAAAGTTGAGACATCGTCGCTGATGGGCATGCTTAGTAAACAGCTCAAGGTCGGTCAGACCGCCGAGCAATTGGCGGCTTTGGATCAAAAGGTCTGCCCAATCTGCGGCATTTCTTTCTTCGAGTTTCGCAAGCAAGGACGTTTGGGGTGTCCCCACGATTACACCTTTTTCCATGAAGAATTGGAACCCTTGATTGTCAATATTCATGGCGTGACCGAACACAAAGGCAAGACTCCGAAACACAGCTCGATCAGCAACGAAGCCCAGATGCAACTGATTCAGCTCCGACGGCAAATGAATGAAGCGGTCGAGAAAGAAGACTACGAGCAAGCGACCCATATCCGCGATTTGATTCGGCAATTGGAAAGCGGGGGCCGCGAATGAAGGTCGACCACTTCCCGAATCCTGTGGGGCCCTGGATGCGGGGCAATGGGCCACAATCCGATATCGTGATCAGCAGCCGCGTGCGATTAGCCCGCAATGTGGCCGAGTTTCCGTTCATCATGCGATGCAACGAGTTCGATCGAGCCAATATCGAAGCAACCGTCAGCCGCCGACTCCGTGAAATGCCGGTCGCCAGTACTTGCAACTACTTCAATGTCGCGACTTTGAAAGCGGTCGATCGACAATACTTGGTCGAACGACAACTGATCAGTCGCGAATTGTCCGAAAATCAGGGCGCTCGGGGAGTGTTGGTCGATCGCGACGAGAACTTCAGCGTGATGATCAATGAAGAGGATCATCTGCGAATCCAAGTCATGCGAAGTGGATTGGACTTCGAGGGCGCATTCCAACAGATCGAAGCCTTGGACGACGCGATTGATGAAAAGGTTTGCTACGCCTTTCATTCGCAATATGGTTACCTGACAGCTTGTCCGACCAATGTGGGAACCGGCATGCGAGTCAGTGTCATGCTGCACCTGCCCGCGCTGGTATTGACCAAACAAATTGAAAAAGTTTTTCGCAGTTTGCAGAAGATCAATTTGGCCGTGCGAGGCTTGTATGGCGAAGGGTCGCAAGCGATGGGCGACTTTTACCAGATCAGCAACCAAATTACTTTGGGACGATCGGAATACGAATTGATCAAGCAGGTCGGCGATGTCGTGCCCGTGATCATCAGCTACGAACGAAAGGCTCGGCATTTTCTGTTGCAAGATAGCCGCGACGACCTGCAGCGACAGGTCCGCAAGGCCCTCGGAACCCTGCAAAAGGCCGGTCAAATTAGCAGCGAAGAGACCATGCACTTGTTGTCGAAAGTCCGCTTGGGCGTCAATCTAGGTTTGATCAACGATCTCGACATTCCAACCATCAATCGCTTGTTTGTGTACACGCAACCGGCTCATCTACAGAAGATGCGCGGCAGCGAAATGGATACCACTCAACGAAACAAGGCTCGGGCGGTTTATCTGCATTCGCAATTGGAACTGCCGTCGGGTGACGCTCCTCAGAGCTGAGAATTGCCGTGACCGATCAGGCAAAGACGACTGCCGCAACACCTCCTTCCGCTGCTCAACGATGCCCGCCGTTTCCGGGATGTTGGACGGTGGTCCTGGCGTTGGTCCTCCTGCTGCTGTTTGCCCCGGTCTTGAGTGGCAATCACATTCTGGTCTTTCGTGACGCGGCCTATTGGCACATGAATACGCTGCAATGGACCGCCGCGCAATGGCAGGCCGGTTCGGTACCCCTGTGGAACGACTGGCAAGGCTTGGGTGTAAACTGGGTCGGGCAAGGCACGACGACGGTGTTTTATCCCGGTACTTGGCTGCTGACCATCCCAGCGGGGCAATTTGGACAACGTTACGCGATGGTCATCGTGTTGCATTTGCTGCTGTGCGGCGCAGGAACCTTTCGCTTGGCCCGCGACTTGGGCGCCGAACCAATCGCAGCTTGGCTTGCCGCTTTGACGTTTGCCTTAAGTGGTCCGATGTTGGCACTGCACGGCAATTGGCCGTTTCTGATCGGTGCGACCTGGCTCCCATGGGCGACCAGTGGGTTGTGGCAAGCGATCGTCCAACGTCAAGCGACGGGGCAGTGGATCGCTGCTGCAGCCGTGTCGCTGATGATCCTCGGCGGAGAACCACAAGCCGTAGGGTTGTGGTTGTTGACCGCGTCGGGCTTGGTCGTGCTGCATGTCATTCAGCGCACGTCTCGGTCCGCTTCGTTGAGGGTTCGATCGCGCCGAGTGGTTCGTTTGTGGCAGAGCAGTCGAACGCTCCTGACGATTGGGTTGTTGGCTGCAGGTGGCAGTTGCATCCAATGGTGGCCGTTGTGGGAAACGTCCCAAACCAGCACGCGCGCGATTCGGTCGGCGCCCGCGAATATCTATCAGGCCGCGACCTTGTGGCAATCGGGAGCAGCGGACTGGGCAGCGCAGACAACCGCCGGATTGCTGGGCCCACCCGAACCACAGAGCCAAGCCGATCAGGCCCTACAATTCAGTCAACCACCCTGGCACTGGACAACCTTGGTGGTCGGAAACGCGATGGGAACATGGCGAACGGTTCACGCTCGTTGGGATCGGCATCTAGCCGCGAATGATCGAGTCTGGAACCCAACGCTCTACGCGGGCGCGATCACGGCCGTGCTAGTGTTCTCGCATGCGATGGGTCTGTGGTCGGTGATGGTGCGGTACGCGCGTTTGGGACGTCGCGGCCGCCGACGTTGGCGATTGGTAAACGACCTTCGCGCAGAAGCCGACCCGGAACTCGCGCGCGAAACTGGCGAGAATCGCGCGCTGGCGAACGCTTGGTTATGGTTGCTGTTGGTTGCGTTTGGATTGGGCAGCTGTGGTTGGTATGGCGCCGTCTGGTTGTGGGTGGAAATTCAAGCCGCGTGTGGTGGATCCGTCGCAACTCCTTCCGTTGGGCCGCAAGTGGGTGGAGTGTATTGGTGGTTGACTTTACTTTGCCCCGGGTTTGATCAATTCCGCTATCCGGCCAAGCTGTGGATCATCGCAGCGCTGGCTTGGTCGCTGTTGGGGTCCGTGGAGTTGTCGCATTGGTTATCGGCAGCGCGTCACAAGCCCGTCCTGTTGGGTTGGACCAAGGTCAGCCGCCGGGCTTTGCTTTGCGTAACAACCTTGATGCTGGTGTTGTTGTTGGCATTGGGGGCCACCTCGTCGCCTTGGTTTGTGGCCCATTTTTTTCGAACGTTTCAGGCAGTGCCCTTGGATCCCTGGTTGGGAGCGCTTCATGTTCCTCGGGCGCTGCTTGAAATGCATCTGTCCTTGATCCAATCCTTGGTGGTTTGTGGCTTGCTGTGCGGTGGGCTGTTTGCTCAGCGACGTCGTCTGCCGGTGTGGTGGGGCTGGGGTTTGGTAGCGATCACAGTTGCCGATGTGACGATCAACAACGCTTGGTTGGTGCAGACCATCGACGCACGAGTCCTCACGGACACCACCATTTGGGAAACAAAAGACAGTCCGTACCGCGACTTGCCTGCGGCCGAGCAATCTTTGGGGCAACAGCGCTTTTGGTACGAGCCTCAATTGCTGCACGAGCATCGTTGGCAACAGATGTCCGAAAAATGGGGCGACTATTGGCCGTGGCAACCAACGGACAAATTGACGTGGCAAGCCATCTTCAGCATGCGCGCCACGGGCGCGCCGCAATTTCACTTGGCTCACGGGGTTCCCAGTGCCAACGTTGAACAAACGCTCGATCCGATTGGGCCGACCGTCCTCCGCGATGAAGTGGCCCGTACCGTTCGCTCACTGCCAAAAGAATCCGGACAAGTCTTGTGGCGGAGTTATCTGCGCAGTTTGGGTGTACGGTATTGGCTGGGTTGGGCGAATCCGGCAGGAACCACTTCTTCGCCGCGTCCCTTGAAGTGGACCACGCTGACCGAAACGCCGCCTCCCGTTTGGTTGGCGGACCAATGGGAAATTCGCCCACCGGTTCCCAATACTGCGTCAACTGCTCAACACTCCACCGACATGCGGGAAGCGTGGTTCAAAGACGAGGCGATCTCCGACAGTCCAACTCGAATTGTCTTGGATCAAAGTATTCCATTCATCAGCCCCGCGTCCGCCGACATTGCCACAAACAGCGCGAGCGGAATCGTCCGATGGCAGTTTACAACGCACGAGAAAATCGCTGTTGTAAAAGCCGAGCAACCGGTCGTTGTCGTGTGGCGGCAATGGCATGACCCCGGCTGGTGGGCTGTCGTTCAATCGGGCGACGGACCGCCCGAGTGGCAACCGACTTTTGTCGTGCAGCGAATCTTCACCGGCCTGGTCTTGCCGCCGGGCGAGCATCAAATTCGCTTGATTTATTTCCCGAGTTGGTTTTGGTTGGGAGGCTTGGTTACACTGCTGACGTGGTGCGGACTACTTGGTGTCTGCGTGTACGCCAGGACCTGCAAAACCCGGCCCCCGACGGGCACGAAGATTCACCGCAACGGCAAGGTTCAGTAGATGGCTCAAAACGGAACATTGGAGTCACTGTCGGAATCATCTTCGTCGTCGTCATCCTCGTGCAGATCATCGGCGGCTAGAAAGTCGGCCAACTGATCGCGGTCGGGATGCAAGGGATCGTGAACGTCAAAAAAGAAGTCGCCCAGTCCCATGGGCAACGAGTCACCCCCCAAAGAACGTTTGCGCCGCTCGGCCATCTGCTCCAAGTCCGAGGCGTCTTGCCCCAAGCATGCTTCCAAGGCTTCACGCCACGCCGTATCGCGGCTGATAGGATGGTCGGGATCTTGCTGAAGTCGCTTCAGGGCATACCGCAGCAAGTTGATTCCATCGCGAGGCGAAAAGTCCAAATTCAATTGATGGCTGCGCTGCAAAAACTCGGTGGTCATCTCCAACAGTTCGGCCTCACAAAATGGCAAATGATATTTCAAAATAGCCATCTCGTCTTCACGATTGGGATAACCCAAGTGCAAGGTGGGTTGCAAACGACTCAGGATATAGTCGGGGATCTCGAAAGTCGAATCATCCTGATTCATCGTCACGGCACATCGAAAGTCGGGGCTGGCTTGGATCGTGACCCCGGCCACAATCGACTCGACGTATCGCCGATGATCCAAGAGCGGGGCCAACGAAGCCCAGGACTTTTCGTTCATGCGATTGCCTTCATCCAACACGCACACCCCCCCGCCGATCATCGCGCTGACCAGCGGCGACGCGTGGTAGGCGATCTTGCCGTTCTGGCTGAGGACCGGCGTGATCAACAGATCCTCGGGCCGAGTGTCGCTGGTGCACTGGAACACGTAGATCGGTTTTCGAATCACCTCGGCGGCCGCCATCGCCAAAGCCGTTTTGCCAATCCCCGGAGCACCCACTAATCGAGGCGATAACGGTACATCACGTGGGTCAACGACCAACCAACACGCGAGAACTTGCTTCAAGATTTCTTGCTGGCCGATCCAATGGCCAACCACCTGATGGGGGGCGGACAATTGCACTTCGACGCCCTGGATTTCGACCTTTTTCAACATGCGAGACCAAACCAACTTTCACAACCTGCGGATCTTGTGTGCCACCACCCATCGATCCATCTGTAACGATCGCCGGTGCCCGACCTCCGCCGCTACACCTTAGAATCGCTCGGTACCCCGCTCCTGATTCTAAACCACACTTTGTCAGCTACCAATTCCCAGCAAGCCATCCGATAACCGGAAAATTCGGCAAGATCCGTCACGCGAGGCCTTGGCTCGACCACGATTCCACAATTCTGTGCCTGTTCTGCTCAAGCGTGTTTTAAACTTCCGCGTCGTCACTGTTCAACGCTCCGATCTCGGAGGAAAGTGCCATGCCAATCACCTCCCCATCCCAAAAACACTTCGTTCCATCAGCGGCGACCACGTCATTGGACGTGAACCGCGTCGTGCTGGCTCAAATGTTGGCCTGCGGCATTATGGGGTGGTCCATCTTTGCCTTTTCCATCGATCGCCTGTTGCCACGCCAGGATCTGCCGGAGTTGCCACGCTCCGAGTCCGTTGTCCAACATGTTTCATCCCCCATCAATGGCTCGGTTTCCGTCAAGTCCGCACAATTCAACGTCAATGATCGAGACCAGACGCGGTAGGCCGCCGCAGGTCGCCCCACATACGACGGACGGACCTCCGTCGAAACACGCACCCCCATCAGAAGTTCTGAAATGACCATTGCCACCAAACCGCAGAACACGACTTCGAATCGACCTTCAGCCACTGCCCCACAGTCGCAAGACACTATCGTGCGGGTCGAAGAGCAATTGGCCGACTTGGAACGAATGTTGGGGTGTCCCAAAGCTCCGTTCCTGCCGCAACATACTGTGTCGGTTGTGATTCCAGTTTACAACGAACGCGCCACCATCCTGCAGGTGGTTGAAGCCGTCCTCCGCCAGCCGCTGAATCTCGAGGTGATCATTGTCGATGACGGCAGTACCGACGGCACCCGCGACCGCTTGGCCGCCATCGCTGGATTGGAAGGAGTCCGCGTGATCTATCACGAACAGAATCAGGGCAAAGGCGCCGCCCTGCGAACAGGCTTGGCCGCGGCCGATGGCGATTTTGTCGTGATCCAAGACGCCGACCTCGAGTACGACCCAAGCGAGATCGTCGCTTTGTTATTGCCACTGGCCAATGGCGCTGCCGATGTGGTCTACGGCTCTCGGTTCGTCGCCGGCCGACCACAAGGTTGCAGCCGGTTACAGTACTGGGGCAATCGCTTCTTAACCGGATTGTCGAACCAAACCTTGGGCTTGAATCTCACGGACATGGAAACGTGCCACAAGGCTTTTTCACGTTGGACCATCGATTCGCTGAAGCTCAAAGAAAACCGATTTGGGTTTGAACCCGAAGTCACCGCTCGGTTGGCCAACTTGGGCGCCCGCATCAAAGAAATGCCGATCAGTTATCAACCCCGCAGTTGGCGCGAAGGCAAGAAGATCGGTCTGGGCGATCTAGCCAGCGCCATCCGTTGCATCTTTCGCTACAGCCGATCGAGTTAGTTCGGCGCAACGATCGCTTTTGTTAGATACCCAATAAGAATAGAAGCATCGATTTACTGTCAGTCGCGACCCGGGCTTCCCTTCGGCAAATCGCTAAACTTCAGCTCGAGATTGATGGGCTGTCCCGCAGTGACCGTCACGCGACTGCCCCCCGCGGCCGTCGTCCAAACCGAGTGAATTCGCGGTGGTCGAGTCGACTCTTCACCCTGAGCTGGTCGCTCTTCGTCCATGTCGACAAAAGTAACCACGTGATTTCCCGCAACGGCACCATCCCGTTGATCGTCGCACTTGAGCGTGAACTCACCCTTTTCGTTCGTAATCGCCGAGGAGGATGGGCCCATGTTTTTATCGATGATGTCTGGCATGAAACGAACCATGATGTTCGGAGCCAATACCCCATCGATCTTCACGGTTCCGGTCACGGGAACAAGCTCGGATTCCGTCTTTCCACAACCTGCGATTGAGACCAGGCCAGCAACGGCGAAACAAATCAAGGCAGAGGGCTTCATTTCCAAATTCCCAGAAAGATCAAAACAAAAAAACGGCAGTTCGGATCAAAGATCAAAACTGCCCGATTGGCTCGAAGTGTTCATCGAAAGTCTAGTACGAATCGGCGTTGATTACCTGGCCATCCGCCCGTTGGCAATGCAAGGCCAACACGGTTTGTGGCATTTCGTCAGAAATGAATTTCGTCGATCCATCACCCATCGAAAAATTGGCCCCGCCCGGGTGGGCACTGCCAAACGTGCTCAGTCGCATGTCCTGGAAAAAAAACCAAGCATTTTGGGATGTTGGCGCTCCCGATTGACCATGAGCCCACGGAGTCTTGTAGTTGATTGGAGCAAAGGCGCCGCCAAATATATTCGCCATTCCCGTACCGCCAGTGCTTGGATACCAACGAGCCCAAGTGCGAATCGTGCTGCCGCTGTTCCAGCCCGCCGTGGTAAAGGAATCAAAGTTGTCATCCATGTGTTCGCGTTCACCGAACAAGATGGTATTGCTCATCCCGTCGAGCACTTCTGGGATGCGAATTTCTTTTCCAGGAACACCGCCTGCACCGAAAACAAAACCAGTGCCTCTGGGAATCGATACTCCCATAAACATTCCATCGTTGGTTGCTAAAGAAAAATATATTGGACGTGATCCACCATTCATTTTATAAGTGGTCATACCATAGTACTCACCGTTGGTATGACGCTCCGACTGGCCAGTCAACTGGTCCGATGGGCACAGCAACATCTTGAGGACCGTTGACGCTCGAAATAAGGTTGGATCCGTCACACGATTATTAGCAGGGATCCTTGCGTCCATATTGTCGTAAACATTGCCCATCTCGATGTAGGGGAGCAAGTAGTAAAACGCGGAATGACCTTGGTAGCTAAAGCCCGAAGTTGAACCGGTTCCTGGATAAACCACACCAGCAGCATTAATTCGCGTCTGCGTATAACCCGGTGGCAACTTTTGCCGGGCGCTTTCGTAGTTCATCACGGCCAAACCCAACTGCCGCAAGTTGTTTTGGCACGAAGCACGCCGAGCAGCCTCCCGAGCCATTTGTACCGCGGGGAGCAACAACCCCATCAACACACCGATGATCGCAATCACCACCAACAACTCCACCAGCGTGAAGCCAGATCGTTTGGCATTTCTGATTCGGGACATGGTAACAACCTTGAATGAATAGGGATTTCGAGCGCTACAACTTCCACCGTCTCGACCAATAGATTAAGAAACTCCAGGCGGAAGGGCAAGGATCAATCCCCCAATTTTCACCAATCCTAACGGTAACTTCACAACAAGTGTTTTGCACACGAAGCCCCCAAAATAGACCGGAAAAGCGAACAAAACCTCTCCCGGCCCCCGTGTTGGGCGACTCCGGCTTTGGAAAACCCGAGAACTCATTACGGCATCGGTTTAGCAAACGCTGGTGTACCGGCTTTGGAAAACCCGAGAACTCATAACGGCATCGGTTTAGCAAACGCTGGTGTACCGGCTTTGGAAAACCCGAGAACTCATAACGGCATCAATTTAGCAAGCGCTGGTGTACCGGCTTTGGAAAACCCGAGACCTCATAACGGCATCGGTTTAGCAAACGCTGGTGTACCGGCTTCAGCCGGCGGGTAGCTGAAAAGGCCGTTTTCACAACCCCGCCGGCTAAAGCCGGTACACCAGCGCTTGCTAAATTGCCGTTGTGTAGGCGGGGCCGGCCCAACGGGCAGCGCCACTTATTCCGTTTTCTCGAAGGTCCCGAGCGTCACGGCATCCGACAGCGTTTGCCCCCATTCGCGGTTGGCAAACTGCAGCGGTTTGCCGTTGGGCAATGGGTTCACCACTCGCATCGTCAGCGTGTAACGTCCCGCCGGTAATGGACCAATGTCCAAGTCGGCTGGAATTTTTCGACCGGACGGCCCAGGCAAAACTTTCGTCAGATTGGACTTTTGCGGCCACCGTTTAACTTGGATGCCATCCGAGTTTACGGCGGCGAATTCCAACGGCCAAGCGTGATACATCGGGGCGATACCTTGATTGATCACCTGAACGGTCACCGGCATTTGATCCTCGGTGACCCGCTGAGCAAACTCACATTCGGGGACATAGAATTCATAGCCCAACTTCGCCACTTCGCGGAGCGCGTTCTTCAGGCGAGCTTCTGAAGCAGGTTCGCGAAACATCCCTGTGTCCATGGTCCAAGTTAGATGCAGCGCCGCAGCGCATTCGGCAAACGACTGGGCCTGGGGAATGTCGACCGAGTCATCAAAAATCTTCCCCCAAACTTCCGGTCGGATTTCGCCACCAATCGGCTGGGTGCGCCATTTGTTCTCCGCCGCTTTACCAGCGGCCTTGAGCGCTGGGACAAAAAACCAATCATCGTCTGAGCGGCCTGTTTCCAACGTGGCCCAACAGAGCGAGTCGTCGTGGTAACCAAATGGACGCGAAGCATTTTCAACTTGAGCGTAGTGCCCTTTGCCCGCAGGGTATCGCAGCAAAACGGGTGTCACGCGAAAGTGCTTTTCGTAAGCGTCCACGACTTCGCCCTGCGTACGTTGACTCGCCCAAAGATCGGACTTCGGATAAGTGTGCCACTCGCCCCACGTGCCCAACAGTCCCGCCGTCAGATACGCCAAGCGCGGGTCGCCATCGTAACGCTGGCCAAACGCGGCAATAAAGTCTCGCAACATCCGCCGCAAGTTGGGATCTTCGTAGTCGGGCGTCCAAACTTTTTGCGGTGGAAATGGGGCGGTGTTTTCATTCATGTATTCATGGATCTTCAATCCGCGATCGCTCAAATATTTGGGAATGCCATCCTGCTTTCCGGGATACTCCATATAAATTCGCAGTACCGCTTGATTGCCTCGGCCGGCGATCCCATCCAACTTCTTTTCCACAGGTTGCCAATCGTATTCTCCTTCGCCGACGACCAAGTGGGCCAAACCGATGTAATCAAATTCCAAGCTGTGAGGAAAACGATCTGGAGTTGGCGCGGAGTAGGGAACCAACCCCTGCAACGGATTGCCGATCGGAGATTCCCCGCGCTCCATTTTGCGGACTTGAGAGTACAGCTTCTCCGGGCCAACCCCGGCGCCAGCGAAATGAAACAAAACGATCGTTGCAATTGAAAGATTCCTCACGATCACGCGAATCGCAACGGCCCGACAACAAGACCACGGCTTACAAACGGACTTCACGCGCGGCCATGTCATGTACATGCAGCAGGACTCCGAAAAAAGAAAAAAGTGAGGACAGCGTATCGAACTTTACTCGAAGGATGACCGACATGCTATTGGCTGTGCGCAATGAAATCGACGCGTTGACGATCTTCCCACTGCGCGTCCCCCATTTCTTGAGCGCCGCTGAGATCGCTCAGTTTCTGGACTGTTTGGACCGACACGAAGACAAGTTTGGACAACTGCAAGGAACCAGCGATTACTGGAAAGGCCGAACATTAACTCCCAGCGATGTTCCGGATCAAGCCACCGTTCAGTTGTTTCGCGACACGCGAGATCGTGTTTTGGAGTTGGTTTCCGGACAGTTGACAGAACATTTGGGACCGCAGCAACCGTTGTACGCGGACGTCGTCAACTTTGCACGTTGGCCCGTCGGCTACGAACTTCATCCCCATGCGGATGCCGAAAATCCCGGCGGAGCACCGCACCCTTTCCCGTGGCGTAGTTTAGCATCGGTCATCTACCTCAACGATGATTACGGTGGAGGTGAAATCTATTTCCCAAATTTCAAACTGGAATTGAAACCGAAACCCGGAACACTGGTCGTGTTTCCTGGAACGTTGAAGTACCTGCATGGCGTTCGCGCCGTTACAAAGGGCATGCGTCACACCATTGCGTCGTTCTTGACATTCGACCCATCACACGAGTATCGATTCTAGCTCAACGCCATGTGTTGAAGTTCGAAATTGGGTCGGAAAGGAACCTGTAATGTTGACTGTGCCGCCCGACACGATTGCGGTCGTTCCCTATGACGACTATTACAAAGGACAACACGAGAAGTTGTTCTTTAATCTTCGTGGTCACAACAAGCGCGAGTGGTTTTCGCGGCACGCTTATTTTTGCTTGCCATTGATTATGGGGAACCAACACGGCTTTGCGATGAAGTCGATGTTTCATGCGACGCTAATATGGAACGGCGGCCCGGCGCTAACGGACACGACGGTCACGATCCACAACCAGGAGGAGCAACAGCGCTTTGGTTGCCTCCAATCGATCTCCTCGCATTTTGGGCTGGGGATCGTGACCGTACAGACCGCCTTTTCGTTGCGGACTCCGCCGAACGTGAGTTTGATGACCATCCAGCCACCCAATTCATTCATCGATGGGTTGCAAAACATGACTGGCGTGGTCGAAGCGGATAATTTGCGACGAGACTTTACATTCAACCTCAAGCTGACGCGGCCGAATCATCCGGTCGAAATAAAGCCGGGAGATCTGTTGTCGGCCTTTATTCCATTCCCGCGAACGTTTATCGACAACTTCGATCTGATCGACGCCTACCGCGTTTTCTCCGACGACGAAATCCACGAGGAACAGCAGGCCGGTCGGGACGTTGGGCTTGAACGAGAAACTCGCGACACCGCAAACCGAGACGGAGTCGGACGTCGATACTTCAACGGCCAAGACGTGTATGGAACGCCGTTTCCACATACACATCAAAAGATCCTGCGCAAGAACGAAGAGTCGACAGCCCAAACCGAGCGTCCCGCAGAATTAGGCTGCCCACGCTCTCGAACACCAGCGGGCCCCTTGCCAATCCAACTGCATAACGACCTCGAATCCACAAAAAACCCCAGCGAATGTTAACACTCGCTGGGATTCGTGTTGACTCAAAGACAACGTTACGGCAATCGACTACTCTTCAGGAGCCATTACCTTTTCGGAATTGCCCTTTTCGTCCATTTTCGTGGGGTCCGTCGTCATTTTTGGCCCCTCGGTAGGAACGACCGGCTTTGCAGGACCGCCGCAACCGATGACCGCCACGGCGAACGCGGCGAGGAAAAAACCAACCAATTTCTTCATCATTCAATCACCCTTGTTAATAGAACCCTGTGGTGCAGGGTTCAGAAAAAAAATACAGAGACGGGACCGAAGGCCCGCCTCTGCATTGTATCAAGTTAGAGCCACATAGCAACTCAGCTCAAACGACTATTGGTTACCCAGGTCGAAGTTTGCTCGGTCGTTCATACCGGTGAAGTTACGCCAGTCCAAGACGCGAACACCCTTTTCAATTGCAGCAACCGAACCGTCAATTCGCGAGAAATTCACAACTTGTGGATGTTCGCTACCATAGCGGTACCAACGATGACCTGGATCGATCACGTCGTAAGCTTCGTTGAAAGTTGGTCGGGCAATACCCCAAGCGGTTGGCAAACCACCAGCACCAACCCAAGCCAAAGCCCAGTTCATCTTGATGATACCGGTGCCCAGCAAACCTTCATCCAAACCACCGACGTGCTCGCCGAAGGCCATGGTGTAGGAGTTGCCGTCAGATACAGGTTGACGAACTCGAGATCGGTTGGTGAAAGGACCTTCCCACTTTTCCCATTGAGGGTGAGTGGTCGGCATTGGCAAGCGACCGATGAAGCCTGCATTCGAGCTGTAATTGCTCTTGCCCAATTGCGCTCCGTCTGGAGAACCGAAGTAAGCACCCCACAAGGTGTTACTAACAGGTCGTTCAGGACCGTTGACCATGTGGAACATGGTGTTTGGGGCCAGTTCCGACAAGTTCTGGGTTGGGCAGGTAAAGGCTGGAACGCGAGCGCCAGCGGCATACCACATGTCGTCCGTCGCCCACCATTGAGTCGTCGCATTTAGATGCGGCGGCTGATAGGCAAATGGAGGAAAGTGAGTGCCTTGGAACACAAAGCGTTCCACGTTCTTGGCAACCCTGATGCGGGTGTCCAAGTTGTCCAGTTCCATGTATGGCAGCAGATAGGTCAAGGTACCGACCTTTTGATGCCAGCTAGCACCACCCGGAGGACCGAGTTCAGGACGCTTCAGCGGATCCCAACCCAAGCCCGATGGTGGCAATACTTTGTAAGTTGAGTCGAAGTTCAACGTTGCCAAGCCCATTTGCTTGCAATTGTTGGCGCACTGGGCGCGACGAGCGGCTTCGCGAGCCTGCTGAACAGCGGGCAGCAACAAGCCGATCAAAACGGCGATGATCGCAATCACCACCAACAGCTCTACCAGGGTAAAACCCTGCTTGCGATTTAGTGTCATAAGACACCCTCCATTAGAAAAAAGTAACGAACAACACGGATCACGCTTCCAGGAACCTCAGACAGTAAGGTATAAGGTTATCATTGGTCCCGGTCGTAACCCAAAACTCCTGACTTTCCGTTGCACCACCAAAAAACCGAAAAACCACCCATCGTTTGCTGCCATTCAAGCTCTGCCTTTTAAGACAATCTGCCTTTTAAGACAAAAGGCCAAGTAGGCAAAACTCCGAGTTGTCGTTCGTGAAGTTTGTTGTTGTCAGGACAAACAAGCAGAGATCATGGCGATCCCCGTTCCTTGTTAGCGATGCAACTTTAAGCCGCACAGGTGTGCATCGACTATTCTGTGCTTCACTCGCCGAGAAATCAAGACCAGAAAGTTACAAAAGTTTGCACTTTGCCAAAAAATGAAAAAAGGAGGTGTCAAAACCTCTGGAACGGGAGCCGACCGTTTTCCAAAAAAGAACCCCCGAGGTCGCCTTTGACGTCCTCGGGGGTGAATTCTTCCAACAGGATGCTGCCGACTCACTAACCTCTGGGCACGACGTCTTCACCCGAGGTTGGCACGACCCAAACCTTGATTTCGGCTTCGACATCGGAGTGCAAACGAACCTTGACCGAATACAGGCCGACTTCCTTGAGCACACCCTCCATACGCAGCTGATCGCGAGTGATATCGATATTCATCGCCTTGAGAGCGCCGACGATGTCAGAGGCGCTGACGCTGCCATAAAGGTGGCCTTCGTCGCTGGCGTTGGCTTCGATGGTCACGCTTTGCTTGCCAAGTTCGGCCGCCAAGTCCAGGAGTGACTTTAGACGAGCCTTTTCGATGGCCACCAGTTTCTCGCGGTGCTTTTCCACCATTCGCTTGTGGTGATCGGTGGCAACAGTGGCCAAGCCTTGCGGCAGGAGGTAGTTGTTCGCGAACCCGGGGCGGACGGAAACAACATCGCCCTGTTTGCCCAAATGGTCGACCGATTGGATCAATAGAAGCTCGATTCCGCCATTGGCGGCCTTGGGCATTCGCTTGAAGCCTTTAACAGACGGACGTCGCTTTTTTGGTTTGAGGTGTGGCATATTCTGACTTCTTTCGCATTCACATCCGCCGACAAGGCCGGCATCAAAAATCGCCGACGGTGTCGGCATCCAACGATTCAGTTAAAAAACCGATGCGGCAACCGATTGGATATCGGCTGCCGCACGGCAACAATATTTCCATCGCCAAAACTCACCGGCGTTCACCAGCGAGCCACATTCCTTAGAACGGAATATCTTCTTCTGGAATGTCGTGATCCTGCCCGCCGTGGACCGCTCCGATTGCCGAACCCGTCGGCACCGAACCACCGGCCGACCCACCGCCAGCCGATCCACCGCCAGCCGATCCACCGCTAGCCCGTGTGCCGAGCAGTTGCAATCGATCGGCGATCACTCGCATTTTGGACCGCTTTTGCCCCTCTTTGTTTTCCCACGTCTCCAACTTGAGTCGACCTTCAAAAAATGCCGGCGAACCTTTGCTCAGGTATTCGCCCGCGATTTCCGCAGTCCGACCCCACAGGACAATATCGACGAAAGTGACATCGTCGACCCATTCACCGTTCCGCTTGACGCGGTCTTTGACCGCCAAGCCGACCTCGGCCACGGACGTGCCTTGGGGAGTTTTCTCCAAGCGAACGTCTCGGGTCAAGTTCCCCATCAAAATAACACGATTGAAACTAGCCATGACTGACACTCCTGCAATTTGCTGCTTCGCCGTCGTCATTGCCCGCGAGACAGCCACAAAAAAAGCAGTGCAGAGCCCTTGCACCGTTGAATTACGGTTCCGGCACATCAACCGGAAAACCGACCGATGCCGCCCATCATACCAAATTTCAACGCGAAAACTGCCATCCCGGAAAAATTTTTCGAACTACTCGTCCGAATCGGCCCCGATCGGTTCTTTGATCTCGCTGGCCAGCGACTTCATCGGGCGTTCTCCCAGAGCCATCGCCACCAAGGTTTCGGTCAGACGCGGATCAATCTTGATGGCCATGTGCCGAATAATCGAATCGGTAATCACACACTGGCGCTCGATCTTCGCCAACTCACCGCCCTTGATGCTGAAATACGTCAGCCAATACACCCCTTTGCGATGTCCGTCGATCGGGAAAGCCAATCGCTGTTCGTTCCAAAGCCGATTGGCCATCACGGTTCCGCCGTGGCCTTCGATCATGCCTTTGACCATATTGGCCACTCCGCCCGGATCTTTGGCATAGGTATTGGGATCCAAGATCAGCATCAATTCGTATACATTCGCGTCCAAAGTCACTACTCCTCAATACGGCTTTACAGCCAGCTTTCACCCTCAATTGAATTTATTCATGGTTGCGGAAAGTCCCGAATTGACCCAGGACTCTACCGCATCAGCAGCGGTCACCACCGCCTGCTGGACGACCGTTGTTTCTTCTGCCGAAAACCGACTGAGCACGAAATCGGCCGTTTCCCAGCCCACTGGCGTGGCCCCAATCCCCAATCGTAATCTCGGAAACGTATCGCTTCCCAAAACTCGAATTGCGTCTTGCAACCCCTTTTGCCCCCCCGACGAACCTTGGGCTCGCAGTCGGATCTTTCCGAGCGGCAAACTTAGGTCGTCACAGACAACCATCAGGTCCTCCAGCGGCAACTTATAAAATGCGACCAGTGGACCAATGGTTGTCCCGCTCCGGTTCATGTACGTCAAGGGGCAAACCAGCACCACCTTGTCAGAACCGAGGCGAATTTCCGTCAATTCAGCTTGAAACTTTGCAATCGGCCGCGTTCCACCACTTCGCCGCGACAGCGCACCAATGACCGCAAAGCCCACATTGTGCCGGGTGTTCTCGTACTCGCGACCCGGATTCCCCAACCCAACGACGACCTTCATTTGCCGCGTTAGGCTCGCAATAAATCCACGTGAAGAACGACGCTTCCCAAGCCATTGTACTGCACGGCCTTGAGCACGACCTTCCCGCTGACTTCCCCTTGCAATTCAAAGTTGGCCATTCCCTTGCGAACCGCCAACAAAAGTTGCTTGGCATTCAGCGAAACGTCAACGTTTCCACCGTCACCGCCGTACAGAACCCCAGGAATCCATCCCGTCTCGCGTAGGCGGCAGCATTGAGCCGTCCCTTTTTCGCTCCGCAGCTTTACGTCTAGGTTGGTCACCTATCGATCTCCCAGAATTTCTATTAGCCCAGCACTTCAATTAGCTCGATCCCGCAAGCACCTCGCTCGCGGGAATCGCGTATTGTGACAGAATGAATTTTGTTGACAAGCCCAAAAGTTGCCTTGCCAAAACCACTTCCTTCCGATTAAGTTGTCGACTCCTGTTCGTGTCCCGACCTTTCCCCAACGAGCGTTATGCCCAGCCCATCGTTCGAATACGTCGAGCCCATCGGCCACCGCGTTTTGGTTCGCAAAGATGAACCAAAGCGGCAAACCAAAGGCGGAATCGCACTCCCCGACGATGCCGAAATCCCGACCATCACGGGTCGGATCGTAACGATCTCCGCCGCCGTTGAAAATGATGAGAACGTGCCGCTCCGGCAGTACGACAAGGTCTTGTTTCATCCAAAAAACGCGATTCCCGTCGACTTTGAAAGCGACAATCACCTATTTGTCGTGCCGGTCGAAGATATCGTGGCGGTGTTTCGCCGGTCCGATACTCCCAGCACCTGATCCATCGCTCGACACACAAAACCTCGACTTTCGAGGTTGATTCAACCCTGCACCCACCACCCCCGAGAACCAACCATGCGACGACCCCTCATTGCCGGAAACTGGAAAATGAACTTGAACCGAGCCCAAAGCGTGGCCCTGGCTCGGGAAATTGCGGCCGGCTTGAACGGCTCGCTTTCGGCCGATGTCGCCGTTTTCCCCCCAGCGGTGTACCTGGACGCCGTCATCGCCGCCGACACGGGATTGGCCGTCGGAGCCCAAGACGTGAACGAAAATGCCGACGGCGCGTTCACCGGCGAAATCAGTTGCCAAATGCTGTGTGACCTAAACGTGACGACCGTGATTCTCGGTCACAGCGAACGCCGAAACTTACTGGGGGAAACCAGCGAGCAGGTCCAACGCAAGACGTTGGCCGCCCTGCGGGCTGGCCTGACACCCATCGTCTGCGTCGGCGAGCTTTTAGAGCAACGCCAAGCGGGGCAGACGGATCAAGTCGTGTTGGAACAATGCCGCACGAGCCTGGCGGGCCTTTCCGCCGAGCAAATGCTGCAGACCGTCGTTGCCTACGAGCCCGTTTGGGCGATCGGAACCGGCCAAGTCGCCACTCCCGCTCAAGCCGAAGAAGTCCACGCGTCGATTCGCCAATGGCTGAGCAAGAGTTTCTCGCCCGCTACCGCCGCTCAAGTACGAATCCTTTACGGCGGCAGCGTGAAGGCCGATAATGCGGCAGAATTGCTCTCGCAAGCCAACATCGATGGTGCGTTGGTCGGTGGCGCATCACTAAAGGCCGAGTCGTTTTTGGGGATCATTCGGGCGACCGAGACGCAAAAAGTCGCATGACCTGGTAGTTTTCTGCCAAGTTGTTTTTGGATGCCGTTGCACCAAACCGGATTCCTGTTTCTAATGACCGCTACCGCTACGTAGTCGCCGAACGGCAAATTGCGGCGTTTTCGTTTATCTTTTTACAAGGTACTATCGACCGTGCTAATTGCGAATCTATACATCCAGATCGTGATGGGATCGTTATTGTTTTTTACCTCGCTCATCATGATTTTTTTGATCCTGATCCAACGTGGACGTGGCGGCGGACTGGCTGGCGCATTAGGCGGCAGCGGTGGTAGTAGCGCGTTTGGTGCCAAAGCGGGCGATACATTCACTCGTATCACGGCCGTCATGGCGATCTTTTGGTTTGTCCTGTGCCTGTTTACCATTCTGTTGATTCAAGGCCCCCGGGTCGCGCCGGTCGGCGAACGCGAACCAACAGCCGGCGGTGGAGCCACCGTACCAGCCGAAAAGGCTCCTGGCCCATTGGTCGACCTGCCGACAACCCCGTCGCTCGATCTACCCAAGACCGGCGACACTGGCACGGACGCAACTGGCACGGCCGAGGGAGACGCTGCCAAAGCACCAGCGGAGTCCAGCGGAACTTCGCCCGACGCCAAATCGACAGATGGCGATGCCGGGACAACCGGTGGCGATGCCGGTTCGCAGGCAGTCCCCAAAACCGACGGCTCCGGGCTGTAGTCATTTACAAGATTTAGAAAAGGCGTTCGCCGTGTTACTGAGCATGACGGGCCAAGGCCAGGCAATGGTTTCCCAAGCCGGCAATACGGTTCAGGCCGAGGTTCGGTCGGTCAATAATCGTTTCTTAAAAGTAAGCGTTCGCTGCGGCGAGCTGTTCAACGAGCTTGCTCCGAGGATTGAACGGGTCGTTCAGACCCAGGTTCGACGCGGCACTTTGAATTTGAATCTACGCGTTTCAGCCGGGAGCCTGGAAAGCGCCTACCGGCTCAATAGCGAGGTCATTGCTGGTTACCAACGTCAATTGCGGGAAATCAACGGGGACGTCATGGAAGCGAACTCGGCCGAACTATTGGCGGCGATCCTGACGTTGCCCGGTGTGACAGACGAGGGTGGCGGCAATCGGGAGCAAGTCGAAGCGTTGTGGCCGTTGATGGAAACTGCCGTATTGCAGGCCATCCGACAACTGAACGAGATGCGGGCCGTTGAAGGCCAAGCCATGCAGAGGGATCTCGCTCAAAATCTCGAAATCATGACTTCGCGCCTCCAGGAAATCGAACGCCGCGCACCGACGGTCAGCCAAACCTACCAGCAGCGGATCTTGGACCGAATCCAACAATTGGTGACGGCGGTCGGCGGGCCGGAGGGTGCTGCGTTTGGCCAAGGATGGTCCGTCGACCTGATTCGTGAAGTGGCTGTTTACGCCGATCGCTGCGACTTCTCCGAAGAAGTCGTGCGGTTGCGAAGCCATTTGGATCAATTCCGCCGATTGCTGGACGACTCCGAAAGCCAGGGCCGCAAAATGGACTTTTTGATCCAAGAAATGGTTCGAGAAACCAACACCATCGGCAGCAAGGGCAACGATGCCGAGATCGCCGTGCAGGTCGTCGATTTGAAGACCTGCATCGAGCGGATGCGGGAAATGGTCCAAAACGTCGAGTGAGTGCGGCATGGCAAAGCTAATTGTGATTTCTGGACCCTCGGGGGTTGGCAAGAGCACGGTGGTCGGGCAAGTGATTGCTAGCTGCAAGCAACCCATTTGCTTGAGTGTATCGGCTACAACTCGCGACCCCCGGCCTGGAGAAATTGACGGCAAGAGTTATCATTTCCTCTCCCACGAGCAATTTGCCGAACATCGTCGCCGCAACGATTTCTTGGAATGTGCGGAAGTGTTCGGCCGCGGGGATTGGTACGGGACGCTCCGCCAACCGGTACTTGAAGCTCTGGACGCTGGAAAACATGTGGTCTTGGAGATCGATGTTGAAGGGGCCAAAGCGGTGCTGGGCAACCACCCAGCGGTTCTGACGGTGTTCATTCACCCAGGGAGTCTGGGAGAATTAGAACGCCGATTGCGGGGTCGCAACACGGAAAGCGAAGCCTCGATCCAGCGGCGACTGGCGGTTGCCGCTGAGGAACTGCGGCAATCAGGCCTGTACCAGCATGTGATTGTCAATCATGATGTGGGCCAAACCGTTCAGGAAATTTGTCTTTTGATCGAAACTAGCGGAGAAACAACTTGTACGAAGAACTAAAAGAAGAAGACATCGTCAACAAAGTCGGTGGTCGGTTCAAGCTGTCCACGCTATTGCAGAAGCGGGTCGTGCAATTGGTCCGGGGTTCGCGGCCGCTGGTCGCCACCACCAAAACCGATCGAATGGCGATCGCCTTGCAGGAAATTCTCGAAGACAAAATCTTCTTGGACCCAGAAAACGATGTCGCGTTTCGCAGCCCGGAACCGCAAACCGAAGCTCCAGAATTGGATTTGGACGATCTGTAATTGTCTTGCATCCAGCCGGCAACAGACGTATAACCACAGCTGACAAGTCCTCGAGCGCGTTTTCTATGACCCGGTCGGCGTGACTTTGTGCATGGACATCTCAACAAGCGAGAACTCTCGGTGTCGACCAGTAAACCCAAAACGACCTCCAACGACCCTGCTCATCCCTCTCCCACTCGGGTGACCAACAAGGTCCCGCCTGGAGCTCCCGGAGTTTCGTTGGAGGAAACGGTCGAATCCAACGTCGAGACGTTTGTCAAAGAGTATGGCCCTCCGGTGGTGACAGCTATCCTGGTCGTGGTGCTGGCTGCATCGGGATGGGCGTTTTATGTGAGTCGCCAAGAGTCCATTGTCAGCAACCAATGGGACGCACTCAACGTCGGAGCTAACGCGAAAAATGCGGCCAACTTGCAGGGCACTGCCGATTCGGCCCGCGGGACCTTGGTCGGAGCGGTTGCCACGAATCTGGCCGGTATGGCGGAGTTGAACGCGGCTTTGGAAAAGATGGTCCGTGATCCGGAAAAAGCCAAAACAGAAATCAAGACCTCGATGGATCGGTTCAAGCAAGTGGTGGACTACCCACATGCGACTGATTTGATCAAGCAACAAGCCAAATATGCGTTGGCGTTTGCTCATGAATCGCTGGGCGAATTCGATTTAGCTCTGCCACTGTACCAGGAACTCGCAGCCCTAGAAAACAATCCGATCGAACGATTTGCCAAAGATGGTGCCCAACGTTGCCAAGATCCGGCCATACGAGCCTTCCAAGAAAAATTTGCGACTTGGAAGCCGGCAAATTTTGGAACGGCCCCGAATTTTGATCTTTCGAATCCCAGCCTGGACCTTAACCAGTTGCTAAATCTCGATTCGCTGCCACCCGTGCCAACAAAGACTGATCCGGCACAGGACGACTCACTAAAGTTGGACCCTCCAAAGTCGGACCCATCGGCACTGGATCCACCAAAGCTCGATCCGCCCGTTCTGGATCCACCAAAGCTGGACCCGCCCGTTCAGGATCCGCCAAAGCTGGACCCGCCCGTTCAAGAGCCGCCCGTTTCGGATTTGCCAAAGCAATAGGAAGTACCGGGGTCCACCTCGAGGAAAACGAGCGTGGAATCCGACGAATTCGTTTCATCTTTTTTTCGAATCCTTGTCGATGTGAATTTGGGCAATTAAAGTAACTCAGCTCCACTAGAGTCCTTTGCCTAAGAAGCGTCCGTTCTGAACGGCGGTCCGCTCCTGTTGTTCCAGGGTATTTATGAATTCTGTCGCTCTGCTTCGACCAGTCGTCTGTTTGCTGGTCTGTTGGTGCTGGGCAACGTTGGGGGGGGCCTCTGGGTTTGGGCAATCGGGACAGCGGCCCAACATCATTTTGATCAATGTTGACGATCTCGACACCGTTTCGTTTGACAACGGTCGCGCGAGCGGCGTTTTGCCGAACCTGCAACAGTTGGCCAGCGATGGCGTTCGGTTCACGAACTGCCATGTGACGTCCCCGCTTTGTGGCCCTTCTCGAGCGAGCCTGTTGACGGGCCGATACTTGTTCGAGCATGGTGTTAAGTCCCACTTGCCCGCCGAACTGGTCAGCAATGGATTCCCGGGTGGGTTTGGCCAATACTCGGGGCGTCCATCAAGCCTGCAGCCTAGCGTACCTCAAGTCGATTGGCGAAATTTTGAGTTCGCGAATTTGGCCAAACAGGCTGGTTACAGAACCATGCTGGTCGGCAAGTACATGCACGGCGACTTCAGTCCGCAGGCCAATCAAAATTGGCAAGCGTTGCGCCCGGCCGGCTGGGATGACTTTTACGCGAGCTTGAGTGGTCAGTACTACAATTTCAGACGTTATCAAAGTCGGCGCAACGGAGTGTACGAAGAAACGGTGGCGGAGTCGGCGAACTTGAACCTGGCTGGCTATCCAAGTCGTTACCATCCGCACTTGCAGTCGAAGTATCGCACCAACATCGAGTTTATCGACTCGATCCAATTGATCGACCAACATGTCACGCGAAACCCTCAGCAGCCTTTTTTGCTGTATTTGGCCCCCTACGGTCCGCACAAATCGACGTCAGGCTCGATGTTGGACCAACGCTACGAATCGTGGTGGCCAAACATGCGGCAACCGTGGCGACCTGATTTCAACATGGCAAACGTCGCCGGCAAGCCGCCTGCAGTGGCCAACCTTCCGCTGCTTGACGCCGATCAAATGGCCCAAGCAGACAGGGAATATCGCGAACGGATGCTGGCCATGAAGTCGGTGGACGAAATGCTGGGGCTATTGCGGACGTATCTCAACGAAACTGGGTTGGCTCAAAGAACATTGATCATCTTCACCTCGGATAACGGATACATGCTGGGGCAACAACGGCATTTGGGGAAACAGCTGCCCTATGATTTAACCACGCAGGTACCGATGGTGGTTTGGGGGCCGGGAATGGGCGTTGCCCGCGGCGAGCAACGCTCGCATCTGCTCTCGCACGTGGATGTCATGCCGACCATTTTGGAGCTTTCCCAGGCTTCAAACATCGTCAGCGATGGCATCTCTTTTCGCTCGCTTTGGGCCACCAGCGGCGTTCCCTCCGCCGCAACTTGGCGACCGTCCGGGGTGCTGACAGAACATTACCAAAAGATGGGGCACGCGTTTCAAAACATCGAGGGCGTTTGTCATTCCGTACGATTCCACGATCAACGGTACACTCGGTGGGCTGATGGCAGCACCGAATATTACGACCACCAGATCGATCCCATGGAGCGACAAAACCGGGTGAATGATCTATCGTCGGGCGAGCGCCATCTGTTCGAGAGATTGTTGGTCGAGTTCCGGCCGGAAACCCAACGTTTCGGCGGCACCATTTCTGCGCCCGGAATGGATGGCGAACTATTCTTCAAGCGAGTAAAAATGAAAGGGTATGCCGAGGCGATTCATGGCGTTTCCGAAGTTCGGTTGGTGATCTCTCGCCAAGCGCAAGGTCAGACGAGTGGGTCGATCGGGCTGCAGTACTTCAACGGCACGAGTTGGCAAAACCAATTTCATCAAGTTCGCGCCAACCTCCAGTCGCCCAACACGAGCCTGACTTGGTGGACCTACGACTTCACGCCCGGCGGAAGCTCCGAATACCGCATCGACGTCACCGCTCGGATTTATGATCGGGCCGGGCAATTCCAAACCAGTATTTTTCGGCGGAACCTGCGCGTCGAGACCGACTCGATCGGGACATCCATTACCAATCCTGTCGCTCCTCTGTCGGTCGCTGGACGCAATGAACCGCTCGAATTACGCGGCTGGACCAAGGGAGAGGCAGCCATTCGAGAAGTGCGGCTCGTCATTCGCGACATTGATTCGGGACAATACTTTGATGGGGCAGGGTGGCAGATGGGCTACCGGTACGTTCAGGCTCCCATTGTGTTTCCGAGCGATCCAACCTATGCGAACTGGGCCTACACGCTGCCACCAGACAGGCGGATCCGCAGAATCATTGTCTCCGTGCGAGGTTATCAAACGAACGGGGTCTTCGACCTCACCGTTGCCACGGCTCGAATTGATTTACTTTGACGGTTGCTGTCGTTGCGATTAAAAAAGAGAAGGGTCCCTGCTCGCCGCAACAGGAACCCTTCGGTTTTTGGCTGCCCGATTTTTGGAACGAGTCCAAATTTCGGAGACCCACAGCCTTTATAGGGTATCGGACCGACGCCCGCTTGGACCTGATTGGTTTTTTGGACTGCGGCCCTATCCCTACAACCCCTACAGATTAACGCAGTCAATCCGACCGACAGAGCGACATTGTAGTGGACCGTTCCTACGGTCCTGGGTTCAGCCGTCCAAGCGATCCACCAACGTTCGAGCGGCCCGCAGTTCGGCCTGATCCAAACAGCGCTGCTGATCATTGACTGCAAATCGAAAGGCCGCCGAATCGTATCCGGGGTCCGTTCCGGATTGCGAGAACGTCCCATGAAACTGACACAGACCGGCAGCATGAAACAAAGGAATCGTCGCCACTCGAACACCGCTCCCGACGATCACCTCGATCCGTTGCCTGGCCTGTTGCATCATCGCCTTCAAGCAGTCCACTCCGGAATCCGCAGCGGGTTGCTGTCCGGAACTGAGGACACGATCCACACCACTGTCGATCAAGGATTCCAACGCCATGGACCAATCTTGAGCGAGATCAAAGGCCCGATGGAACACAAGTTCCTTGCCGGCCACGAGTGCTTTCATTGCGGCTACTCGCGGTTGATCGACGTTCCGATCGGGATCCAACGCGCCCCAAACGATTCCCGCCGCCCCGGCAGCCAGGATTGTTTCAGCGTCAAGCAAAGCCGTTTTGAATTGACTCGGGGAGTAACAAAAACCGCCCGGGCGGGGACGTACCATCACCACCACCGGGATTTGGACCGCCGCCAATACTTCTCGGACCAGTCCTATAGAAGGCGTGAGCCCTCCAAGCGGCATCGCACTGTTCAGCTCCAATCGATCGGCTCCACATTTCTGGGCAGCCACCGCATCGTCGACGTCGGCGACGGCCACTTCGATGATCGGACGATTCTCTAAACTGGGCATGGGTTACTCTCTCGCATCGTGTGCTGCTCAGGACTCCGACTTGCTCGGAAGTTCAAGCTGCGACAATCGTTCCCGCCATTCCTGCAAACTTTGCCAGATTTCGGGCGCAAAAACGATTGCTGGCGGGACTCGACTGTTCAACAGAACGGAACTCGCCTGTTCGGGCAACACGACTTTCACGATCCGGTGGATCAGCTCCAACAAACCCTGTCCGGTCTTGGTTGAGACCGCCTGAACACCACCGACGGGAACAGCTTTGGCGCCGGAGTGCAACGCGGTCGCATCCAACAAGTCCACCTTGTTAAGAACCGAAATAACGGGCACGTTTTCCGTCGGAATGGCGAAGGTCGACTCGGGATGGTCAACGGATCTCACCGCAATGACAAGGTCCGCTTTCCGTGCGGCCTCCGTGGCCCGCCGAATGCCTTGTTCCTCCAATGCATCGTCGCTGTGCCGCAAACCCGCCGAATCGATCAGCCGAAATTGCCAACCCGCGATCGCAGTGGTCTGTCCGACCAAGTCGCGAGTTGTCCCAGGCCTGTCCGAAACCACATTCCGTTGATAGCCCAACAGAGCATTGATCAGGCTGCTCTTCCCAACATTGGGAGCCCCCGTTATCAGCACTTGAATTTCGCGACTCAAGAATTTTCCATACGACCATGTGGCAAGCAACTGATCCAAGTCCGTCAATGCAGACGCGGATCGCGCGACGACCTTGCGGGCCGTCGATTCAAGTCTCAGCAACCAGGCGCCCCGAAGCTGAGCCCAGAGCAAACGGCCCACCTCACTGGCCTGGGCCTTGCCCAAATGGGTGTAAGCGAGACTTTGCAACCCACACAAATCGCGCGAGCTTGTCGGGAAATCGGCGGCCGTCAATTGCTCGACCAATCCTTGCCACCGCGTTGGAGTCACGACGCCGCTCAGTGGTTGCCGTCCGGGTTCCCACCACGCGGGTTCCAAGAGTTGTAAAACCATTGGCAGTGACAGACGGGTTTCCGCAGGACTCGAATCTTCATCACCATTCGCATCAACGACGATGACGCCGTGGTTGCGGAACGCAGAAAATATCGACTCGGCAACCGCCGGGCTGCCGTGAGTATGCAGTTCCGCGATCTCCGCCCCGGTGCGGCAGAACACGACGTCTTCGGTGGCAGACGCTCCGTCGGGGCTCGATGGCGGTCCAGCATGTTTCCAATAGCCAAAGGCCACCTTCTGCCACGGCTGCTCCGACAGGGGCCGTCGGTTGCGTAGCTTGAGATGAGCGGCAGCAACCTCCATGGCCAGTTGCCCATGCAATTCAAAAACGGCAATCGCCGCCGGTTGCGAGCCCGTCAAACGACGCACGGTGGATCGAGAGCCATGGGATCTCGGTTCGTTAACTCGTGCCACCGCATGCCTCCGGCGAAGTGACCGCGGCCAACTTCAAAATCGCTTGCGGCATGAGTTGCGGTTCCCAGTGCCATTGGGGCGGCAACAACGAGCGAAAAGAACGGATCCCGCCGCCCGTTACCACCACGCGTGGTCGCAGCGGGTCTGAAACCTGAGCACCAGGTGCTTTCTCGTTGGCACTCGCAAATCGTTGAAGCGACTCCACCGCCCCGCATAAACCACCCCACTGGCTCCAAAACAATCCCGCTTCGATTGCCTCAGCGGTATTTCGCCCTGCGGCTGGCGGCGGTGTTGTCGTCGCGATCTCGGTTAGCAAGGGCAGGGCGGCCGTATCGCGATGCAAAGAATTGGCTGCGAGTCGAAACCCCGGATAAATCATTCCGCCGCGAAACACGCCGGCCGAATCGACCCAGTCCACGGTCACGGCCGATCCCGCGTCCACCACAATCACGCCACGCGGAGCAGATGCCCCAGCAGTTTGAATCGCCGGCAAATGGCGTGAAACGTACCAAGCGGCCAACAATCGATCCACGCCCGTCTGGCGGCGGTTTTGCAGATCATCGGGCAGCGGAATCTCGGACGGATCAATCACTCGCAAATGGTCGTGTGGCCGGTGATGTTGCAACACCTCGCGCCATTGCTCGGTTGCCGGCGGATTCACACTGGCGACCCACCACGACAGCCTCGGGCAACGTTGCGAATCCGACCCGGGTTTCGACGGCGGCTCCGCCAGAAATATCCCGAAGAGCGTCTGCTGCAAATACTCCCACACGTCGACCGGCGCCGATCGATCTGGCAAGAGAAACGTTCGCGAATCAGCCGACCAAGCCACCGCGACCGTATGCAAACCTTCGCCCGTGCGAGCCGAAAAACTCACATGGCTATTCCCAACATCCACAGCGATGAACACAACTTAACCGATCAACTGATGGATGGGCTCGACACCTTCGACACCAACGAGTTTTTGGTCCAGGCCATTGTAGAAGTAACTGAGCCGATTCGGATCCAGACCCATTTGATGCAAGATTGTCCCGTGAATGTGCTTGACGTGAAAGCGATTCTCGACCGCCGCGGCGCCTAGTTCATCCGTTGTTCCCACCGACACACCGCCCTTGATCCCGCCGCCGGCCATCCACATGGTGAATCCGTACGCATTATGGTCACGACCTGTTCCTTCGGCGTACTCGGCCGTTGGCTGTCTTCCAAACTCGCCGCCCCAAACAATCAACGTCGAGTCCAATAAACCGCGTTGCTTTAGGTCTTTCAACAAACCGGAAATAGGCAGGTCCGTGGCGCCGGCGTGCAAAGTGTGATTCGTGACCAAGTCACCATGCGCGTCCCAATTCGAGTCATTATGCGCACCACCCGAGTAAATCTGAATAAAGCGAACGCCTCGTTCGACCAATCGCCGCGCCATCAGACACTGCCGTCCAAAGTACCGCGTTTCTTTGCGATCCAAACCGTAGAGCTGAAACGTATCCTCCGTTTCATCGTCAATATCGACGGCCTCAGGCGCAGTGCTCTGCATGCGATAGGCCAATTCGTAACTGGCGATCCGAGCCGCCAAATCCGAATGGTTCGCGTTGGCCGACAAGTGTTGGTGATTGTAATACTGGAGCGTGTCGATCAAGTCGCGCTGCGTTTCATCGCTCATGTCCAAGGGTCGGCGCAAGTCCAAGATCGGCGAACCCTCGCTGCGCACAACGGTTCCTTGGTAGGTCGCGGGCATGTAACCCGTCGTCCAGTTCTTGGGGCCCGAAATCGGACCACCCGAATGGTCCAACATGACGACAAAGCCGGGCAAGTTCTCGTTGACCGTCCCCAAGCCGTAGTTGACCCAAGCTCCCAGGCATGGACTGCCGGACTGGATCTTGCCGGTGTTCATCTGCAACATCGCCGAACCGTGGATGGGCGAATCGGCTGTCATGCTGTGGATAAACGCGATGTCGTCAACGTGATTTGCCAAGTTGGGAAACAGATCCGAAACCCACTTGCCACATTGACCGTATGGGTGGAACTTCCACTTCGGCTCGACGATCCGCCCTTCATTGCGGTGCCCGCCGCGTCCGAAGGTCTTCACTTGAATGGTTTTGCCGTCCATGCCGACCATGTTCGGTTTGTAGTCGAACGTATCGATGTGGCTCGGGCCACCGTACATGTACAAGAAAATAACCGATTGGGCTTTGCCTGGGAAATGAGGCTCTTTGGGTGCCAATGGGTTGCTTGACTTGGTCTCGTCGTCGGCACCACGAGCCCAGCCAGGTTCCAAGATCCCGGCCAACGCCGCACCCGCGAACCCGGCTCCCGATTGCCAAATAAACTCGCGCCGAGTTCGACCGCAGAAATTCGCAGGCTTGACCATCAGTGCCATTCTCCTCGTCGTGTTAGTCCGGGCCCCTTCGCCTCCCTCGACCAAGGAATTTTGGCCTTGGCTTTTGGGCGGGTAGGGGCGGGATCGCCTGCGACAAGTATACCCGAAACATCGGCGTTTATCGAGCTATAAAACCGGCCCTCTCCTGCGTCAGAATCTCCCAAAATCCTGCGTGGGGCAGATTTATTGCAACCGTTCACAGCCAAAACGCGGGCCGCCGCAAATTTGGCGATTAGAACTGTTTTTTGGCGCCAAGTTGGAATTCGCCAAATTTTCTCTGGCCACGCGGTTAACCAACGCCGCTCGTTCCGCTCGTGAACGGTGACGTTTTTTTTATTCCTCCGTCACAAGACGCCTAGCTCCCAGTATTGGTTGCGTGGTTGGAATCGTCCGACACAAAAAACAAAATCCGCCCCCCAAAAATTTCTGGAGACCCTCACATGTTACGCAAGCACCTGACCCTGACCTTGGCCCTGATCCTTGGCGTTTTGTCGGCCAATCAAGTTTTTGCCTTCGACGGCTTCAAGGCCCTGTCCGGCCGAGCCCCGACTGTAGAATCTTCGCTCACGACTTTGGACGAATTCAAGACCATATTGAATTCGGTTCCGAAGGAAAATTTCCGCGAGGTCTCAGACCGGGTTTTCGTCTTCGAAGTCAAACATGCGGGCTTCATCCTGCCGACCATCGCCACACGATCACCCGAAGGAAACTTCATTTGGAACGCTTATCGCTTGGCTCCGATCCCAGAGGATGTCCCTGCCGAGAAGGTGGCCGAACGCATGATCAAGCTACTAGCCGCTTCGGGCGAGGGAGGAGACTTCTTCTTCTCGGTCAACGAAGAGACTCGAATGATCACGGTGCATGGCTGCATCCAAGTTCACGGGAAGATCTCAACCCAATTCTACATCGACCACCTGATCGTCATGGGTGACTTTGCTGCGAAATGCGAAAACTTATGGAACCCAGAAAAGTGGGACACCGATGAACCCAAGCACATCGGCCAGTGGGAATCCGAAGGCAGCGGGATGACGCTGAAACTCCAGCCCTCGAATCACTTCGAGTTGATCGTCGGCTCAAACGTCACGAAAGGAAAATTCAAGTTGGATGGCAACACGCTGATCATGGAAGACAGTAACGGCGACAAGTTGTCTGCTGAAATCAAGTTCGACAACCCGAACCAATTCCAACTGATCGTGGCCGATAACACCAACATCTTCGTGAGACTCTAAGCCCCACCAGATGATGAACCCAGCCAACAAAACAACCGCCGCAGAGTTTTCTGCGGCGGTTGTTGTCTGTTCCGATCCGGTGGCTCTCAGCAAGATTCGAGGATTCGTAACGAATGCGGTTTAGCAAGCGCTGGTGTACCGGCTTCAGCCGGCGGGGTGTGAATCAAATTCCCGATTTGGGCGAGTCCGGCATTGGAAAACCCGAGAACACGTATCGAGATCGATTTAGCAAGCGCTGGTGTACCGGCTTCAGCCGGCGGGTAGCTATGAAAACGCTCTTTTCAGCTCCCCGCCG
>JAUXWY010000212.1 GCA_030681235.1 Pirellulaceae bacterium | reverse complement strand
TTAGGCATCGCATAACGTAAAGCCGGTGTCCGTGACATCCGCCAATACTTCTTGCGACTGACCGCGTGTTTGATCGCCAAGTCAAGACTCACGCCCAGCGCCACCAGGTTCTTTACCTTGGTGCGAGGATGTCGCCACTGTTTCCAGTAACACATCTACCTTGGATAAATCGACCTACTGTCGCTGCGACGGTCTTAAATTAAGTCAATAGGCAAGTCGTAATCTTGCCGTTTGGGTGGATTTTTTTAGGCATGTGCGGGTGTTCAATAATGTGGTGGCGAGTCAACGGATTGCGTACGAACCGCTGTTGGGCGATTGAATTGGACTCTTCGAGGGAGATGATAGAAAAATCCGGAAATATGCGATTTTTGACCGGTAAACGTCATTTCTCGTATTCATGTTTTCCGGGGAAACCGGACTCAAATAGTTCCGGGCGTGCGGTGTCGTTCCCGGACCGATTTTCGGGTCGTGGATTCGCCGTTGGAAGAAAGGACGACTCGGGGTATAACTAAATCCGAATGCGACGGAATTGTCGCTTGAGGCCACCCATTTCGCAACAACAACCTATGACAAAAACGACAGCAGAAGCTTGCCAGACCCGCTTGGAGACTCGGATTGAAATGGACTCGATGGGCGAAGTCCAGGTTCCCAAGAACGCGTACTACGGGGCACAGACCGTGCGGGCGGTGGAGAATTTCCCGATCTCGGGATGGCGTTTGCCGCCCGCTCTTATTCGAGCGATGGGGTGGGTCAAATACGCCTGTGGGGTCGCCAATCGTGATATCGGATGGCTCGGGAAAGCCACCAAGAATCCGTTGGACGCGGTCCGAATCCAGGCCCTGCTGGATGCCGCTCGCGAGGTTGCCGACGGCAAGTTCGACGATC
The DNA here is from genome assembly GCA_030681235.1 of Pirellulaceae bacterium. Classification (GTDB taxonomy): domain Bacteria; phylum Planctomycetota; class Planctomycetia; order Pirellulales; family Pirellulaceae; genus M30B19. The sequence continues at coordinate 24,228 of JAUXWY010000212.1, read as the reverse complement.
AATTTCCGATCGATGTGTTCCAGACCGGGTCCGGGACATCAAGCAATATGAACTGCAACGAAGTGATCGCAAATCGCGCTATCGAATTGATCGGAGGGGACCGCTTCAGCGAGAAGAAGCAAATTCACCCGAACGATCACGTCAACATGTGCCAAAGCACCAACGACACATTCCCGACGGCGATTCATGTGGCCGTCGGCTGTGAGATCAAAAACCGCCTGTTGCCAGCACTCCAAAGATTCCACGAAGTGTTGGCTTCAAAGGCAAAGCAATGGGAGAAGATTATCAAGATTGGTCGGACCCATTTGATGGACGCCACCCCGCTGACGTTGGGTCAAGAGTTTGGAGGATTCGCGCGGCAAATCGAATTGGCAATGGGTCGTGCGGAACGAGCCTTGCAAGCGATATTGGAACTGCCGGTAGGCGGCACGGCTGTCGGTTCGGGCATCAACAGTCATCCTGAATTCGGGCGTCGTGTGGCGGCCGAGATCGGTCGGCAAACCGGGATCGCCTTTGTCGAAGCGGTCGACCATTTTGAGGCCAACGCCAACCGGGATGGATTGGTTGAATGCCATGGGCAATTGAAAGCGGTAGCGACCACGCTCTTTAATGTCACGAATAACATTCGTTGGTTAGGCAGCGGGCCTCGGTGTGGGTTCTTCGAAGTCATTTTGCCGAGCCGTCAGCCGGGGAGTTCGAACATGCCGGGCAAGGTCAACCCGGTCTTGTGCGAAAGCATGATGCAGCTGACCGCTCGCGTGATTGGCAACGATACCGTGATTTCGCTCTCGGGTGCGACCGGTGGGCAATTCCAACTGAATATCATGATGCCGGTCATGGGGCAAACCACTCTGGAGAGCATCCATCTCTTGAGCAATGGGATCGACGCCTTCATCGAGTTCTGCGCGGACGGGTTGGAGGCGAACACCGCTCAATGCGAAGCTGCGGTCGAGCAGAGTCTTTCGATGGTCACCAGCTTGAATCCGCTGATTGGCTACGACATGGCCTCGAAACTGGCCAAAGAAGCCTTTGCTTCGGGCAAGACCATTCGGGAATTGTGTGAAGAGAAACAAATTCTACCAGACGATGTGCTGAATAGAGCTCTCGACCCGTATTCCATGACGGTTCCGCAACCCGAGTTGCCGTCATAAATCCTCAAGAATAACGATGCATTGCTAACTCAAGGACAAACCGATGACGACCATGGATGGTATCACAGGATGGCGGCTAGCTGCGGCCAGATTCTGCTACGGCGCAGCAATAACTTGGTCGATGACCAGTGTTGGTTGGGGTCAAGCCGTTGAACAGGAAAGCCGAGGTTCAGCGGCCGAGGTATCGACGGTTCCACCGACCTCACCTTTGAACGACGAACGGCAAGTATTGGAACCGGAGCGGCAGAAGGAACGTTGCGAGTCGTTCTTGCAGCAGAATCAAACAGCCAAGTCCGCGAAAGAATTCACAGCGGTCGTTGAAGCGATTGAACGCGATCTCGCGACCTATCAGTATCTGACAAACTACGAAGAATATCTAAAAACGCTCGCCGCCTTTGCCCTAAATCGCAGAGGAGAATTGCGAATGGAAATTGGGTTCGAATTTGCGATGTTGGGCAACCAGGTTCCGTTGGACCAAGCCTTCGACCAAGCTTTGAGCGATTTTGATCGCGCGGTTGCGATGAATCCGTCGCAATGGAAAGCTCACGCCAATCGCGGCATTGTGCTCGGGAAGCGTCGGCAATGGGACGCAGCGGCACAGGCGTTCCGAAAATCGATCGCGGCTCGACCGGGGCAAACCCACGCGTACTTCAATCTGGCCGAAATCGAGTTTCAACAAGGCCGTTATGCCGAGGCGATTGATAACTATGGCAAAGTATTAGTGACCTCGCCCAATGATGTTCAAGCGCTCAACGGGCAAGCCCTATGCATGATCGCGGACGGCCGCGGAGCGGATGCCATTGGCATCTTGGAGGGACTGGTCGAGCAACGATCGAATGAGGCTTGGTTGTTGGCAAATCTTGGCGATGCGTATCAATCACAAGGCGAATGGGAGAAAGCTGATCGAACGTACCTGCGCGGCTTGGAACTGGAACAGCACTCGGGACTCTACCGTCGTTTGGCGTGGTTGTACGCCACGTGTCCTGATCCGCAGTGGAACCGACCGGAGGCCGCAATCGCCGTCGCCAAACGTTCGATGTCGGCCGCAAAGAAAGTGACCGCCGAACAATGGGACACATTGGCAGCTGCCCAAGCGGCGGCCGGTTCGTATGAACAAGCGGTCGATAGTCTCTCGCAGGCTCTGTTGTTGAATCCCGACCACACCGGCATCAAGAATCGCCGCGAACTTTATCAACAGAAACAGGCTTTTACGCAAACCGTACGGGTCGCCAGCGAACGAAAACTAGACCGATAATGGCTGCTTGGTCGGCGTGAGAAGAAACCAAAAAGAGCGGGCCATGCAATCAGGAAATCGCACGACCCGCTCCGCCGGAAGGGAATCGATTTTGCCCCGAATGTCCAAATGGTTCGCGAGGTGGCGTTCACCTCAGGATCAAGTGTAGCGCCGCTTGCCGTTCGGACTTTGTCGTCTGATAAATTAACCTGGACCCGGCAACGTCCCGATGTAACCGGGTTGTCCAGTAAACGGAGCGTTGACGCCTGATGCTCCGCCGATGGTCGGCGACATGCCTTGCGGACCGCAATTCTGGCAGCCGCTTGTCTCATAGGCACTTGGATAGGTTTCAGCGGGGTACGTATTGCAATTGCTGCATTCGCCACCGCGCATCATGCGGGCCAATGGGCCATTTGAACAACCGGTATGCAGCAGAAGTGCCACGGTCAAACTAATTAACAAAAGTACTCGTTTCATTGTCTCTCCTTTAGGTCCGTTGGACCACGCCTTTCGTACTTCTGATCGAGTTTGGCTGTCATGCTCGACCAGGACGACGAAAGATACAACTTGATTCCGCCGCATGAACTTGAAATGTTGAAAATTTGCAACATGTTTCTTTTTCGCCACCGTTCTAATCGGAAAAGTCCCGTTGATCGTTTCGATTGGAGTTTTGGACAGGGACATTTAGCCTGTTGCTCTACCGACATTCGTCAATGTCCGTAAATTCGACAAGAGGTTCCAAAACCGTCAATGGAAAAGCCGTTAATGGAGACGTCGCGCTACCTTTTCGTTTGGGATGTCGTCTGGCCCATGCACCAATTCATCGTTGAAATCCGAAATCTCATGAAGGCGGAAGCTGTTGGAAGGGCAAAGTCTGTTGCAGCGAATTCGGGGTGGTTGCCGAGGTTTTTCGCTTTTTTAGGTTTCTTCTGTAATTTGATGGTGGCGACCCAGCCCGTATCGGCCCAACTTGTCAGCGGTTACGGTTCGCTTCCAGGGTTCTCCGAAAACAGTTCTTCGAAACGAATTGGCGATTCGCATCGCTTTGCGAAAGCGCAAAGCCAGTTGACGGGCTTGGTCCGCCCCGAGGATGAAATTTGGTTGATTAGCACTCGACAACTTTGTCAAAGATCTTCAGTAGCCGCAGGATCCACGTTCCACCAGGCTGAAGTGGCCCGTTGGGCGGAAGGCACTTGGTCGTCCAGCTCCTCGGAACAGCTGCTGCAGAACATCAATGCGGATCAATCCCGGCTGAACCTGCTGTTTATTCACGGGAACCGAACGGATCTGCAGTGGGCCAACTTGCGCGGGGTCGAAACATACGAAAAAATAGTATCGACCCCGGAAACCCAAGCCTGTGCGGTTGAGCCTGCTTCCCCGATTCGGTGGATCATTTGGGCGTGGAACAGTGATCCGATCCCCGGACCGCGAATGGACTTGACGGTCAAGAAGCAAAGAGCCATCGATCAAGGTACGTATTTGGCCGAGTTCTTTCATGGAGTCGAGCAACCTTCCATGAGTGTGTTCGCCTATAGTTTAGGGGCCCAGGTTTTGGCAACTTCGTTGGGTGTTCGAACGGCCGCAAGCCTGAACAACCTGGAATCAGAGGAATCAACAGACTTGGTTTGCCGCAGACCGCAATTGGACGTTGTGATGGTAGCGGCCGCCGTGCCGACCTGTTGGTTCAACACTGCCGACGCAGGAATTTGTCTTCCCGCCTGCGTCAACCGCCTGACCTTGATCAACAATCCTGAAGACCGGGCCTTGAAGGTTTACCAGCGCATCACGCATCAGCATCCGATTGGACTTCATGACAAGCGGATTCGTACGGGCGTCCATAGCGAGACTTATCTGGTCGACGGGAATAGTTTAGACAATCACTACTTGTCTCGTTACATGGAGCACGTTGGGACGCGACTGCTTATCCGCCAAGGTTTGCTGCCACAAACAAAGAAGTAATTGTTCACATCCCAACGAACTGCTAGAACAACGATTCATCACTAAGCGTAACGGAAATCCCGCCGATTTTACTCGGCGGATTTTTTCGGTTTCTCGCTACATCAGCAGGGCAGGTTTTAAAGGCCGTAGGACCGAGCTTGCTTCAGACACGACCGCAAGTAGGCCAATCGATTTTGATTATGGGTTCGGACCACCCGAGCTTGCGGGCGTAAACCGTTGCGGTCTCGGATGATTTCGTTTGCAAAATAAGTCTGTCCCTCGACCGCTTTCCACTGCGGCTCCCGTGTGCGTCGTAGTGGTGAATCCTGGGCTCCACCGAGATAAACTCGGTTGCGGCCGGGTACCGCCAGCGCTGACTTGCTGCACCTCATGTCCGTGGGGCGATGATTCATCACTATGCGTCAAGGAAATCCCGCCGATTCCGCCAACCAGACTACCACCCCACACAATAATCGATGGTCCGAGCGAGCTCGGCCTTGAGTCGAGCGCGGTGAACAATCCGGTCGATATAGCCGTGTTGCAACAGGAACTCGCTGGTTTGAAATTCGTCCGGCAGTTCAATACGAATTGTGGCTTTGATCGTTCGGGGACCTGCAAAACCGATCAAGGCCTTCGGCTCAGCGAAAGTCACATCACCCAGTGACGCGAAGCTGGCGGCGACCCCACCCATCGTCGGATTGGTCAACACGGAAATGTACAAACCGCCAGCCAGATGGTAGCGTGCCAATGCGGCCGATACTTTGGCCATCTGCATGAGTGACAAAATTCCTTCGTGCATCCGAGCCCCACCGCCGGACGCGGAAATGATAATCAATGGCAGTTTCTGTTCGGTCGCTCGTTCGGTCAATCGAGTCAGTTTTTCGCCGACCACCGAACCCATGCTGCCCATGATGAACGCCGAATCGGTGACGGCGATCGCCACTCGTCGAGCCCGCACCATTCCGCAGCCGGTCAAGACGGCGTCCTTGAGGCCGGTCAGTTTTCGCTCGGTAACCAAACGTTCGCGGTACGGCTTCTTGTCCTTGAAATTCAACGGATCAGCGGCCAAAAGGTCCGGGTCCCATTCTTCGAAAGTGCCAGTGTCGAGCACTTGTTCGATCCGAGACTTCGCGGAAACGTAGAAGTGGTGGTCGCATTCGGGACAGACCCCGAGCCGTTTTTCGGCTTCTTTCCGAAAGATCGCCGCCTTGCAGCTGGGGCAGCGAATCCACAAGCCTTCGGGCACGCCCCGACGCACCGAGCGAGCTTCCAGTTCAACTTCCGGAGCCGGCCCGCTGATCGCTTCAATATCGGAAATTGGCCCTTGAGCCATGTTATTTCTCCTACCAGGATGATGCCAAGCCTGTCAGCAACGCATCGATTCGTTGCCGCTGCGTCACCAGGATACGCGAAAAGTGAACGCTTGACCACTGATAAAATCGCGGGTTGGCCTCGGTCCGTGGATTTCGCCGAATCCCACGTAACCCCTGAAATATCAGCAGTTTACGCGGGCCATCACAGCAAGCCGGAAATTCGCCACGCGTCCATCCCCAACGCGAAAACGATCAACGCCAAGAGCAAAAGAGCGCCCACCATGGTCAGGCCCTCTTGGATTCTTTCGTTTGGCGGTTGTCCGGTCACACCCTCCCAAGCCAAGAAAACCATATGTCCGCCGTCCAGGATCGGGATCGGCAGAAAGTTCAGAATCGCCAAATTGACGCTCAGCAGCGTAAGGAACATCAGCAATCGAGTCGTGCCGGACATGGCTTCAGAGGTCGCACCGACCGCAATCGTACCAACGCCACCAATGGCCGTTAACGGTATATTTCCAGTGACCATTTGCCGTAGAATCCGCAGGATTTTGCCAGAGTCGTACTGAACTTGGTTCCAACCGCAACGAACAGCATCGGCAAAGTCCTCGGCGACATACATGTCCTTCATGAGCTGTAGCTGGATTCCCCGTTTCTCTGAAAAGTGCTGTGTCGACGCGACGGGCTCGATTTCTTTCTCGATTTCTTGACCGGCGCGCCGAATCGTCAACTTGAAAAAGGCCGACGGGTACGCCGACTGCATTGCTTCGTTCAACTGCGGCCAATTATTGACCAAATCGTCGCCCGCGATGGCTTTTATTTCGCCGCGTTCCAAGTACTGTTTGCGATACTGTTCATCGCGAAAATCCAGAGTCGCCGAGATAATCTGGTCGCCAGCTTGGATTCCTTGGACGGCCGCCGGACCATTTTCGACGACCCGCTCCACGACCGATTCGACCAACATCGCGACACCGATCTCTTCGACAGCGACAGGCATGTTGTCGGCCAAAGAACTGACACTAGGCGAGAAGCGAGGCGTCACGATCAACGTCACTTGTTCGGCGGCGTCTCCCTCACCCCGCTTCAGCAAGAACTCGACAGGCTTATCTTCGCGAGCCATTTTGCGCAAATATTGTGGCGCCAACAAAGGATCAAAGTCTTGGCCGTCCATTTTCAGAATGAAGTCACCCGCTTTCACGCCTTGTTGGTGAGCCGGCGATCCAATTTGTACCGCTAAAATCGGGCCGTATTTCAGGACCATTCCAAGCTGTCGCAATGGATTTGGCTTCACGGTCAGTTCGACAAGCGTACCGTCACCCGCTCCTGATCTCTTGTAATCTTGATAGCTGAAGTGGATGCCCTGAGTGTTACGGAGTACGGTGAAAGTCACCGTCTGATCCCAATATTGATACAGTTCACGGCTCAGTTCGACTCGGTTGTTGATTTCCTTCCCGTTGATTTTCACGATTAGATCGTTCGGTAAAAAACCGGCGACGTCTGCCGGTTGTCCAGGGACGGTGGGTCGTTCGGCACCCAAGCGAGCGGACTGCATGGGGCTGATCCCAATTGTCGGTGGACTAAATCCCTTTAATTTCACCAATCCCACAACAGGCTTGATCGAAAGTCGTTCTGTCTGCGATTCGCTTTCCGGTCGTTTGATTTCGAGCATGACGTTTTGCTGAACGCCGCCGACCATGATCGTTTGCGCGACTTCTTCAAATGGAAAATAGCGATCCTGAGTATTGGTCCCATTGATCTCCAAAATTCGGGTCCCGGAGAGGTTGTTCTCCCAAGCCGGGGACCCTGCCACAGTGTCGCCGACCAACGCGGGTTGATAACTCACGCCGAATTGGAACGCAAACGAGGCAAACACGACGGCGAAGACCAAGTTCATGATCACACCGGCGGACATGATCAACATTCGCTGGGGCACCGTTTTGGCCTGAAATGACCGAGGATCAATGGCCGGTTGCGCGTTTGGCTGAGCATCAACACGCGGTCCATCCAGCGACAACTTGATCGACTCGTTCGCCGCGTGAGGGTCGGCAACGGCCTCGACGGGATTGTCGTGTTGCCCCAACATTTTGACGTAGCCACCCAAAGGAAGAATGCCGATCCCGTATTCGGTCTCGCCCCATTGGAAATAAACCAAGCGACTCGGGATCTTGATGACGCCTAGATTGATATCGAAGGCATCGAACCCAACGTAAAACTTCTCGCATTTGACCCCGCAAGCTTTGGCTGCCAAGAAATGTCCCATTTCATGGACAAAAATAACCAACCCGATCCCAATGACCATTTGGAAGATCGACCACAAGAAATTGACGCTTGGCAAACCAATAGCAGCTAATAGCTCGAAATGCACTGACAACTCTCCAGCCGAGCCCAGCAGTCCAATTCAAGAATGGACTTCAGGTCGGGATAAGGTTCAAAAGGATGTGAATCAAGCACTTTCCGGCAAACCGGGACGATTTCCGAAAAGCGAATTCGCCGTTCTAAAAAGGCCTGGACGGCGACTTCATTGGCGGCATTCAGGACAACTCCGCACGACCCGCCCCGACTCGCGACCTCTAAGCCTACCAACAAAGCAGGAAAGCGGTCCATATCGGGAGGCTCAAAATTCAGCCCAAACGAGCTGCTAAAATCCAAGCGGCTGGCCGGACTATCGAAACGATTCGGATAGTCCAATGCGGCTTGAATCGGTAATTTCATGTCCGGCGGGCTGCATTGAGCCAGAATACTGCCGTCGACGAACTCAACCATCGAATGCACGATTGATTCGGGATGTACCACCACTTCCAATTGCTCGGGTTCCAAGCCAAAAAGCCACTTGGCCTCGATCAACTCGAGGGCCTTGTTCATCATGGTGGCCGAATCGATCGAAATCTTGGCGCCCATTTTCCAAGTTGGATGAGCCCTCGCTTGCTCGGGCGTGACGTTCCGCTGTTGCTCGGCGGTCCACGTCCGAAACGGACCGCCCGAGGCGGTAAGGATCACTCGGCGAATCTCCCGCCCGCATCCGCTGTGCAAGCACTGGAAGATGGCACTGTGTTCACTATCGACCGGCAGGATTCTCGCGTCCGTCTTCGTCGCCAAGTCCGTTGCCAAGTGTCCCGCGACGACCAACGTCTCTTTGTTGGCCAACGCAACCAGCTTCCCCGATTCAATGGCCGCCATGGTGCTTTCGAGTCCAGCGCGACCGACAATCGCGGCCACAACAACGTCGACATGAGGGTGCGAAGCTAAAGCTACCAACGCATCGGCTCCCGTCTCAAATCGCCCGCTGAATTCGGGACAGGACTCCGACCAGTGCGAGTTGGATTCAGGATTCGAGCAAACGACGAAATCCGGCTGAAATTCTCGAGCGGCCGCAGCCAAATCCGCTAGATTCTCATGCCCACTGATCCCAAACAACCGAAAACGCCCATTTTCGGCGAGGGCCGAGTCGGTCGCTTGACTGGCATGTCGCAGAACCGCCAAAGTACTTTGGCCAATGCTGCCAGTGGCGCCTAAAATGGCGATCCGCTTGGAATGATTCAGAGGAATCGGAGGCCGTAGCCATCGGGGCAGAAGACCGCTCTGTTCCCCGGTCGCCACGTGTCCTAATTCTTGCCGCAACAAGCTCAAACTCCTCGGTCCTTGGTCGAAAACCTGAGTATTGTAGCAAATCTTCACGCATTCGTAATCGGCATGGCCGGATTCATCGGCAGATCCGTTCCGCACCCTTGGCCAACCGGCAATCCGCCAAGTATCGCTGCTTGCCGGTCGCATCGTTCGTTCGTAGCATAGGGGTACGGTCTCGGGGGCCGGCTGCGAAGGATCGGGGTAGAAAGTGCTTGACCATTGGACTGGGACTTGGTCAGTACGGCGGCCATGTTTTCAAAAGAACACTCACTCTAAAGAACGCCATGTCGAAGCAATCGCCCGATTCATCGGACCAAAAGCCTCCTCGCAATTCCACCGGTGACTCGCAACGGCCCAAACCGTCCGGCTCTAGTCCAAAAGACCGCGAAAGCACCTTCAACCGTCCTCGGCCGTGGTTGTTCATGGCGATTGCGGTTTTAGTCGTCGCCATTGCGTACTCGCTGTACGACAACGCGAACAGCGTCAATATTCGCACCAGCGACTTGCGGCGATTGGTCCAAGTCACTCGGTTGGATAGTGATGGACAGGTGGTGACGACTCCCGAAGAGTCGGGTGAGATTATCGCGGGAGATCTAACCGCGAAAACCAAAGTTCGGCTGTCCGATCTGCGAATCCAACAAATCAATCAGGCAGAAGTTCGCGGCAAAGTCACCGTCGAGTATCTGGATCAGGACCAGAATTCGAAAAAGCCGCGCAGTGAAAAATACTTTTCCTCGACACCGCCCGATGGCGATGTCGCCTATAGCCAATTTGTCCGCGATGTGACGGAGCGGGGATTTCAATTCGATATAGTTGGGCGGAGCTTCTTCGATCGCTACGGCCCAACGTTGGTGACGGTCGCGGTGGTCGCCGCGTTGCTGTTCTTCTTCTACAGCCGCATGATTGGCGGCTCGGGGCCCATGCAGTTCGGCCGAAGCAGAGGTCGTCTCTACGCTAGCGAAGAACATGGGATTTCGTTTAGCAGTGTCGCTGGAATTGATGAGGCCGTTGAAGAGGTCAAAGAGGTTGTCGACTTTCTTAGCAATGCGGAAAAATACCAACGACTCGGCGGCCGCATCCCCAAAGGTGTCTTGCTGGTCGGCCCTCCGGGGACCGGAAAAACATTGCTGGCCAAGGCAGTTGCGGGTGAGGCCGGTGTTCCGTTCTTTAGTTTGTCCGGTAGCGACTTTGTCGAGATGTTCGTGGGTGTTGGTGCCGCGCGCGTGCGAGACACGTTTCAACAAGCGGTGGCCAAGTCCCCCTGCATCATCTTTATTGACGAACTTGATGCTCTGGGTAAATCTCGCGGCAACGGGGCCGTCCCCAGTCACGACGAACGCGAACAAACGCTCAATGCCTTGTTGGTCGAGATGGACGGGTTCGAGTCCAATTCGGGCGTGATCGTCATGGCCGCCACCAACAGGCCCGAAACCCTGGACGCCGCATTGCTTCGCCCAGGTCGATTCGATCGCCAAGTTTTGGTTGACCGCCCGGATATCAATGGTCGAGAAAAAATCCTCAACGTTCATGTGAAGCATGTGAAGTTGGCGGATGATGTCAATTTGAAACACATCGCCGCCATGACCAGCGGATTTGTCGGTGCTGATCTGGCGAACCTGGTCAATGAAGCCGCCTTGTTGGCCGCTCGAAATGGCAAAGATCTTGTCACCATCGATGAATTTTACGAAGGCATCGAACGTGTGACCGCCGGGCTCGAAAAGAAAAAGCGGGTCATGAACGAGGATGAAAAACGCCGTGTCGCCTATCACGAGGCTGGACATGCGTTGGTCGCGTATGCCCTGCCGAATACGGACCCTGTACATAAGGTCTCGATCATCCCGCGCGGGTTTGCGGCCTTGGGTTATACGATGCAGCGTCCGGACGAAGATCGTTATTTGATGACCAAAGGTGAATTGGAAAGTCAAATCAAAATCCTACTGGCAGGTACCTTGGCCGAGGAATTGGTGTATCCGGAAGTTTCCACGGGTGCGCAGAATGACTTGGAACGCGCGACCGATCTCGCTTATCGAATGGTCACCGAATTTGGCATGAGTTCGCTGGGCCGCATCAATTATAGCGGCAGCACTCGGAGTGCCTTCCTGCCGGGAATAAGCCAAGACGCAGGTCGGATTTTGAGCGAAGACACGCTGCAGAAAATCGACCGAGAAGTGCAACGAATCATCGACGCGGAAATGAAGCTGACGCGCCAAATTCTCGAAAGTCGTAGCCAACACTTGGAGGACATTACGGTCCGATTGATGGACGTCGAATCGGTCGGTAGCGACGAGCTCCGGCGGATTCTTGGCCCGCGGGTCCTGGTGCACGATAGTTCCCATACGATTCGACGCGACTCCATGTTCGGTCGATCGTTCCGCGCGTCCAAAACAGGCGATGCAGCGGAAGTTATAGCGACGGAACCCGACCGAGCGATCTCCATCGAGGAAGAAACTGCGTAGCCAACCGCCAAGATGGAATCGATACTCAATCAATTTACGTTGGAACAATGGGCGGTTTTGGTTGCGGCCGCGTTCCTGTCCGGCATGGCCAAGGCGGGTCTCAAGGGATTGAGCATGTTGGTCGTCCCTTTGATGGCGGCCACCTTTGGGGGTCGGTTGTCGACGGGCTTGCTCTTGCCGATCTTGTGCTTGGCCGATTTATTTGCGGTCCGGCACTACCACCAACACACCGACTGGAAGTACTTGCTGCGGTTGTTACCTCCGGCCATCGTTGGTGTTCTTTGCGGGACGTGGCTCGGAATGCAAGTTTCGGATGCCGTTTTCACCAACATGATCGGTTGGATCATTATCGGAACGGTCGTCTTGCTGTTGTTGCAAGAGTCGGTGGACCTGTCCAAATGGGTAAGTCGAAGACCGTGGCTCGGTGTCTCATTCGGGTGGTTAGGAGGCTTCACCACCATGATCGGCAATGCCGCCGGACCAGTGATGGCCGTGTACATGTTGGCGACCCGGATTCCGAAAAACAACTACATGGGCACGATCGCGTGGTTTTTCCTGGTGATCAACCTGTTCAAAGTGCCTTTGCAAATCGGCTTTTGGAAAAACATCACTTGGTCGTCATTTGCCGCTAATTTGCTGGTCCTACCGGCAATCTTCGTCGGCGTATTGTGTGGCATCGCCATCGTCAGTCGAATCCCAGAAAAAGCCTTTCGATATTTGATCATCGCCATGACGTTTGTAACGGCCCTAAAACTAGTGGTCGAAGGCATTTGGAGTTAGTCGAGCCCTCGCTGCGAATTGAGGGCAAAAAAAATGCCATTCGCATCGCACGGGTTAAATGGCTGCAGCGCGAACCATAAACGCCCCTTCTATACCGATCGTATCTTGGCGTGAAGGTGATAAAGCCTATAATCGACATGGGATCAGGCGACCAACCACAAAAGCGATCGGAGTTCGTTATGGCGGAAGTGGTTTCAGATATACCTGTTGGGGCAATTCGGCAAGCCGTCGGTACGGCTATCTCAGCCGAAAATATCGCGAAGCTAACGAACATTGCCCAAGTGGCTCGCTGTCACGTCGGCGAATATTTGTTTCGCGAAGGCCAGTCGCACGGTGATCTTTACATCATGCTTGATGGGAAAGTGGATCTCTTGATGACGGTTCCTGGGCGGGGGCCGCAGCGGATTCTGACCGTGGGGACCGGCGAACTGCTCGCCTGGTCGGCGATGATCGGTGCGTACGGCCAAACCAACGGCAGCACTGGTTCTGATGAACACCTGAACACGTCCGATGGTGCCGATCGTGACTCTGATCCACACGCCGTCATGACATGTGATGCGGTTTCCACGACGAGTAGTACTTTGTTGCGGCTCAATGGACAGCGATTGCGAGGTCTCTTCGCTTCGGAGCCACAGCTCGGGTTCGAATTTATGCTTTGGTTGGCTGGTGGGGTGGCCAAACGTCTGACTGCGACCCGCTTGCAGATGCTGGACCTGTTTGCCAGAGAGAATCAACGATGACCAGTGCCACGGAATCTCAAGAGTCCAACGCGGCAGTCGTTTGGCTGCCGCGAGCAATCTTCCAGGCGTTTTTGGATTTGTTGAGCGCGGACGGTTATCAAATTATTGGGCCAAGAATCGAGCAAGGTGCGATTGTCTACGCGCCATTGGAACGAGTGGAGGACTTGCCACTCGGTTGGACTGATGAGCAAGGGCCGGGATTGTATCGCTTGAAAAAACGCGCTGACGAGGCAGCGTTCGGCTACGTGGTCGGCCCCCATTCTTGGAAGCGATTTCTGTTTCCCCCGCAAACCGATTTGATGCGCTCGAAACAAACGGACGAGGGCTGGGACATGTCGCCCGTTGAACCTGCGGACGACAAATACGCGTTCTTGGGAGTCCGCGCCTGCGAACTGGCGGCGATGGAAGTGCAAGACCGAGTCTTCATGACGCCGATGTTCACCGATGAACTATATCAGCGACGGCGCAGCCAATCTTTGATCATTGCGGTCAACTGCACTTCGGCGGCTCCCACTTGCTTTTGTACTTCGATGAACTCGGGTCCAAAATGTCACAAAGGTTTTGACCTGGCGCTGACGGAATTGACCGGTGGGTTTGTCGTTGAGATCGGCTCGGAATTAGGACGGAGGTTCACGGATCGCTTGATGCTGGTACCGGTGACGACCCAACGCGAACAGGATGCGGCAGCGGCGCAGCAACAGGCTGTAGACCAAATAACGAGAACCTTGGACCGCGAGCACGTTCAATCAACGCTCAAGAATCGCCTGAATCACAAACGTTGGGATGAGGTCGCGGAAAAATGTCTTAGTTGCGCCAATTGCACGATGGTTTGTCCCACTTGCTTCTGTAGTTCGGTCGATGATGTGACCAACTTGGTCGACGAGGAAGTGATTCGCCAGCGGCATTGGGATTCGTGTTTCAATTTTGACTTTAGTCACATCAGCGGTGGCCCGGTTCGGGACCAGACCCGATCCAGGTATCGGCAATGGTTGACGCATAAATTGACTCACTGGGTCGATCAATTTGGGACATCCGGCTGCGTCGGCTGTGGACGTTGCATCGCGTGGTGTCCGGTGGGTATCGATTTGACTGAAGAGGCTCGGATTCTTTGCGAAGATCCGGCAGTGCCGGAGGAGGGCCAACCATGAACGCTGAATCACGCCCTGCGACGCTCGCGTGCCACCCGTGGGTGGCTCACGTGGCAATCGTGACGGAAGTCCGTTCGGAGATTGATTCCGTAGCAACGTTTCGGATGCGATTTCGGGACCCGGAAATCGCGAGGCAGTATCGTTTTCTACCGGGCCAATTCAACATGTTGTATCTGCCCAGTTGCGGGGAATCGGCGATTAGTCACAGTGGCCCCCCCGAGAACTCGGGCGAAGACTTTTGGCATACGATTCGGTTCGTTGGTCGAGTGACCGATTCGATCGCAAAACTTAAAGTGGGTGATCAACTGGGTGTGCGAGGTCCATTTGGTTCCGCATGGCCGTTGGACGCGTGCCGCGGTCGCGATGTGATCATCATGTCGGGCGGCTTGGGCTTGGCTCCGCTTCGTCCGATGATTTACGCTTTGATCGCTCAACGTGAATCATATGGGCGGGTCGTGTTGCTCCACGGGGCTCGAACACCGGATACGATTCTTTATCCTGAAGAGATCTCGCAATGGCGCGACCATGGGATCGAGGTCGAACTGACGGTAGATCGAGCTTCAAACGAATGGGACGGGAACGTGGGCGTGGTTCCGTTGTTGTTGGATCGGTTGTCCAACGTGCGCCCCTCGGAAACGGAAGTAGTCACCTGCGGCCCTGAAATCATGATGCACTATTCGGCCGTGTCGGCGTTGGGACGCGGCATTCCTGAAACATCGATCTGGATGTCGATGGAACGCAACATGCAATGTGCTGCGGGGTTGTGCGGGCATTGCCAATGGGGACCTTGGTTCGTCTGCAAGGATGGCCCCGTATTTCGCTACGATACGATCCGCTCGTTATTGAAGGTGAGGGATTTGTGATAGCCGTTCGTCCGAAATTAGCCGTGATCAAGTTTGCTTCATGCGACGGTTGTCAATTGTCGCTTCTGAGTTTAGAGGATGAGCTTTTGACGATCGCTCGAGCCGTGCAGATTTCTCATTTCGCGGAAGCCTCGAGTCGCCTTGAACCCGGTCCGTACGACTTGACTTTGGTCGAAGGTTCCATCACTACTCCGGAGGATCGGCATCGATTGAAAAAGTTGCGAGAAGACTCGAAGCTGTTGATCACGATTGGGGCTTGCGCGACGTCCGGCGGGGTTCAAGCACTGCGGAACTTTGCTTCCCACGACGACTTTATGCGCGCGGTTTATGCTCGGCCCGATTTTATCGAAACCTTGGCGACGTCGACTCCGATCGCGGCCCACGTCAAAGTAGATTTTGAACTCCGCGGCTGTCCGATTGACAAACATCAGCTGTTGGAGGTCATTGCATCGTTGCTGGCCGGGCATCGACCCAGAACATCGACCGAGAGTGTATGCCAAGCCTGCAAAAGGCGCGGCAATGTTTGCGTCGTGGTGGCCCAGAATTTACCCTGTTTGGGTCCAGTAACCCACTCTGGGTGCGGAGCCATTTGTCCCACGTACGACCGTGGATGTTACGGATGTTTCGGCCCGACCGTTCAGCCCAATACCGTTGCATTGAGTGATCACTTGTTGAGCGGGCGGGTGAACGAATCGGAAGCCGCCATGTTGATGCACGGGATCAACGCGTATGCTCCCGAATTCGCAACCGAGGGACAGCGACTGTGGCAGTTGGCTGGACTTCCCAAGACGCTCCATTCCAGCTTGCAGCCTGCCCGGCACGAGGAACCGTCCGCATGAGTGCTTCTGAAACTTCCGCACGTGCCATTCGCGTTCCGATCTTGACGCGAGTCGAAGGTGAAGGTTCTTTGTTGATCAAACTCCGCGCGCGAGAAATCGTTGATGTGCAGTTGGCGATCTACGAACCACCGCGTTTGTTCGAATCGCTGCTCCGAGGCCGACCCTTCGCCGACGTGGCGGATATCACCGCGCGGATTTGCGGGATTTGCCCCATCGCCTATCAGATGACTGCGGTTCAAGCGTTGGAAGCGGCGTTCTCGGTATCGGTCCATCCGGAGATCCGCAGTCTCCGCCGACTGATGTATTGCGGCGAGTGGATTGAAAGTCACGCGTTGCATGTCCACTTGCTGCAAGCTCCCGACTTTTTCGGCTTGGATAGCGGCATTGAGTTGGCCGAGAGATTTCCCGACGAAGTCAAGCGCGGACTGCGACTCAAAAAAATCGGAAACACGCTGCTAGAAACATTGGGCGGCCGCGCCATCCATCCGGTCAATCTTGCGGTCGGCGGCTACTATCGCTTGCCGAAAGCGGCCGATTTGAAAGCCCTGATCGCCGATTTCGAGTGGGGATTGGAGGCGGCGATCGACACGGTCCGGTGGGTATCCACGATACCCTTGCCGTCGATCGAGCTACCGTACGATTATGTGGCGATCCAACATCCGTCTGAATATGGAATCATCGAAGGAGAGGTTGTCTGTTCGGATGGTTTGCGGATTCCGCACACCGCGTACGAGCAACACTACGCGGAGGTCCAAGTGCCCCATTCGACGGCCTTGCAATCCCGTCGGATTCCGTCAGGGAGTTCGTATTTTGTTGGTCCCCTAGCGCGCATGAATTTGAACCGCGAGCAGCTTGCGGAACCGGCGAAACGAATCGCTGACGAGATCGACTTTCCGACTCCGTGTTTCAACGCCTACTATGGGATCTTGGCGAGGTCGATCGAGGTCGTTCACGCGTTCGCTGAAGGGTTGGATCATCTTCGGAGTTATCGTGGGCGTGAGCAGGCTCGGGCGGCGTTCCAGATAAAGCGTGGCTCAGGCTGCGCGGTCACCGAAGCGCCGCGTGGCTTGATTTATCATCGGTACGAAGTTGATGATCAAGGCCGCATCGAATTGGCAAAGATCGTTCCTCCAACCTCGCAGAATCAGGCTCAGGTTGAACAGGATTTACGAGCGTTTTTGCCAAGCCTTTTGGATGAGTCCGATGCGGAAATTGCTTTGAGCTGCGAGCGCTTTGTCAGAAACTACGATCCCTGCATCAGCTGTTCCACTCATTTTCTTAACCTGCGTATCGAACGTGAATGACCACGATCTTGGACGAGTCGAATTCAACCGCTGGTTAATGGTGGGCATTGGCAGCCCCCACGGAAATGATCGGCTAGGCTGGGACTTGTCCCAATTATTGGCGGGTCAACTTCCCGCTCCATGGGCCATACGGCAGGCGCGAGTGCCGACCGACCTGTTGGATTGGATGCAAGGCTGCGAGCGATTGCATTTGTTGGATGCATGCCCGGTCGTTCAGGAAGTTGGACGAGTCCATCGTCTGGAATGGCCAGATGCGAGAATCCTGCAGGCCCGCACTGTCACGTCCCACGATTACGATGTGCCGCAGGTTCTGCAACTCGCCGAACGTTTGGGGCAACTACCCGTGCAGGTGGTTGTGTGGGCGATCGAAGTGGACTCGGATGTGGACCTTGTCCCCATACCGAGTTGGATGGTCGCCGCTGCGTGCTTGATTCGAAACGATGTCCTCTTAGAAGAGACCGTTTGAGCCATGCACGAGAGGTCCGTCGCGCAAGCGATCTATCGTCAAGTCGAACGCACGGAACGCGAGCAGCAGGGCCTTCTCGCGCTGGCGTGTGAGGTCGAAATCGGCCCGCTGTCCGGCATCGAAGCTCTATGTCTTCAGTCCGCCTTCGCCGATTTGATGAACGAGTTCGGTCGCGAGATACACTTGACGATCCAGGAGGTACCACTGCGGGGCAGATGTGGCGATTGCGATACGGAATCGTCGATCGATGCGTATGATTTCCATTGTGCGGCCTGCGGCAGCCCTCGCCTGCAAATCACAAGCGGTGATCAAATTCAACTGGCGCACATTGACTTGGCGTAGGCACCGCCCCCAACCGGTTTATCCGGTCGGAGCGGAAGCTTTGTGGTTAGAAAGAGACCACGAGCACGAGTCGCCCCCGTTACCGGTTTATCCGGTCGGAGCGGAAGCTTTGAGGTTAGCAAAGACGCCCCGCGCGAAGACGCGGTCGAGAGACAGACTTGTTTAGCAAACCAACTCCACCGGGACCGCGATGATTCACGCTCGCAAGTCCGGGCGGTCTGTACCCAAGACGAAAACCGATCGGCCTACTTGCAGACCTATCCGAAGCAAGGTCGGTTCTACGGCCTCTGATCCTTGGGCCAGTCAGCTTCGTAGTGGTTAATCCTCGTTCCACTGGCGTAAAGCCAAGTGGCGACGGTCCGTACCCAAGATGAACCGCGATCGGCCGACTTGCAGTCGTGTCTGAAGCAAGCTCGGTCCTACGGCCTCTAGAACTCACCCCGCTGATGTAGCGAGAAACCAAAAAAATCCGCCGAGTGAATCGGCGGGATTTCCTTGACGCTTAGCTGTTCACAGCCCAAACGCGGGCCGCCGCAAATTTGGCGGTTAGAATTGTTTTTCGACGCCAAGTTAGACTTCGCCAAATTTGCTCTCGCCACGCGGTTAACCAACGCACCTCGGTGAGCTCGTGAACGGTCACACTGAAAGTATTCGGCAGCAGTTTGTTAGACGCGAGTCAACTTACTGACTCGGCCTGTTCCGACCCATTCGGCGACCAAGATGTTGCCGTCGTTGTCGAAGCACGCATCGTGCGGATGGACAAACTTTCCATCTACCCATTGATCCGGTTTGGTTCGAATGGAATCGCCTTTCGTCACTCGTTCGACATCCGCCCCCAAGTGGGCGACAACTTCATTCTTGGCTCCCAAGAGGGTGATCCGAGCATGCAATTCCGGAACCATCAACAAATCGCCGTAGGTTGATATATTGGCTGGCATTCCGAACCCATCCATCGTTCGCAAATGCTTGCCGTTCAAATCGAGGAACTGGATGCGATTGTTGGCGCGGTCCGTCACGACGACCTCGGGCTCTCGGTTGCCACGCTGATCCAACCACAACCCGTGTGGCGTATTAAAGGTTCCTTCGCCTGGACCAGGCCCTCCGAAACAGGAAACCCAATTGGCGTCCTTGTCGTAACGGTGAATGAAAAACGAACCGTAGCCGTCGGCCAACAAGAAACCGCCGTCGGGAAGAAACGCAAAATTGGTCGGCATGAATCGATCTTGACCCCAGACCCGTTGCCGCTGAGTGTCTTCGTTCGCGGCGTACTTACCCGAGTCCATCGGGGCATACTTTTCCCAGACCGTTTCACCGGTAAGTGTCAACTTGGCAAACACTTTGACCTGCTGGTATCCGGTCACGTACAAAAACGGCGTGCCATCGTCCACTCGCACTTCCAAACCGTGCCCACCGCCTTGGAACCGCGAACCAAAGCTGCGCACGAACTTGCCCTTCGGATCAAAGACAAAGATCGATGGGTGGTCGGGTTGGTTCTCGTGCCCCTCGTGAATGACGTAAACGAGCCCCTCCGGATCCACCGCGACATTGTGAGTGGTTTGCCAAGTGAACCGGTCCGGCAATTGCGCCCAGTGATGGTTCATCTCGTATTGATAATCGCCTTGTCCTAAAATGTTCTTGGGTCGGTTCTTCGAGGTTTGAATGAAGGGAGCCGCCAGCCCGGACGTGCTCTGCACCAGGACTGCCGCCGTTGCCGCAGCGGCAACGCCCATAAAACCTCGACGACCAACAGGAACCAATTTCTTGGACATGGGAAACTCCTTACGGTGACGTATGACTTGGTTGTCCTGGCTCTTCGCCTAATGACCCTATACCTTGTCGATGTAGCGATTGATCACGTTTTCAATCAGCTCTTGGCGACCACTACCGTTCGGAGCAGCTTCGCCCTTGCCCATGATGAACTGTTCCAGTTGTTGAAAGTTCATTTGGCCGGCTTCGATCTTTGCTCCGAGATCACTGTTCCAATTCGCGTAGCGCTGTTCGACAAATTTCTCCAAAGCTCGATCTTTTCGGAGTGCGGCCGCGATCTTCAAGCCCCGCGCGAAAGCATCCATCCCGCCGATATGAGCATAAAACAAATCCATCGGCTCAAAGCTCTCGCGGCGAACCTTGGCATCAAAGTTCACACCGCCGGGCGCCAAGCCGTACTTCAGCAGCACCAACATCACTTGCGTTGTCAAATAGTAATCGGTCGGGAATTGATCCGTATCCCAGCCCAATAGCAAGTCGCCGGTATTGGCATCGATCGAACCGAGGGCTCCTTGCATGCCCGCATATTCCAATTCATGCATCATCGTGTGCCCAGCCAGCGTCGCGTGGTTGGTTTCGATGTTCAGTTTGAAATAAGGCAGCAAGTCGTAGGCCCGCAAAAAATTGAGGCAGGCGGCGGCGTCCGAGTCGTATTGATGTTTGGTAGGTTCTTTGGGCTTGGGTTCGATTAGAAACTGACCTTTGAACCCGATCTCTTCGGCGTAGGCAACGGCCATATGAAAAAATGCCGCCAAGTGGTCCAGTTCCCGCTTCATGTCCGTATTGAAGAGGTTTTGGTAGCCTTCGCGACCGCCCCAAAAGACATAGTTCTCACCGCCAAGTCGATGCGTGACTTCCAACGCCTTTTTTACCTGTGCGGCGGCATACGCATAGACCTCGACATTGCACGTTGTCGCCGCACCATGCATGAAGCGAGGGTGGCTAAACATATTTGCCGTGCCCCACAGCAACTTGATTCCCGTTCGTTGTTGCTCTTGTAGCAAAACATCGGCGACGGCATCGAAGTTGGCGTTTGTCTCAGACAGCGTCTTTCCTTCGGGAGCCACGTCTCGATCATGAAATGCGTAATACGGTGCACCCAGTTTTTCGCAAAACTCGAATGCGACTCGCGCCCGCTTCTGAGCGTTCGCAACGGAATCCGAGCCGTCATCCCAAGGGCGTTGCATCGTGCCACCGCCAAACGGATCACTGCCAGTCCCGCGAAACGTATGCCAATAACAAACCGTAAATCGCAAGTGGTCGCGCATGGTCTTGCCTTCGATCACTTCATCCGCATTGTACCAGCGAAACGCCAGCGGATTTTCGGATTGTGGGCCCTCGTACGCGATGCGGGAGATTTGCGAAAACGCAGTCATGAATTCCTCATTTGAAACAACAGAACACCGAACGTCTGCCCAACAAAGTTTTGGTCCAAGGTACGGAAGCTTCCAACTACCGAGCCCATAAGACGTCCCGAAGTATTGTGGCAAAAAACGCGCTCGCCGCCAGTAGGGCAGGCGACCGAGAATTTCGAACAACAGTACTTTAGCGACTGTTGGTGTCCCGGCTTTAGCCGGCCGGGAGCTGAAAAGAGTGGTTTCACAACTCCGGCCGGCTGAAGCCGGTACACCAGCGCTCGCTAAATTACCGGTGTATGGAAATCCTAAGCGAGTGGCTTGACGAGCCCGCCTAGGCCAATATCTCACGCAAGACGTGGGCTTCTTCGACTCCGGTCAAGCGGAAATCCAGACCCATGAAACTATGGGTCAGACGTTGATGGTCGATCCCGAGCAGATGCAGCATGGTGGCATGGAAGTCTCGGACATGGGCTTTTTTCTCGATCGCGTGATAACCGAATTCGTCGGTTTCGCCGTAGGATTGACCGCCCTGAATCCCTCCACCTGCGACCCAGATACTATAGCCCTTGATATGATGATCGCGGCCATCACCTTGAGCCATGGGAGTTCGGCCGAACTCGCCACCCCAAACGATCAGTGTATCTTTCAACATGTCACGAGCTTGCAGGTCCTTGACCAGGGCAGCCGTTGCTTGATCGACCAATTTGGCCGTGTAGGCCACTCCTGCTTTGACGCCACCATGGTGGTCCCAGCCACGATGGTAAAGTTGAATAAAACGCACACCTCGTTCGGCCAATCGCCGAGCCAACAAACAATTGCTGGCAAACGATCCATCGCCGGGCGTACACCCGTACTGTTGGACAACGTGAGCAGGTTCGTCCGACATGTCTGTCAGTTTCGGCACAGATGCCTGCATGCGAAAGGCCATTTCGTATCCCGCCAATCTCGCCGCCATTTCCGGGTCCTGTAATTCGGCCTGCCGCAAGCGATTGATTTGGCCCACCGCGTCAATGACTTCGCGTTGTTGTTTGCGACCGACACCTGGCGGGTTATTGACGTAATGCACCGGCGCGCCGGTCGAATGCAGTTGAACTCCTTGGAAACGACTGGGCAAAAACCCGGAGTGCCATTGTCGTGAACTGATCGGTTGCCCTTGCCCGCCGCCTTCACTGGTCAACACAATGAAGCCCGGCAGATCGTCGGCTTCGGACCCCAAGCCATACAACACCCAGGAACCCATCGATGGTCGCCCACTGATCGCAGTCCCGGTATTGAAGAACGTATGCGCTGGGTCGTGATTGATCTGCTCCGTGTGCATGGACTTGATCACGCACATTTGATCAGCGAGTTCCGACATGTGTGGAAATACATCGGCGATCATCAAGCCGCTCTGGCCACATGGGTTGAATGTATGTTGCGGCCCCAACACGTTCAGCGCTTGGCCCTGCAATTGGGCAATGGGTTGCCCTGCCGTGACCGACTCGGGCATGGGTTTCCCATGCATATCGGCCAAGACGGGCTTGTAGTCGAACGTCTCCAAATGACTGGGGCCGCCCGCCATGCAAAGATGGATCACGCGTTTCACTCGAGGCGGGAAGTGTGGTTTCGCAAGTATGCCTCTGAGGCCAGTTTCCTGCTGGTCCAGGTCGTCAACATGATTGCCTGCCGATACAGGTTCGGTCGCCAGAAGTGAACTTAAAGCGATGGATCCCAGTCCGGTTCGGCGCAAAAACGTACGCCGATTCCAAGTGGTTTGGTCTGATGTAGGGTTCATGGTCTAGTACCTTGTGATCACTTCGTGCAAGTTCAAAAGAGCGCGCGCCACACCGGTCCAGGCGGCCAATTCGGCGGAATCGATATCCGGTGGGATCGGGGCCAGGCCCGTCATGAGGATCTCGGTCGCCGCGTCAGGATCGGTTTGATAAAACGCGAGATGTGAGTTGTAGAGCTCCACCAATACTCGAGTAATCTCAGCGTCTGGTTCGCGCGAAACCGCTTCGCGATACGCCCAGCGGACTCGAGACGACACATCTGCGCCCTCGCTTCGAACAATCCGAGCCGCAAAAGCTCGGGCCGCTTCGACAAATGACGGATCGTTCAACAACGTCAACGCCTGGACCGGCGTATTCGAGCGGGCTCGCTGAACCGTACATTCTTCGCGGCTGGGCGCGTCGAAGGCCTTGAGCATTGGATGTAAAAAAGTTCGTTGCCAATGGGCATAAACGCCGCGGCGATATTGATTCGCGTTCATATCTGCTTGGTATTCGCGTTTGGGAAAATTAAGTTGAGCATAATAGCCGGGCGGCTGATACGGATGGGCACTTGGGCCGCCCACTTGCTCGACCAATAATCCGCTGATCGACAACAGGGAGTCTCGCACCATTTCGGCAATCAAAGGATGACTTTGCTGCCGCGCAAACCAGTCGTTGTAAGGGTCCCGATTCTGGAGGTCCTGGGACGTTACCGACGATCGCTGATAAGTTTGACTCAGCACAATCTCGCGGATCAATTTCTTGATGTCCCATCCGGAATCGACAAACCGGATCGCCAAGGCATCCAATAGCTCCGGCTGCGAGGGAAACGTTCCTTGTCCACCAAAATCTTCGACGCTGGCGCAAACGCCACGCCCAAACATTAGGCCCCAAATGCGGTTGACCACAGTTCGAGCGGTCAAGGGATTCTCGGCCGAGCATAGCCAGTTCGCAAAGTCCAAGCGAGTGGCACGGCCAGTGGTTTCCAAGCGACCGAAAAACACCGGGATGGCCGGATCGACGATCTCGCCCGAGTCATCCATCCAGTTGCCACGCGGCAGAACTCGAATCGTGCGTGGAGGCCCTGCTTGCGAAATCACGGTCGACGGTGCCGACTCGGAAACCGCTTTTCGTTCTGCGTCAAGTTGCGCCAGTTT
>JAUXWY010000196.1 GCA_030681235.1 Pirellulaceae bacterium | reverse complement strand
TTAGGGCGGTGTACCGGCTTCAGCCGGCGAGTAGCTGAAAATAGCGTTTTCACAGCTCCCGCCGGCTGAAGCCGGTACACCAGCGCTCGCTAAATCGCCTTTGGATCGGCAGAGCCAGCAAAATCCGGAACTTATTTCGGGACAAATCCTAAGACGGCTTGGCCTTTGAGCGTGACGGATTTTTCGATGAGCTGGCCATCGACTTCCAAATAAAACGTTGCAGGCTGTTCGTATTCACCTGCTTGATGGTTCTGCATGATGAGATTCATCGCCAGTGTTCCACCGGAAGGAATGGAAGAAGGAATGGGTGTTTCGGACCGAAACACGCAGTTCAGTCCTCAGCAGTGATTCAAACCGACAATTCTGGCCGTGTTCCAACTGCGATTGGTTAGCAGAATCGGGGCGCGAGTCTCTTCGCCGACGGTCGCCATCTCGGGTGTGGGCCATTCAATATTGACCAATGTCTGGGGATCAATTCCAGCGTGATACGCTTGCCACCCACTGAGCACCGCCGGGATGTTGGCTCCAGTAGTGCAGGCTGCTGCATTGGAACTCGGGGTGACCATTGCCGAAACTAAAAGGTCCGGGGCCGCAAATGCTGTTGCCGCGCGAGCCGATGTTCCGTTCGCGAACACCCATGAGGGAATCCAGACTGCTGGTGCCCAATTGTCCATAGCCCGCGTACCACCATCCGAACCAACGATCGGTACTGGGCGGCCGCTCCCCGATCATGATCGTGTTGGAAAGGCCATCGCGAATTTCTGCCATGCGAGTTTTCGAATCGAGATAAAACACTCCGTCACGTGTGGTAAAGTCCTGACCATTGACACCCAAATAAGTTGTAAACGCCACTGAGGGGTAGCCGGTCAGGTCAGTAGCTGGTTCAAAGCCCGTCGTGGAACTAGGGCAGAGCAACAGCGGCAGCGTATGACCGAATCCGCGATGCACACCGGGGTTATCAAATGGGTCGGGCGTGGTCACATAATCAGCGAGCATTTGATCATAGACCGCCTGTTGTTCCAAATACGGCAAGAGCGTCGTGATCCAAGTATTGAAGCGCCGCGAAGCGGTAAGTCCGGCGTAACCCGGCGGCAAACGCCCTTTGGCACTTTCGTAGTTGGCAACCGCCAAACCCAACTGCCGCATCTGCGACCCACAACTAGTCCGCCTCGCCGCCTCCCGCGCCATTTGAACAGCGGGCAACAATAACCCCATGAGAATGGCGATTATTCCGATGGCAACGAGAAGTTCTACTAGGGTGAAGCCTATCGGGCAACTTCTTCGAATTTTTTTAACTACCATAAAAGAGTCCTTAAATTAAGTCTCGGGTTGAACGCCTATTGTCCCTTGTTTGCGGTCATCCATCGAGACAACACAATTATCGCTATGCCAAGAATTGGTAGAATGCTCCATCCGACAAAGCCTAACCAAGGCGATTCAATCTGGTCGGGGAGAATCGGCTCTTTGTGACCGAAATTGCTAATACGAAACGTCCTAGGATCGACGTTATCGAGCGTTAATGAGCTGAAGAACCATTTTTCAGCAAGCTCAGTGGACGTTTGGTCTAAATGCCGATAAACTCGGATTCCGCTGAGCTTATCGCGGTAATCAAATTCCATTGTAGAGGCGGCTTCCTTATTGTAGAAAAATGTTAATTTCGTAATTCCACGATGAACCGGGTCGAAATACGCGTCAAATTCGAAGGGCTCCGTCTGCTGTTTGAATCTTCCATACCACATTTTGCTGTTTTGATCCAATCGCCATTCCACGACTTGGAGTTCGCCGTTCCTGACGGCATCAACGGCAAACCCACAATTTCCGATTGTGAAAGGGTAGAAAATGCTCGCAACAAGAGTATTTGCCCGCTTGTCGCCCGAAAATACTTCCATTCGTGATATTTCGCTAAGATCGCTCCGGTTTTCCGCGAATTGCAAACTGTAACGATAGCCAGTTGTCTCACCGGTTGCTCCAATCCGAGCCGCGGTCGATTCATTTGGCATCTTTCCGGTTTCTTGCCAATGACTAATACAATTTTGCTCGGACAACACGGTCGCATAGTTGACCATTTCCACCGCGAATTCACCGTTGTGGAACCGAACCTTCTCAATGCGATTGTAAGCTTTTCTGAGAATCAACACCTCATAGCTGCCACTGTTGTTTGCTGACCGATATTCGTCCGTGGCAGTGGATGCAAACTCAAGGAACTGGTCGCGATGGTCAGCGAATAAATTTCCGACCATTAAGCCGCACATCGAAAACACAATTGCACTCGCTGGGTACCTGGTTATCATTTTCAGTTGCGACATTGACATCCTCATTTGAAACGAATTTTTCTTCTTCGAACATCGGAACGTTGTAGAAATGAGTCCGGTTTTGAAAAGTCAAAACCGGACTCGAAAACTCCTTGAATACACAATTGGTACTACTGAGCCATGCAAACAAAGCACATTAGATAGGCCATTTGATCAACCAAGGAATGGTTTGCATCGCTTTACTTAGTGGCACGCACAATCCACAAACGGAGCTGGATCGCCGCAATGCGGAATTTGTGGTCCACACCCAAAATTTTTGCAAAGCCCATTAACACGACGGCATTTAGGCGCCGGGATTGTGCCTGGATCGTCTGCGAAAGCGGTAGCCGAAGCGCCGCAAACACCGACAATGATCATCGCCAATCCAATTGCCTTCAGGATATGGGGAACAAGAATTACACTACCTAGTTTCATGACATTTTCCTTTTTTGATCGAAATACTGTGGAGAAAATCCTCCCAGACGATTCTGTGGACTTTCACGGATAATGAACCTTGTACTCGGCTTACGTAAATGGAAACTTACCCGCAGGCACAATCTGGACCACCGTGGAACCCACAGTGCGGAATTTGAATTGGACAAACCCCAATACAAATACCCCCGTTTAGTTTACAGGGCGCCGGCACAACTCCCTCGCCTGGACCATCGGCGATTACGTTAGCCGACGAAACACAAACGCCGGCGACTAACATTGCAACGCCGATTGTCCGCAATATCTGCGACGCAATATTCGCGGCATCCCATTTCACACCTACGAGAAAATCATTGCACATACACGTTCTCCGAGCGACAATATCCAAAATGGCTCGTAACGTCACCATTTCGGTTACCTAAACAAAGACGGTCCAACTCACCGAGAGTTGTTGACCACGCTACGAATCCCCCCCTTTACCAGAAACTGTTGGCCACCCTCGAGGTAGTAGACCAGGCTGCTGGTGAATTCCTTCTGCCCACGGAGATGCTCGCCAACTTTGAAGCGAATGGCCAATTCGCGACTACTGTTAGCGGGTATCTCCAACGGAATGTTCTCTAAGGTCACACATGAGCAACTCGTCCCGCCCCCGACCACGCGGATCGGTTTGGACAAACGGTTGTGCAATGTGACAATGGTTTCATAACTTTGCCCCGGTAAAAGCTCCGGGACATTACCGACTTGCAACACGACTTCATTCGAAACTGCACCCGTCCACCAATATTGCTGGCCTTGGGCTGTGGATAACATGAACAGTCCAAACAACAGGCCGAACACCGAGCCTATTTGTGTGCCCAGATCGGGAAGAAATCGCCATGATCGAAAAGTAACTTGTGCGTTGGCTTTGGCAACCACAACCGCAAATGCAACTACTGCCAACAGATTGTAAACCGGAAGAAACCAAGTCGGTATCTTGAAATCGCCCAATTGCCAATCACCAAAACATTGGCAACTCTGACCCATCCACCAAAAGCTAACACTTGCGATCAACAGAACACTATGAATCGCCAACCCGATCCAGGCTGCGTTCCTACGCGACGGCAGTAACAACAAAGCCATGGCCGCCCACAATTCAAGGACAATCGAAACAAGCGTGCGCCAAACACCGCCGATCGCAATGTCTTCCCATAACGGGTTGCTGAAGATCCATTGCAGTTTCGCGAACACGGCCAACATCAAGATTCCAGCAGCGACCACAAAACAAACTGGGATTCCATAGCTCGATAAAGAAGGGATCACCCCAGAAGAGCTGGAATGAAACAGAAGTCCGTCAGCTGCAATCGCCGCCGGTTGCATATCACCTACCAACACACGGTCATGCGTGCTGGAGTCCCCGTGCTGGAGTCCCCGTGCTGGAGTCCCCGTGCTGGAGTCCCCGTGCTGGAGTCCCCGTGCGTGTTCTGGCCTACCGATGCCATCACAATCCCCATTCCGACAAATACCATTTGGCGTCCCATGCCCTGGAAAATCGCCAAGCTGATTTCCCTAATCCTATGCGGTCGCGTGGCCAATTGCAAACAATATTATTTCCAAAACAGAAATTTTGTCGAAATAATTCTCGGGGTCTTCGAAGGATACTTTCCCCTGACTTCATTAGCCGTTTTGAAACGCGGAGGCGCGGAGGCCGCAAAGGAGTAAGTCACCTGAAACATTTAACCGCTCGATCGTGATGAATAAGGGAGGAGGATTCCATTACTCATGAATCATTCTGTCGCCGTTCACAGCCCAAACGCGGGCCGCCGCAAATTTGGCGGCTGGCATTGCTTTTTGACGCCAAGTTGGAATTCGCCAAAATTGCTCTGGCCACGCGGTTAACGAACGAGATCCATCAACGTCACCATTATTCCTTTGTCCCAAATTCCCTTGTCCCCAACCACGCTAACAACGGCGTCGTGCCGGAGCTCGTTTTGTATTTTTCACTTTCTACTACTCATGAATTATTCTTTAGCCGTTCACAGCCCAAACGCGGGCCGCCGCAAATTTGGCGGCTGGAGTTGCTTTTTGACGCCAAGTTGGAATTCGCCAAAATTGCTGTGGCCACGCGGTTAACGAACGAGATCCATCAACGTCACCATTATTTCTTTGTCCCAAATTCCCTTGTCCCAAACAACACTAACAACGGCGTCGTGCCGGAGCTCGTTTTGTATTTTTCACTTTCCATTACTCATGAATCATTCTGTCGCTGTTCACAGCCCAAACGCAGGCCGCCGCAAATTTGGCGTCTGGAATTGCTTTTTAACGCCAAGTTGGAATTCGCCAAAATTGCTCTGGCCACGCGGTTAACGAACGACATCCATCAACGTCACCATTATTCCTTTGTCCCAAATTCCTTTGTCCCCAACCACCCTAACTAAAATACCTTAGCCGCTGGTCCAGGAATCGGGGACTAGCTCAGGTTACTCGTTGACGTTCGTTTCCAAGAACCGAGCCAAGCGGTGGAAGTCGCTGCCCGTTTTGATAAATCGCACCAAGGTCACAAGATTTTCGGGGTTGACCAACTTTTCGAATGGTTCGTAGCGTAAATCGAATTGGCCCGAGACACTGACCATCACTCCGTTGAGCCCTTCTTCGACCATCGCTCGGTAAGAGCCTACGCCCAGTTGGCTTCCTAAAATCACATCATACGCCAACGGCTGCGTGCAACGAGCCTCGTAACCTAACATGACGGGGTTGATCTTCTTGGATTTGCCAGTGGCTTTTTTGTACGCAGCGGTGATCAACTTGGAGAAGAAGCGTCCCAATTGAATCTCACTGATCGCGATGTGGCCGTGATCATCGCGCGGAACCCCTTCCAATCGTTCGTAGGGCAAGTATTCGGCCAGTCCTTCCGCCAACACAATGACACCAAACGGCTTGCCTTCGTTTTCGCGGGCCGTCATCGTCTTCACGATTCGCGCGACGACGCGATCCAGGTCCATGATCGGACGATTCTTGGTAATTCCGGTCGAGGGATCGGTAAAGGCTTCTTCGGTGCGATAGTCGCCCACGATGTCCTCGACACTGATGACCAAACTCGCTTCACCAGCGATCGCGGCCCCATAAGCCAACCAACCGGCGCTTCGGCCCATGGCTTCCGCTACGAAGTAGGCGTGGTTCGCTTGAGCATCGTAGATCAAGTTGCGGATTTCGGTCGACAAGAACTGGACCGCTGTAAAGAACCCAAACGTAAAATCGATGCCGTTGTAGTCGTTGTCGATCGTCTTCGGTAAGTGAACCACCGGAATTTGCTTGGAGCCGCTGGGCAATTTCTCCTGAAAGAGCTTGAACTTATTGGCTGTCTTGAGCGTGTCATCGCCACCGATCGAAATCAATCCGTCAACGCCCAAGTCGACCAACGCTTGATAGGTTCGCTTCATGGCGGCGGTTTTTTGCGGATCGTCCAGGTCCGCACGGGAACCGATCTGTTTACCTGGGTTGGCGCGAGCCGTTCCGATCAAGATCCCTTGTGAATTGCGCGACCGATGCAGGACCTTCGAATCCAAGCGAATCCAATGTTCACCTTCCAGCAACGGCCGGGCAGGATCGTACTCCATGATATTCTTGTAGCCATTGAGGATTCCAATCGCTTCGATCTTGGCCTTACCGAAACAAGCCGCCGCCGTCGAGATCACCGCGTTGGCCGCAGGAGCCGGACCACCAGAAAACAGGATGGCCACTCGCTTGAATGAGTGTTTCGGGGTCGGAGGGGCAGACAGAGTATTGGCCATGACGCAAGGCTCCTGATTTGGTTCGGCAGTTGTTTTTCTAACGCCCGACGGCTGATCGAAGTTTGAACGGTTACGGTTTTTCGCTCGTTTCTTTCAGCCAAGCTCCCGATTCTAAGAGCGAACGGAAAATTCCGAAAGTCACGTTTCTCGGCGTCGACAGCAGAGAACGTGTAAAAAAAACCTAGTGCAATTTCGATAGCCAAAACCAATAGAACAAGGGCCGGTTGTTTCTCGCTAACCGTTCGCGATGCGTCGGCAATTCGAAAATAATTTTCACTGGTCGTGTTTGGATGGCGCTCTTGGGCAGATAGAATGAGTCGGCAGAACGGGCCGTTTCCGGTCGACCGCAAACCAACGGCCAAGCCACGCCAAGCAACGGAACCTCATGTCGGACTCGCAACACCACGAACAGCCGACGTTATTTTCTTTGGAGCCCGACCCGTGGGTGGCCGATGCCCAGGATGATTTTTGGGTGGGGCGAGTCGTGTTCTCCGAGCCGCCTTTTGGGCCGTACGACTATCTGATTCCGGACGAACTACGGCCCCAAGTTCAGCTTGGCTGCCGTTTGGCAGTGCCGTTGGGACGCGGAGGTCGTCAAATGATGGCGTGGTGCATCGACATAACCCACAGTCGATCCGCAGCTACGGACTCTCAGCCTGGCCTTGCGGAAGCCTCGATTGCGGCTCCGAAGATGATGGACCCGCAACGGATGCGCCCGATCCTTTCGGTGGTTGATGCGGAGGTCTTGCTCAATCGACCCCTATTGCAGTTGGCGAGTTGGATCAGCGACCACTACGTCGCTCCCTTGGGGCAAGTCATTGAAACGATCATTCCGGCGGGTGTCCGATCCGGCGCGGGTACCCGTCCGATTTCTTATTACTGGATTCCCACGCCGCAGCGAGACATCTGGGAGTCCGTCCGACTATCGGCCCAACAGCGTGCTGTATTGGAGTACTTGATTCGCTTCGATCTCCCGGTGCCGGGCCATCAAATCCAAAAACAGGCGGAAGTTGGCAGCAGTCCCATTGCGTCGTTGGTCAAGCGAGGTTTGCTGCAGGTTGATGTCCGACGAATGCACGTGCAAGAATTTGTTGTGGCACCCGAGCAGCGCGAACAATCGCTGAAGTTGAATTCGCAACAGCAAACGTGCCTGTCGCAAATCCTGGCCGCGATCGAGTCGCAATCCAGTCAGCCGATCTTGTTGCATGGCGTCACCGGCAGCGGTAAAACGGAAGTCTACTTGCAAGCGATCGAAGCTGTTATCGCCAGTGGTCGCCAGGCGATTGTCTTGGTCCCCGAGATCAGTCTGACGCCGCAGACGCGGCAACGTTTTCGCCGCCGATTTCAACGCATCGCGGTCCTTCATAGCCAATTGACCGACCCGCAGCGACATTGGTATTGGCAACAAATTGCGGCCGGCAAAGTGGATGTGGTGATCGGGACGCGCAGCGCGGTGTTCGCACCGACTCCACACTTGGGGCTCGTGATTATCGACGAAGAACACGATGGTTCGTTCAAACAAGACAAGTCGCCGCGTTATCATGCGCGCGATGTGGCGGCAGAACGCTGCCGTCAAGCCAAGGTGCCCCTCGTCCTCGGTTCTGCTACTCCATCGATCGAAACTTATCATGCCGCCAAAGCCGGACGAAGTTCGTACTTGTCGATGCCCGACCGGGTCGAGTCGCGGCCGTTGCCCGCAGTCTCGGTGGTGGACATGCGGATCGCTGAATCCATTGGCAAGGGAGGTCGATCGCTCAGTCGGCAGCTGCGACAAGCGATGCAAGAAACATTGCGCGATGGCGGCCAAATCATCTTGTTGCTGAACCGCCGTGGTTTTTCCACTTGTATCCAGTGTCCTAGTTGTGGAGAGGTCGTGAAGTGTCGCGATTGCGACATCGCCTTGACCCATCATCGCGAGACCGACATTGCGGTGTGCCACTTTTGCGATTACCAAATCCCGGCCCCAAATACGTGTCCAGCTTGTCGCTACGAGGGGATCAAATTCTCAGGGCTGGGTACACAAAAATTGGAAGCCGAAGTTCGCCATCAATTTCCGAGCGCGACGTTGTTGCGCATGGATACGGATACCATGCGAAAACCCGGGGCACATGAAGCCGCGCTGCAGGCGTTCCGCCAGGGTGACGTCAACATCTTGTTGGGGACACAGATGATTGCCAAAGGTCTCGACTTTCCCAACGTGACTTTGGTCGGGGTCGTCAACGCCGACACGGGTCTGCACATGCCGGATTTTCGCGCTCGCGAACGTGTGTTCGGGCTGGTGACTCAAGTTGCGGGTCGGACCGGACGTGGGCCCAAGGGTGGCCGTGTGATCGTGCAGACATTGAATCCCGATGATCCGGCGATTGCCGCCGCCGCTCGACACGATTATTTGAGGTTTGCGGAAGAAGAACTGCACACTCGGTCCAAACTCGGTTACCCGCCGTTCCGTCGCTTGACGCGAGTCGTCGTGCGAAGTGGCAGCGAGAAACAAGCCGAGGAAGCCAGTATCGCCTTGGCGGAAGCCATTCAACGCGGATTCCCAGCAGAAACGAACGTCGAGTCGTTTCAAGTCATTGGTCCGGCACCTGCGCCTGTGACCAAACTACGTGGGTATTATCGATTTCATTTCTTAGTGATCACGCCAATTACAACCAACGTCGGGCACATGATTCACGCCGCCACAAAACCTCTCTTGCTCCCGACTGAAATCCAGTGGATCGTCGATATTGACGCCTTGGACATGATGTAGGTCCAACGTTTAAAACAAAAAAGCCCGCCGAATTGGCGGGCTCGTGGAATTCAAGACTCAGACTTACCAGGATCATCTCAACCGATTGCGACCATTAGTTGCTGCCAACTTCGGCTGGGGCTGACTGAAGTTCGTTGGTATGCGGTTCGACGGATTGGGTTTGGGCATTATCCGACCCGCAACCGACTTCGTACGATTTCATCTCGCAGCCATTTTGACAATGTCCACACCCGCCGGAGCCACCCAACTTGCCGCGAAGTCCGCTGAACAAATTGCAACCACATCCATCGTGACCAGAGAACAATCCGTGACGATGTCCGTGACGGCTCAAGCAACCGAAGAAGTGCCCGTCATTGCGGAAGCAATTGTGCTTCAGGCCAAAGATGCTGCAGCCGCCAGTGTTGCAACCACCGGAGTTGCAGCCGGCTGATTGGGTACCCGCACCGCAACCGTGGGCCGCGACTTTGGGTTCGTTCACGCCGCAGCCACAATCATTCGGCAACCCGTAAGCGCCCGACCCGCATCCTGCCGCTTGGGGAAAGTTAAACATCCGCAAGCCGCGGCCAAGCCCACAATGTCGACGCAGACTGCAACCCGAGAAACGGTGGCTTCCAAAAAAATTGCAGCCACCTCGGCCACAACCGCCGCCACTGCCACAACCTTCAGCGGCACCGCCACAATCGCTGGTTGCGACGGCTTCGCCGCAACCACGTCCAGTTCCACAGCCGAAGCCACCAAATCGTGGCAGGCTGCGATCGCACGCCATTCGTTCATCGCAGTATCCGTCCCACAATCCTGGGCGGAATTTCGAATCACAGCTGAACGCGTTGCGGAGACGTCCCATGAACGATCCGCCACCACAACCATTGTCGCATGGCGAAACGCCATGATTGTGTAAGGAGTAACCTTGGGTGTTGCCAGTTTGATTGCATCCGCAATCCGACTGAGCCACAACGGTCTGGGCTCCACTAAAAATCGCGAAACAGGCTAGGGTCACGCAGGCGATCCAACAGTTCTTCAATGTCTTGCTCATTTGTGCTACTCCTGTCGCGTCTCTAAAACGCGAACTTCATCTGGGTCTTCGAAATTCCGTGGTCGTAAGGCACGAGATGCCGGCTCTTCAGCGATCTCGCATCGAATCTTTCGGCCAATCAAACTCATGCGACCGACGGAAAGTTGCTGTCCACTTCTGCTTCTCGCCAGTGTTGTGCCAATTACTCGGGAAGTAACGACAACTCGCAAAGCACCAAATTTAGGGATTGTCGGGGATGGACCGATTTGAAGTTGGCGATGTGCTGGCAGTTGTCCCCACTCCCGCTGGCAATTCAGTGACGCGTTGAGCTTCCAATTGAGTGAGGTAGTCGGTGTAGAAGGTCTGATATTCCCGGATCATCTCTTCCCCAATCGCCTCTCCGTGTTGCAGTCGTTGTAAAACTTTGACGGCTGTATCGTTTAAACGATCCATTTCGGCGGGTCCAACGTACTGGACCATGCCATTGGCATCCCAGATCACCAACCATTGGCCCTGATTCAATCCCAACGTTTGCCAAGCCCCGGCTCCGTGAGACAGCAAATACGGACCAATATTTCCGAGCGGGCGATGGGCGACGTTGGTCGTCATCGGTTGAGTGTCGATGCCATCCAGCACCAACGCAACGGTCGTCGTGCTGAGTTCCGAAGCGGCGGCAGTACGCTCCAGCACCTGCCACCAGGCCGCGTTGGCTTCCAATTGCGACAAGAACAGGCCCAGCGTCGGTCGTTGATTCGCCGGCAATCGCACGGTGGCATGGTCATGTGATTTCAGTGTCACGATTGGCGAAACCCGTCCGATCCAGGGCGAAGGAAACGCCTCGGGGATTTTTACCAATCGCTGGACCGTTCGATCGACCGGGAAGTTGGTGTACCCTGAAGGTGAACGAGCGTCCGGCCCCAATGTAATTTCGCCAAAGTCAACATGCAGCTGCAAGCCGCGAACTTCCGGGGTCTCCGCAAGCTCCGAGTGCAAAACAGAATTCGAAAGCA
>JAUXWY010000029.1 GCA_030681235.1 Pirellulaceae bacterium | reverse complement strand
CTTTTTTGGGGGAGAAGGGCCGGGGATGAGGGGGTTTGGAGTTAGGTTTGCTTATGAACTAGAAACGTTTAGCGGCGCGTGTTCGGTCGGATTCTCGCCCAACCACGCGCCGGTACCGCTGCCATCCGGGCCGCTTAACTTAGCGGTATTGGGCTGAAGCCGGCTGAAGCCGGTACACCAGCGCCCGCTATATGGCCTTTCTACAGGCAGAGCCATCGAAATCCTTTGCGGATTTTGCGACGTTCGAAATCAGCAACTTGTTTCGGGATAAATCCTAAATCATCGAGCTGACAAGCCTGCAGAGTTAAATCATCGCCCCGATGACGCGGAGGTCACGCAAGGTCAAGCATGTGCGTTTCGCACCCATGTTCAATCCATATTCGGCCTACTTGAGGTTTGTTTGAAGCACGCCTAGTTCTACGGCCGCTAAAAGCCTCGCCGCCATTTTGTAGCGAGAAACCGAACGATCCGCCGAGCGAGTCGGCGGGATTCTTATAGTAGAGCGAGCGCCTCGATCGCTCCGAAACCAGGTCGGCGGGATTCTCAGGGCGTTTCGTACCCACGATCAAACCCTACGGACGACGTTTCGCCGGGGCTCGTTTGGGTCCACGTTGGGGAGCACGGCTGTCGGAAGATGCACGACCGGGCTGAGAACTACCGGGTCTGGATCCTGAACGTTGGGGAGCCGGGCTGAATGCCGGGCGACTGCGAGGCTGGGTGTTCTCGCGGGTGTTTTCGCGGCTCGAACGCGAATCACTCGATGGTGTCGTGTGGTCTGGTCGGGAGCGCCGCGGGCGATCGTCGTCGTGGCTCGGTTGATTTCCCCGGGATGGGTTGGCAGGCTTCTTTCCAGGTCTGGCTGAGTTTGTCGGTCGAGTCTGACGGACTTGTGGGTTCGCAGCCCGACCGCTGGTTGGCTTTTTGCTCGGACTGGCGACCGGGCGTTCGGTTATCGTTCGAATGGCCTGCACGGCAGCTGCTTTTTGTATGGCCGCGTTTCTGGTCGCGACGTTCCGCTGGGCGAAGCTTGGGGCGGCTGGCTTTTTGCTACTTGATTTCGCTCGAGGGGCATTGGCTCGAGGGGCATTGGCACGCGTCGAATGTTTCGTGTCTTTGGAGCGTGGTTCGGACTTGATGGGTTCGGCTGACGAAAACCCGGCCATTGTTTGAACGGGAATCGAGTAGCCAATGAGGCGTTCGATGTCCCGCAAGTACTCGCGTTCGTCATGACTACAGAACGAGACCGACTCGCCAGCCGCTCCGGCTCGGGCGGTTCGTCCAATCCGGTGGACATAGGTTTCTGGAGTGTTCGGCAACTCGTAGTTGATGACATGCGAGACACCCGGCATGTGCAGGCCCCGGGCGGCCACGTCGGTCGCCACCAGGATGGGCGGTTCCTCGGAACAGAAACGAGCCAATGCTCGTTCTCGCGCGTTTTGGCTTTTGTTGCCGTGAATGGCCACTGCGGAGATCTTGGCGCGATCCAACAACTTGACCAAACGATCCGAGCCATGTTTCGTGCGGCAAAAAACAATGTGCCGGATACCTCGTGATGTCCGCAAGTATTCGATCAACGCGTCGGCTTTCCGCGATTGGTCGACATGGGCCACCGATTGTTTGATCTTCTCTGGTGGGCGAGCCCCCCCGTCGGCTTGGACGGTTATCGGATTGTTCAGCCATTGTTCGGCCAAGCTTTGAATTTCGGGCGGCATCGTCGCAGAGAACATCAGCGTTTGTCGCGAGCGTGGGATTCGGCTGACGATTTTCTTCAGCGGTTGGATAAATCCCATGTCCAACATTTGATCGGCTTCGTCTAGCACCAAGACTTTGACGTGACTTAGATCCACGACGTTTTGGCCCATCAAGTCGAGCAAGCGACCTGGGGTGGCGACCACAATATCGACTCCGGCCCGCAGCGCCGTGATTTGCGGGTTTTGAGAAACGCCTCCAAAAATCACCACTTGTCGCAGTCCCAGCCCTCGACCGTAGGTGGCAAAGCTCTTGCTCACCTGATTGGCTAACTCGCGAGTCGGCGTCAGTACCAAAACGGAAATCGGCCGTGATAGCGAACGTTCGCCCCTGCGCGGATTCGAAGACCGGCCGCTTGATTCATGAGAGGTCGTGTCACTCGCACGACTGGAAGGATGCGACAGAAACAGGTTTTGGAGAATGGGCAACGAAAACGCGGCGGTCTTTCCCGTTCCAGTTTGGGCACAGCCCAACAGATCGTCACCGTCGAGAATCGCGGGAATTGAAGCCACTTGGATGGGCGTGGCCACCGTGTACTTCAGTTTTTGTAGGGTGGCTAGAATTTTGGGGTCCAGCCCCAAACTTTCGAAACTCATGAGTAAGTACACGCGCACAGAGGCAATGGCAAGACCATCGATGGTCCGCCGGGCTCCCCGTTGCAGGTCCCGAGTGTACATGGTCGTGCCAAGTCGTCAAGGCGATTTGGCCTAGTCGGAGCACATTTGCCCCGCAAAATCCGAAATGGAAACGGGAATCTTGTTGTATGGGGCCATTCAGATGAGAAGCCTAAAGAACTTTGAAGTCTCTCGAGCGGCTGCTGTCGTGGCAATGATTCCAATGCTTGGCCCCTGCTGCGTAGAATGCTCGGTGTAGCATCGTCATGTTGCCGCTACCGCGAAACAATCACGGCCATGAAGCGGCAAGACTTCTTCGTCATCGCGAGATCAACAATTTCCTCGCACGAAAGATCTGCCGTGGGGATATGCGAACCGTAGTCTTCGAACTAACGGGGTCGTGTGACGTGCCATATTCGAGCAGAGAGTCAACACGCGCGGCTCACCGGTCCGTGTCTTTAGCGGATTGGTGTGAGGACGATGTTGCGGAATTCGACGGGGCCGTGGTCGCCTTGGAGCATGAGTGGGGCGGGCGCTCCTTCGTCACTATCAAGCGCGCCGCCCGTGATTCCGGGGATTGTTTGCCGATCGATGATTCGCTCCCCGTTGAGTTCTATGCTGACCACCCGGCCGACCAAACGAATCTTGACCTGTTGCCATTCGCCTGCTGGCTTCGCCGCGTTGACACTGGGAGTCAAATGCCCGTATACGCCGCCGATGTAGTGGCTGTCCGCTTCCTTCCCGTAGTTGTCTTCGATCTGGACCTCGTAACGGCCACGTAGGTAGATGCCGCTGTTGCTGCCCTTGGGGTAGCGGAACTCCAAGGACAAGTCGAAGTCGTCATACGTCTGATCTGTAACCAAGTTATTGCCCGGCTCGGCGTTGGTCAAAACGCCAGCGACAACTTTCCAGCCGTTCTTGATCTTGGCGTGTTGCGGATGCCAGCCGGTCAAGTCGGTTCCGTTCAGCAGCTGGATGGGTTCGCCAAGTTGTGGCGCACCCGTCCGCTCCAGCTTCGGGGCTCGCCGAGCAACCCACGGCAGCGTACCACCTTGGCCGTCCGTCACGACACCGCGTAGTCGCTCGCCGTCGAGAGTCCCTTCGACAACGACATCCTTACGACTTGGTTCCCACTGTGGTGGGAACGCGAAGCGGAGACTGGTTCCATCGAACTTGATCTCCGCCACGGGTCGGGCACTGCCAAATTGCCCGACGTACGAGCCAACTAACGTTCGATAGCCCGACCGTTTGATCTCGAACCACGACGGGTACTCGCCCTCGGGCCCTTGAACGGTCACGTCCCACCGACCCACGATCAGAGTTGGATCGGGTTCCGAGCGGTCTTCTTGAGCCACCAAGGGAAGGCTGCCAAAAAATGCAGCCACCAACCAGATCAGACCAAATCGTCGCTTCATCGTCATGGGACGTACGGCTTCTCGAAAACTAGGTCGTTCGACTACTTCTTTTCGGCCAAGGCTTTGGCTTCGATCATGAGCTTGCCCAGATCCAAGGTCTCGCCATCTTTGATTTCGAACTCCACTTCGCCACGCTTGCCAGCGATTACCTTGCCATCTTGTTGCAGGTCCTTCATGTAGCCGCAACGAGAATGCCAGAATTGAAAGCTCCATTTACCTGCCGGAATCTTTTCGATCGAGAACTTGCCTTCCGTGTCGGTTACGGCAAAGTACGGGTCGTCACGAATCAACATGTAAGCGACCATCCACGGATGGATGTCGCACTTGACAACGGACGGCACCTTGTCGTTCTTCTCGAACTTGACATCGGTCGCGCTGTTCGGCGGCAAATTGACATTGATCGAGTTGTTGAAGGAGGCCACGTTGCAATTGTGTCCAGCCGCATCGCTGTTCTTCAACTTGACCGTCTGACCCACGCGAACGGCCAAAGTGGCGGGAACAAAAACGCACTTGTTATTATCCAGCACCACTTCGTCGGTCGGAGCCGCCTTCAAATCCGGATGGACTTTGATTTCTTCGCGGGGCTTGAGCAACAGCATGATAAACGCCCCTTGCAATTCATTGTTCGCACCGACCAGCAGGCTCTGATCGTTAATGACATTGCCATCGGCCAAACAGATGACTTTATCTTTGTTCACATCCGACTTCGCAGGCGGCGGAACATCGCCGGCGACGAAAATCTGACCCGACAAAGTGCCGTAGCCATCTTGGGCAAAACTGGGAGCGAGCGAACCGCCGCACAACGTCATGGCAACCGCCAGGACTGTCGAAGTGGTACGGGACCAAGATCGAATTGCTTGAGCAAGCATTGCATTCTTTCCATAGGAGGGAGGGACTGGAGGTGGGAATCGAATTATATCCCGCGATGGCCCAAAACTCAACGGTTCCGCAAAACTCGGCCGGAACCGCGATCTAGGACTCGTCGGCCGGACGATTTCTATTGAAAGCGATTTTTTAGCCCTAGACCGCGTCCCGCAACGTCATGACGGGCGGCCGATAGTCGGACATTTCGATCAAGAGGCTGCGGTAGCGGCCGGCAGCTCCCGGGGTGAGTGTCCCCAAGATTCGCGGGACCTCGGTGCCCGAAATCCAAGGCAGGTTGGCCGGCACTTGATCGACATGCAAGAACCCGTGCGTGGCAGCGACCAACGCCCCCATTCCCCAGGACGGACAGTCGTAGTCGCAGCAGGGAACCACAACCGTCTGGGGCAAGGCTTGCGTCAAGCGTTGCTGCAAGCCTTCCAGTTCCGACCCGGTCTCTGGTTCGGCAATTAGGATTCGTAATTTGTGCGTCGCGGCAAGCGCTGCCGAACGAGGCGAATCTACGGTTTGCCATGCGGCAATCTGCTGGCAGATATCGGTGACGATTCGATCGAGCGAGGTTCCCGAGTTAATCAAGTCATCTGAATTGGATGCCGACAGCGACTCGGCTGGCTCGGACAGCTCAGCCATGGTCCAAATTCGCTGTTGGATCAAGGGAAAAGTCGCGTCGAGACCATCGGACGGAGGCAACCAAGTCATTTGCACTCCGGATGTTGACTCGATGATCACTCGATGTTCGAAGGCCTGGGGCGAACGTCGATCGGCCCACAAGATCCACAAAGGGAGAGCTGAAATCGGCCAGCCCGTACCACCTTCCAGACGATCCTTGACCGGGAACTGGTCCAAGACATTCATCCCGGTCTTCAAGGCCAACGCCGCCGCATCGATCAGTGGCAAGTTAAAATTCGGTTGGCCAGCACCGCCGACCAAAACGCCGCAGTGGTGAACCGCCACCGCCAAAACGCGATCCGCAGCCTGTCCGGCTTGAGACATCAACGCATGCACCAACTGAATGGCCATTTGCGTCAAATCCGCTTGCAACGAAAGATAGGTCGGCAAATCTGGCGACGACTCCACGTGGTACGGAGCCAGTGCTGTTCCGCACCACTGTTCGAACAGGCGCCGCATGAGACCGGGGATCGGCAGCTCCTGAAAGCTCTGGGCCTTTAGCCGCAGAAGTTTCCCGGCGCTGGTGCCCTCCACCAAACAGCCAGTCATTTGGCTGAAGTCGGCCGCAATGGTCAGCCCGATCAGGAAGCGATGCCGCTGATGAAATCGCAACCGATCCGCCTTCTGGATCGGATGTCGAGGATCAAAAATGGTCTTTATCCAGTCCATGGACACCTACGCCAACGCCGTCGCCAGCCCCACAACGCGTTTTTTCGCAGATCAACCCACTTGCGTCAACGACAATCCACCTTACAACCCCAGTTGTTTCAGTTGATCCAGTTGTTTGGTCGCTTGTTGCGAGACGGTCGTCGAGTCATTTTGCAACTGGGCTCGCGTCAACCACGTTTTGGCTTGCCGAACGTATTCGGCGCGGACCGTTGCATCAGGTTGTTGGTTTGCCGAGCGAAGCAACGACAGGCCCATGTCCAGCAGCGCCTGGGCTTTCCATTCGATGGCCTGAGCTGATAGCTGGTCCCCGTAGGCTCCGTTGGCCACCGCAGTGTAATGTCGCTGAGCGGCCCGTTCATCGCCTCGTCCACGAGCCAACAACGCCAATTCCAGCAACGACCGAATGCCAACCGTATCCGGCCGACTACTTAACGTCGACAGCATGGCGGTCGCACCGTCCAGATCTTTGGTCAATCGCCGCGCCACTCCCACCAAGAACTTCGCTTCGGCTTGGATCGATTCATCGATTGAAGCAGGAAGTTGACCGCCGTCGATACTGGCCAAACACTTGGTCAACCACTGCAAAGCCTCAGTCGGTTTGTCGACGTCAATCGCGGCCCGTCCGGCGTTGAAACAAACCTGAAAGTACATGTCAGGTTTTTGCGATTTTAGTTTCTCGATTGGGCCGATTGCCGCTTGATAGGTCTGGAGCGCTTCGGACTTTTTTCCCGCTTGATACTCGCATTGGCCAACCAGGGCAAACGCCTCGAGCACTAGCGGCAATTCGCGTTCGTCAGCCTTGGCAGCATCAATGATGGCTTGGAACTTTTGCTTGGCTAGATCAAACTCGTTCCTTTGCATGTCCGACCAAGCTTCCATGTACATGGCGCTGCGTCGCAATGTTGCTTCCGTGGCCACGGTTTTCGCCGACTGGAATCGTTCGGCTGCGCGAGCGAAATTTCCTTCGCGATAATCGACTTCCCCCAAATGGAATTGGCACCGCGCGACCCAGGGACTGTTCAAATGCAAGGACAGCATCTGCTCCCAGGCGACCTTGGCTTCCGCCAACTTGTCTTGTTCACGCAACGACCATCCGAGGTAGTACAGAAACTGATCGTGCCGCGAGTCATCTTTAGCTTCGTCGGCCAAACGCTGGAAATCTGCGGAAGCTTGTGCCCATTGCTGCTTTTCAAACGCTTGGTGGGCTGCTTCAAACCGCTGCTCCAAGGTTTTGCTGGTCCCCGAGGTCTCGGCAACTTCGCCGCTGGCGGCAGGGGCCTGCCATTGCGGATCAATCGCTTTCAACCAATCGATCACTTGTTCGCGATGTTCGTGCGCGCTGTGTTTCGCCAAGAACAATTCCCACAATTGTTTGGCCTCGGCCTTCTTGCCATTCTCATGCAAGGCCCAGCCCTGATTGATTTCCGCGTCGGCCACCAGTTTTTCGATGTAAGAGCGTTCGGTAGCATCGATCGGAGTCGTGGAACTTGCCAAAGACAAAAGCCGAGCGAAATCCGCTTCGGCTTGGCTGTAGTTCTTCAAAGTAAATTGAGCGATGCCGCGTTGCAGTAAGAGACTGATGCGAGTCGCCCCGGCAAACTCGGGTTCCCATTTGTCGATCAGCCGAACCATGTCCGACTGGCGCGACAGCCGATGTAGCGCGCCCAGCGCGGACTCCAAGGCCGTCAATTTGGTTTCCGCGTCGGTCGTCAATCCCAAAGACTTTTCGTAAGCTTGGGAGGCCCCAACATCGTCCG
This sequence comes from Pirellulaceae bacterium, assembly GCA_030681235.1. Lineage (GTDB taxonomy): Bacteria > Planctomycetota > Planctomycetia > Pirellulales > Pirellulaceae > M30B19. Next base: position 20,560 of record JAUXWY010000029.1, on the reverse strand, counting down.
AATTCAATCGCAGCAACTCGCCGCGCAACCACCAACCCTCCGCTTGAGTTTCGTTGGCCCAAGATTGCACCAATGCTTCCGTGAGCTGCTCCAAAGCCACGGCCGGCGAGCTTGCCTTGGCCAACCCCACCACGCGCTTCATCGACCACTCGGCAGTCGCAGCATCGTTGGGATAATCCTTCAGCAGGTCGCCGAACTTCGCGGCAACTTGAGCGTAATCACCCAAGCGCAGAAACGCATTCGCCTGCCATTGTCGGACTTGTCTTCGCCGCTCCAAGACTTCGAGGTGCTCGGGCAACAGCAGGGCTGGGTTGACGGGCAAGCCTTCCGTCTTCAAAAGTGAAGAGGACAACAATTCATCGGCAACTTCGACAGCCTTTTTCCAACGTTCCTTCGCCTCAGGAGTTGCTTGATCGAAGCTAATTCGTGAACTGGTCTGTCGAGTCGTCGTGGGCTCGACCTGCCATGGCAGTAATTGAAGCTTAGCCAAGTCTGCCCACGGTTGGCTCGACTGGAGCGCGATGGCGCTCAATAACGTCGCGCCGTCGGATTTGGCGTTTTGATCCGTCGATTGAAACTGAGCCAACGCTGCCAAGTAATCGATCTCTGGTTGTTGCTCGGGGATCAATTTGAGCCAAGCATCTCCCTGTTGCCGCAAGCTGAGAACCATTGGCCAATCCGCGCCCTGTTCGGCAAGTCGCATTCGCAACAAGATGGCTTCCGCCCCCATTTTCTCCGTCGCATAATTCAACCGCGGCAACGCAAAGTCCAAGGCTTCGCGAGCTTCGTTCAACTGATTCAAGGCTAAATGCGAACGCGCTTGATTGAACCGCGCCTGCCACGCCAAAGCCGCCGAGCCCAACTCGCTTTCCGGCAGTGTCGGCCAAACAATCCGTTGAAACTGCGCGATGGCGCGCGGATGATCTTCCAACAAGCGATAACACGTGCCCAGATTGAGCGCGATTAGCGGTGCATCAAACTCTGGGAATTCGCTTTGCAGTTGTTCGTAACGAGCTTTGGCATCCAACAACGCCTGTTGGCGAATCTTCTGTTCCGATTCGCTGAGCGTGGTCGTTGGGGCAGCCGCAAACCAACGACCAAGGTGCAACTCCGCCGACGCCGACAGACTCAAACGACGAATCTCAGCGTCAACCGTCGTGTCCTTTTGCAAATTGTCCCACAGGGTGATCGGCGTGATCACATCACCCGCCATCTCACCAGCAACGGCGGCATAGTATTGATTCTTGTGCTTCCATTCGCCCTTGGTTGCTCGATCTGCCGCGGCACGGAACTCATCGGCCAATTTTTGTAGTCGAGCCGATCGCTCGACGGTGTTGCCCGGCGCAGGATCCACGGCCAATCGTTGCAGTTCTTGTTGCAACGCGATCAAGTTCGTGTAATAGTCCAACGGTTCGACGTAGGCCGTGGAGGGCTGAAGACTCCTCAGCTCGCGGCAAACATTTTCGGCTTGAGCCAGCCATTGTTGTTGCCCCTTCAGATCGGCAGCCGATAGAGCCAATTGATACCCGGCTCGAATCTGGGCGGAAAAAACTTCGGCCGCCATCTCGCGTCGGGTCACCCATGTACTGTCGTTGGAACCGGCTCCTGTGGCAATTTGAAACAACGATGGCGGTTGAGCCGCTCGCCAAGCTTGTCCCGCATCCCAAGCCGCTTGCAAATTGCCGCTCCGCAAACCGCTAATCACGATCAAATAGTCAACGTCGTTCTGAACGGCGAAGTTCGGATCGCTTGCCCGCAATTTCTGCAAGGCCGTTAGAGCTTGAGCATCTTGGCCAGCTTGCAGCATTTGTTGAGCGGCCGCTAGTTCGGCAACGGAGTCGGCCTGGACTTCCGCCACGGCCCACGCCGTCGGGGCGCTCAACCAATCGATGGGCACTAGCGGACTGGCACAAACCAAGCCAGTCCACATCAAACCTGCGGTGCGTGGACGAAAGAAATGTTGGAGGATCGATTGGGCAATGGATTTGGGCATGGGACAAAACCGAACTGCATCGGCTCCGAAGGGAGTTCAAGTGTCTGAGATAGTCTATCAAACCGAATTCGTTTGAGTTGCTCAAAAGTTGGCGATTTCGCGCGTGTCAGGATTGAATCATCTTTTTTTTGGCATTTGCGGCACTGACTCCGCAAACAGCCTAGTTCACCTGACCGCTAGAGTCGGGATTGATCGCTCCCCACCCTCCGCCGCCTGGTGTCTGTATCTCGACGATATCGCCGGCTTTCACGTTGAACTGACAACTGCCCGACAAGTCGATCGGCTCGCGACCCAGTCTTTGCCAGCGGTTCAGGCCGCGTTCGCCGGATTCGCCTCCGTTCAACCCGTAGGGAGGTGAACAATCCAGCGAACGACGGTTGGTAACCAGCGACACATTGACTGGACTAAGGAATTCGAATCGACGCACCATCCCGTCCCCACCGAAATGGAGCCCAGCTCCCCCGCTCCCGGAACGGATACAAAAATTCAGCAACCGCACGGGATATCGAGTTTCCAAAATCTCCGGGTCAGTCAATCGCGTATTGGTCATGTGCGAATGCACGGCCGAAGCACCGTGGCCTTGCGAGGTCGCGCCACAACCACCGCCCATCGTTTCGTAAAAGCCGAATTTGGCGTCACCAAACAGAAAATTGTTCATCGTCCCTTGGCTGGCCGCCGCTGCTTGCAACGCGCCAAACACGACATCGACGATGCGTTGCGACGTTTCGACATTGCCGCCTCCGACCGCCGGCAATTCATGATCGCGCAAGGAGCTGACCGATTCCGGAGACCTTCCACCCAACGGATTCAAGAAACAATTCGGCAGGCATATTTCGATGGGGCTCAACACCCCTTGATTCAGCGGAATCGGGGCCCCAATTAGAACTCGCAAGCAATAAAGAATCGCCGATTGAACGATCGCCGGATTGGTGTTGAAGTTATTGTCGCGAGCAGGATCGGTCTCTGTGAAGTCGAACCGAAGTCCGCCTTCCGAAACCGTTACGATCAAGCGAATGGCTTGCCCACCGTCCAATTGATCCGTGAACGCGAACTTGCCCGACGGAAGATTCTGGATCAAAGCCAAAGTATGTTCGGCCGCTGAATCTTGTACATGTCGCGCATAAGCCGCGACGCGCGACCAACCCCAGTCGGCGACAAACTGTTGCAAGCGTTCTCGCCCCAGCGCGTTGGCCGCGACTTGTGCTTGAATGTCCTGCAAATTGGTTTCGGGACTTCGACTGGGGTACTTGGCACCCTGAAGAGTTTCCAAGATCGCGGGATTGATTTCGCCGGTTGCCGTCGTCCATTTCAGATTGCGGAGAACAACGCCTTCTTGCTCCAAGCAAGTGGCAAAGGGCGGCATCGATCCGGGCGCAATACCGCCGATCTCGGCATGATGCGCTCGACTGGCAACCCAAAATTCCGGTATCGGTAACCGACCGGCCGCTGCCGCAGGTTGCTGGATTTCACTCGCACTTGAATTCACAAACACGGGGGTCACCACGGTCACGTCAGGCAAATGTGATCCACCTTGAAATGGATCGTTGGTGATGAATACGTCCGTTGGAACAAAGGGGCCGCATTGGCGGAGGATGCTCTTTACCGTCTCGCTCATGGCACCCAAGTGAACCGGAATATGTGGCGCATTGACCAACAAGTTGCCCGACCCATCAAACACCGCACAACTAAAATCCAATCGCTCTTTCACGTTGACGCTGCTGCACGTCGCTTGCAGCGTCAGCCCCATTTGAGAAGCGATCTCGGTCAAACGATGACAAAACAGCTCCAGCAGCACCGGGTCGCGAGGTGCGGTGGTTTCTCGTTCGTGGTTATCTGGTTGTGATTGTGTTGGGTTCATGTTGGATCGCGGTACGTCGTCGCCGGGAACAAGATCCGAACGACCTCTGTGGGGAGTCGCTGCTGCGGTGACATGGCGTTGCAGCCGGATCACGCCTAGCCTATTACGCTCGGCGCTCCAGTCCGGTTCGAGCCAAATCGTAGAATTCGGAACGTCGATGACTTGCGGCCCAATCCCCAACGGCTCGGTGTCCTTGGCAAACGAGGCGCCGCCTTCCGCAGTTGACTGGGAGCCAGGCACCACGACTTCGACCTCCAAAGTGGCGAGTTGGAGCGGCCGCTCCCAGCGAACCCCAAATCGCTTCCCGAAGTCACTCCAGAATTGTTGCTGGATCTCCGCTGCGGTTGTCGGTCGAGTCGAGACCAACTCCAGAGCGAGACACTGATCTGTCCCGGCCACATGAACCCACACGCGAGTATGGAACTGCAATCGATTCGAATCGGACGGCGGCAATTGCTGAATCGCTTGCTTCCGCAATTCCGGAATCACCGTTTCAGGCAACTGCGCCAAGTGCCAGTCGTCGACTGGCCAAGCGAGATGTTTTTGGGCAATCCGCCGCAGCTCCGAGTGTCCAATCCCGTAGGCGCTCAACAATGCCGAATCGGGGTGGACCAAGACTTCTTTGATTCCCAATTGTTGAGCAACGCCACAAACCTGCTGAGCCGCCGCTCCGCCAAACGCCACGATGGGATAATCGCGAGGGTCCATGCCCTGCCGAATGGAAACCGCGGCGATGGCTCCGGCAATATGCGAGTTGGCGATCTGCAGAAAGGCCGCGGCCAACTCATCTAGCGAATAGGTCCGGCCGGTGGCTTGTTGGATCGAAGCCGCCAGTGTTTCCAAAGCTCGCGCGACGACCGCACGTTGCAACGGCAATGGGAAGTGTTCGGCTCGAATCCGCCCTAGCCACACATTCATGTCGGTAATCGTCAGCGGACCACCTCGGCCATAACAGGCCGGGCCGGGATCAGCGCCGGCGCTTTGTGGACCCACCAACAAACGTTGACCATCGAACCAACAGATGCTGCCGCCGCCGGCCGCGACCGTTTCGATCGCCAACGTCGGCGTCTGGAGAACAACACCCGCCTTGCGAGTTTCATTTTGCAGAGCAACCGAGCCATCCAACCGCGCGACGTCGGTACTGGTGCCTCCCATATCGAAACCAATCGCCCGTTGGTAGCCCGCCAATCGAGCGACCGTGGAGAACCCCACCACACCACCCGCCGGACCACTGAGCACGCTGTCTTTGCCCGAGAACTGCACCGCAGGCACCAAGCCTCCGCTGCTTGTCATCATCAACAAAGTTCCTTGCGACCCCAGCGACGCTTCGATCTCCGCGACGTAGTCACGCAGCACCGGATTCAAGTACGCGTCCAACACCGTGGTGCTGGCTCGGGGTACGAAACGAATCAGAGGTGAACATCGATGAGACAAGCTCACGTTGCGAAAGCCAAACGGTTGGGCCAATTCCAACAGCTTCAATTCGTGCTGTGGATTCTGATACGCGTGCAATAAGCAGATCGCCAGCGATTCGATGCCCTGTTGTTTAAGTTGCGAAAATACTTCTCGCACTTGCTCCGGCGCGAGACACTGCAACACCGATCCGTCCGCTGACAAACGCTCGTCAATCTCCACGGCGGTTGCGTAAAGTTGGGCGGCTTTCGTCACAGTAAGGACAAATAGATCCGGGCGTTGTTGATCGCCGATCTCCAACGCGTCCCGAAAACCTCGAGTCGTCACCAATGCGGTTCGCGATCCGGTCCGCGTCAGCAGAGCATTGGTTCCGCGAGTCGTGCCCAACCGCAATTCGATCGGTGGCAATGGTTCATTTTGACCAATTCCCAAGACCAGTCGGATCGCCAGCAGCGGCGCCAATTGCTTCGTCGAAAATTCGGCCGTTAGTTCGTCGGGTAGTTCCGACCAATCCGTTATGTCCAAGTGTGGCGTGTTTCGCGTTGTGTCTTTCGGCTGCCGGCCAAGTTGAATCGTGGAGTCGATGGCGGAGTGGCTTTCAACGATCCCTTGTGCCAGAATCGCTCCGTCAGCATTTAGCAAGCTGCAATCGAAACCGGACAAGACACCATCGGCCAATTTCGTGGATGTTGTGACCTGCCACTGGCCCGGAAGCGAGCGTCGTTTCAGTCGGCAGCGCAGCCGCGAGGAGCTCAGCACTTTGCAACGCGACCATTCGCCGGTCGGCGAGATTCCGAAACAATCCGTGAAGGTGCCCCCCACGTCGATCCAAAATCGCCACGCCGTGGAGCAATGACTTGCTTGGCTCATGGTACGAACCCTATTTCAGACCTTGCCTTTGATCATCGGTCGGACGCGACTTTCAAAGACTTCTTGAATGTGTCGGTGGGTTTCGACCGCAATGGGCGCCAGGTCGCTACTGGCAGCGTTTTGTCTCGCTTGCTCGGGATGTTTGGCACCTGGGATGACCACCGTGACGGCGGGATGATCCAAACACCAGCGCAGCGCCCACTGGGCCATGGTCGCCCCGGCGGGAACCAACCCTCGGAATTGATCCACAACTTGGAGTCCCAACTCCCACGGCACGCCCGAAAAAGTCTCACCCACATTGAAGCTTTCGCCGTTGCGATTGAAATGGCGATGGTCGGTTGGAGCGAACTTGGATTCAGCCGAAAACTTGCCCGCCAACATTCCACTGGCCAATGGCAAACGAATGATCAAGGCCACGTCTTTTTCCAAAGCCAACAGAAAAAGATCGTGAATGGGTTGTTGGCGAAAAATGTTGAAGATAATTTGCAAGGAGCCGAGCCCTGGCACTTCCAGGCATTGTCGGGCCTCGTCAATCGTTTCGACGGAGGCCCCAAACCCACGGATTTTCCCGGCTCGCTGCAAATCCGCGAGGGTCTCAAACACAGCCTGACGCTTCATTTCATCCAGTGGCAAGCAGTGGGTTTGAGTCAAATCGAGCGTTTCGATTCCCAACCGCTGCAACGAGTCCTCTGTGTGTTGACGCACGGTTGCGGGGCTGAAGTTTTCCGGCCAACCGGGATCACTTCGGCGGCCCAACTTCGAGGCGACAAAAAAACGCTCGCGATCGCCCAGTTCACGCAGAAAGCGGCCGATGAGTCGCTCGCTTCGTCCGCCGCCGTAGATATCCGCGGTATCGATGAACGTGATGCCCGCATCCGCTGCAGCGTGCAACGTTGCCACCGCTTGATCGTCGGTCACGTCGCCCCATTCGGTACCGCCGATTTGCCAACATCCAATGCCAACTTCGGAAACGAGCGGTCCATCTTTGCGAAATGGCCTGTGAAACATTGGCTTGTCTTTCGGTGCAGGGAACTCGGAGGGATTGGTGGCGCTGACCATCGTACTCGAACCGCGTATACTTCCCAGAAGGGGCCCACGAATCGCCAACAGCGAGGTTTGCATGTCCTTCAGTCGTCCTCCTGAATCGACGCCCGCGTCATCGTCGTCGAATCAGGCGAATTCTGCGGACCGGCAGCCCGCCACGGCGGAACTCGGCCACGGCGAATCCGGCGGACCGCTGTTTTTGACCGCGATTCCGGTCTACAACGAAGCCAGTCATGTCGACCACGTCTTGGACGCTGTCAAGCAATACAGTTCCTACATTTTGGTCGTCGACGATGGATCGTCCGACGGAACCCGCGAAAAGCTGGCCGGACGGTTCGACGTGAGACCGGCTGGGCCGACGTTGAGTCCTGGGATTCGCGTGCTGACTCATCCTGTCAATCGCGGGTACGGGGGGGCGTTGGCCTCGGCTTTTGAATACGCGATCACTCACCAGTTTCAGTGGTTGGTGACAATCGACTGTGACGGCCAACATCAGCCGCAATTGATTTGCAAGTTTGTGGAGGCCGCTGAACTTTCGGATGTGGACATTGTCTCCGGCAGTCGTTACTTGAAAAAATTCGCCGGCGACTCCGCTGCACCGGAACAACGTCGCCATGTCAATCAACGGGTCACGGACGCATTAAATCATCATTTAGGCTTCCAACTGACGGACTCGTTTTGTGGCTTCAAAGCCTACCGCGTCGCGAGTTTGAGAAAACTGAACATCACCGAATTCGGATACGGCATGCCTTTGGAACTGTGGGTTCAAGCCAAATGCCACGGCTTGAAGATCAGCGAGATTCCCGTTCCACGCGTCTACACGCAGGAAACTCGTTCCTTTGGCGAAGCCTTGGATGACATGCAACGTCGTTTGGACTACTATCAACAAGTGATCACGAACAGTTTGGCAGCACTGCCGTGTCCATGCGATTCGGGACCCGTGCCGCCGATTGTGTTTTAGAGGGTCAGACCCCTTTTGGGATAGGCTCTAAGTCATTGTGCGGAACGTGGTTGTGACTCCTGCTTCACTTGTCGAAACTCCGCTGTCCCTTCGTGCCCCATCCCACCATCGATGCGTGCTGATTCGGACAAGTGATCTCGGTGGTCGGGTCGATGACCTTACTACGATTCCTACGTCTCACCTTCCCAGTCCGCTGGTCGACTCCTCGGAAACCGCGCGCGGCGAACTGTTGCAATTGGCTCGGCGTTGGACCGGACAATACGCTTCGGTGGAGCGATCCAAAGAGTCTCTTAGCCACCAAGGGATGACGAACGAATTGGCGATCCCGTCGGTGTTCCTGTCCGGCCACCAACCCGAGTTGTTTCATGCGGGCGTGTGGTTCAAGAATTTTGTGTTGGCTGAGGCTGCCAAATCGACATCAGCCGTGCCTGTGAACCTGCTGATTGACCAAGATCTGGTGAAATCCAATTCTTTGTTGGTTCCGTCTTTGATCAACGGCAATCACTGGCGTCAACGAGTCCCGCTGGACTATGGCGGTGTCGGGCTGCCGTTTGAAGAGCGACAAGTCGAACACCCCGATGTGCTTGCGACGGTTCCCGACCGAGTGCGGGCCACAGCGCTTCCCTGGGTATCGGCCGAACTTCTCTCCGAAATGTGGCCTGATGTGCTGGAGCTAAGCCGGGAACTGCGGGGCCTGGGGTACGGCTTTGCGGCAGCCCGTCATCGGCTCGAACATAACGTCGGTTGTCGCAACCTCGAAGTCCCACTGAGTTGGGTCTGCCAAACTCAGTCGTTCGCGCAGTTTGTGGTTAAGATTTTGGAACGATTGGAAACTTTTGTCGACAGCTACAATCGTTGTTTGGCTGCGTATCGAATCTGGTACGGATTGCGCGGGCTCCAGCGGCCGATGCCGGACTTGGTCGTTCAAGAGTCATGGCACGAATTGCCGTTTTGGATCTGGACGGCTCAACAACCGGTCCGCCAACGATTATTTGCCAAACGAACGAACGACGGTTGGCAGTTGAGTGCGGGCCGAGATACCGAAATCCATGTCGATGTTTGGCGATTGGAACTGGACCACCAATTCGCGGAGGAACAAATCGTCGGGTTTAGCGAATTGCAAGTTCGCCTGCGCCCGCGAGCTTTGATGACGACTCTCTACGCGCGCGGGGTTTTATCCCAAGCATTTTTGCACGGTATTGGCGGCGCTTTGTACGATCAAATGACCGATCGTTTGGCCCAAATCGTTTGGGGCATGAAGCTACCCGCCTACGCCATCGCCACGGCGACCATGCACTTGACACCGCCGACTTCGGACGTGAGCACCCAACAACGACAAAAACTGCAACGGTATTTACGCGACCTGCATTTTTCTCCGGAACGCGTCCCGGCCTTCGCCCAGCGGTTTCCGGAGTGGATCGCCGAAAAGGAGATTCTCTTGCATAAGATCCCACCGCAAAAACATCGTCGGGCTTGGCAGCAGCAAATCGAACAAATGCTGGCTCACTCGAGTCGGTGGCTGGCTCCTGAAATCGCCGACGTCCAATCCCAACTCGAACGGCTTGAGACACAACTGCAAGAACGCGATTTGATGACGCACCGCGAGTGGAGCTTTGTGTTATTCGGCCGCAACCTCCCAGCCGAACTACGGGACCTCGCACACAACTGCTCGGTCACGCGCCCCATGCCGCAAGGCTAACCGTAGCGAATGTCGCCAAGACTTTCGGCTCGTCATTACTGAGTCGTTAGGAACGCCCACAAGTCGGCCCAGTCTTGCTCCGAAGCATCCGCCATCAGACCCGTCGGCATCAACGAACGGGGCGACCGGCGCGACCACTCGATTTCGTTTCGTTGGAGCTGCCAAGTTTTTCCTTGCTGATCTTCCAACAACACTCCATCCGTGCTTTCATAGATAGGTCGGCCAATCAGCATCGTTCCATCGGTCTTTTCGATCCACAGCGGTTGGTAGCGATCCGTAATTCTCGAATCGGGATGCAGTATGACCGTCAACACTTCGCGACGTTGAAAACGACGGCTGACTCCCGACAGCGCCGGCCCCAAGCGTCCGTTTTGCCCGTGACACAAAAGGCAGTTGCGCCGATCGTAAACAACTTTGCCGCGTTCGGGATCACCTCGATCCCAGGCAACGTTCGCTTCCAAATGTTGCAGAGTCTGGGTCAACTCGGATTCCGATAACGCCGGTTGTTGCTGTGCAAAGAACTGATCTTGCGCCGCACGAATGCTGGTCGCCCATGCGCGAACTTGCCGCGATACTTCGTCGGACTCGGCCGGGCGATCGCTTCGCAACTGCCACCGTTCGACCGTCTCCGTCAGCAAGTCCACCATGCTGGACTCGACCGCGCGTTGCTCCCAATCCGGGGCAGCCTGCATCAACTTTCTTACCGCGGTTGGTTGTTGGTTGAATTGCAAAAAATCCACGAGCGGGATCTGTGTCGCTCGCTTCCATTCGGGCGATTCGGTCAACTGCTCCTGCAACGTTGGGTGCTCGATGCATAGGAGACGTCCTAGTTCCTCGAAACGTTGCTGCCAATTCCGATCCGTGCTGATGTTCCACCGAACCAGTTGCTGGTCCACGTTCAGCAAATAGTCGGACGTGACAGCCGTCACCGCATCCGGCCATGGCTTGGGCATGGCAGCCAACAACACCATGGCTCGTGTTCGATCCACGGGATGCCAGTTTTCGGTCGCATGCTGTTCTGTGGCCAACGAACGTTCTTGCCGTTCGAACCAGGCCTGCCATCGGCGCGGCATCGAGCTAGTATCGAGCCCTAACAATAGCTGGATTTCTAGGAGTCGCTGCCACGATTCAGCGTTTAATGCCAATGCTTTCGGCGACGAAGCCGAGCCAGGTGCAGCCCCCTGAGGAGCAGCGTTTGATTCATGGCTGCGGTCGGCCGCCAACAATCCTTGCCATACCGCACTCAAACCTATTTCGATCGCATTTCGACTTGTCTGGTCCGTCGATAATTCCACTTCACGCCGCATGAAGTCCCACGGGCCGGTTTGTCCGTCTCCCATGATCGGCGACCGCAGAGCCCAACGCCAGATCAAAAGCCAATCGGCCCAACTCAAGTGAGTGGACTGTTCTCTCGCAGACCTTTGCAAATCGGCTACGAACAATTGCCCCACCATCGGTTGTAGATCGGCGGTCAATGGAAGCGGCGAATCTCGATGGGCCAATGCCGCCAAAGCCGTGGTAGCACGTTCCACTTGTTCAGCTTGGTCGCCTCGTGCCAAACGGATCGTCTGCCACAGCGATTCTTCATCACACATGGTCAGCGCTATCAATTGCCGAGCACCCCACGCAGGTTCGAACTTGTATTCGTCCTCGGCAAAAGGGACGCCGGATATCGACAGCCACGTAACCACGTCTGGCCATAACTGCGGATCCATATCGGCTACATGCCGACGAAGTTCTGCTCGTTCGGCGGCCGATTCCCACAGCCGTGGCTCGCGTAGCACGTGCGTTCGCAGCAACAAGCGTTGCCCGGCCGCTCGCCAATCATCGAGCACTTGAGCGGAGCACGATGACTCCAACTTTTGTAGTTCCAGCGCCAACTGCTTGTGGATGTTGGCCACCGCAACCCAATCCTCGAGCGACCGTTCCTTGCTCGCCGAATCGGACTCCCGCGACTCAACGCTTTGGAACCAAGCCGACAAATCTTGCATGACTTGGGCTTCCGGTTCATCGGCGGCGAGATCTCGATGCACCACATACACCGCACCTGAGGTGTTGCGGCCCCCCGTCGCGATCCACAAGCGGCCTTGGCTGTCAAAGGCAAGGCTGGTCGGAGCAAAGGCCGCGCCGGCGTGGCTCTCGGCCAAGATGGCTGGTGGAAGGATCGTGTTCTCCGGTGAGCGCGGCTGAAGATAGACTCGGCCAAACGTCCAATCCGCAAACACGACGGCACCGAAATAGGTCGAGCCCCACGCGGCACTGCGTTGCACCGCGACACCAGTCGGCGAGCCTCGTCCGGTTTCGGCGCGGACGGTCGCGCTGCCCAGAGTCCCTGCAGGCTTCTTGAAACAGCGACTGACCCAACCGATATCGGTCCCCTCCGCGGCCGAAAACAATGTGGTCGGGCGGTACCACGGCAAACCTGCATCGCGTTCGTCGTCGCTGTCGTACACCAAAAATGAACCATTCAAATCCAAATCGAAATCGTAGGCATTCCGCATGCCGTGAACCAACACCTGACGCACTTGGCCGTCGGGACTGATCCGGCCCAAGACACCCGCCTGCGGTCGCGGGATCGGCAGCGAAGTGGTGATAAAGCCTCGATCAATTTGCGCTTGATTGCCCGCCAAAAAGTACAACCAGCCATCGGCGCCGCGGCGCAGCGAATGAAAGTCATGTTCGCCTCCGGTCTTCGGCAGATCCAACCACTTCGTGGCGGATTGTCCAGCAATACGCGGAACTCTCCAAATCGCTTTATCGGCAACGACCCACAGACAATCCCGCTCGACCAACAACCCTTGGGCCCCCTCCCGCGGCTGAAAGTTGGCCGCTTCGAACTTGTCCGCCACACCATCGGAATCGGTATCCATCAATTGCCGTACGTAGCCCGGTCCAGCCACAAAGATCGAGTCATCCGGACCAATCGCCAAGCAGTGGATATCGTGAGCCATTGCATCGGTGGCGAATAAACGGAGCGAAAACCCAGCCATCGTCTTGGGCAGCGTCGCTTGGGGCTCGTTCACCAGTCCGCCATCATCCACTGGTTCGGAAGTCGTCCGGTTCACAGCGGCCCCAGTCGTAGGATTCGACACGGCGGCCGCCCCCGACCCCACGATCAGCGCCGACAGCAAGAAGATCCCGGCAGCGACATGGCGCTGGGCCGCGCGCGACCACTCGCGCGAAACGAGCCAGATTCCCACAACCAGCGAAAGTAAACATCCGCCGAGAATACTCGCGACCACCGTTGTGTTAGGCGGCGCCGCTTGCAGGACCTCGCGCGAGAGCGCCAAACTGGTCAATATTCCGTTATTGATGGCATGCAACAAAATTCCAGGCCAGAGACTGCCGCTGCGGAGACACACCCAAGCCAACACCATCCCCATCGTCGCCGTCACAAAGAACCGCAACGGTGCTACAGAACTCTCGACCACAAAATGAAACAGACCAAACGCCACGCCACTCAACACGATCGCGACCCAATCGCGGTTCTTCTGTCGCAAACTCTGCAGCAACAACCCGCGAAAGAACCACTCTTCACAGACTGCGGGCACGATCGCCAAACTGAGCACCAAGACCGGCTTGGGCAGCTCCGCCCAACCGCTTGTTTGTTGCAACGCCAATTGCACGATCTGGTTGGACCAGGCCGTCGCGTCGGTGCCTAATATCCAAGCGCGCCATTGACTCAAGAGCCACAAACTGAGCGCGACCAGTGGCCACAACCCAACTCCCAACAGGATACCGCCCAAGGCCGCCGACCACGTTGGGCGCCGCAACGCAAATGTCGGCGTCAACGCAAAGCCGCGTCCCAGCACCGCCGCGACCGGCAGGACAAGAAACAGGATCACGGTGAATGCCGTCATCGTTCCCACCATCGATAACGCGGTTGATTGAGGCTGCAGCCGACCCAAGACTCCCAACATCACAAACTGAGTCGGAAACAAAATCGCCAGCACCAACAACGCAAACGCGGGACTGGGGATTTGCTGCGTTCGATTCCGTTGCAGTAATTCTCGCCAACTTCCTTGGCTGCCATACAAAACCGCGTCCGATCCAAACACCCGAGCCGCCAGACTCAAAGCCGCCACGGAATACAACAAGGTGCTGATGATCGACAACCAAGCAAAATCCGCGTTGACCGCCCCCAGCATCACGTCGCGCGACAATACCACCAAATTGACCATGGGCACAAACGCCATCCACAGCTCGGACTTCAAGTTGGGCATCAGTGCCAACGCGCCCGGCGTCAAGCTGAGCATCATCAAAGGAATCAAATAGGCCTGGGCTTCTTTGAATGACCGTGCAGCGCTGGTCACGACCAACAAAATCGACGAAAAGAAAAATGCAAATAGGCCGAGCAAGCCGAACAACTGCCCGACCATGGCCAACGAGATCCCGTCCGCGCCCAAAAATACCGTGTCCAACTTCATGACCCATAACGTGACCAACATCGAAATCACATTCAGCGAGGCCGTCAACATCGCGACCGTCCAAACGGCAACATATTTCGCCGCCAAAATGCCAACGCGCGGGACCGGGGCCGCCATCAGCGATTCCAGTGTACCACGTTCGCGTTCGCCGGCGGTCAAGTCGATCGCTGGATAGACGGCCCCGGTGATCGTCATCATGATCAAGATCAGCGGAATCAACGTGGCAAAACTGACCGACGAGACGGCCGTGGGTTGGACCGCGATTTCCAAGCGTGTCAGCATCCGCAACGAAGGACGGCGCGTCATCGCCAGACTCGTATGCGCTTGCATCAAGTTGTAACGCTCGATTCGCAAGGCAATGTAATTTGCCGACGCGCGCGAAAACTCACGCGAGGGATCGTAAATCATCTCCAAAATGGGTTCGGCGTTGGGTTCCGTTTCCGAAGGCGTACGAAGCTTCAACACGAGATCGACGGCCCCGTCACTGACAAATTTTCGGAAGTCGGGCGATCCCGCCAGTATCGACCAACTCTGTTGATCCAACGACAACTGTTCTGGTTCACCCGCCCCCGCGGGAACAGCGGCTTCCTGTCCCGCCACCTGCTGCATCAACAGCTGCTCTTGACGGAGTGAATCGTCGGCGGAACCCAATTTTTCGCGCAGGAATTGCAGCGTGGATTCCGAATCAAGTCCAATCTGAAATTTGGCGGCGGTTTTCGGATCCACCTCGCGTGGGATAAAGTTTTGCATCAACAAACTGATCAACGGATACACCAGCAACGGCATCAGAAAGAGGGTGCCCACCGTCCGAGTATCACGTAGCGTCTCGCGAAGCTCTTTCAACACGAGCGGTTTCCAACGGTGCCAAAGGTTCATCCGCACCGGTGCCGCAACGTCGGTCGAAGTTTCTGAATGTTTCAAAAAAAACATGTTGCTCCATTAGCTTTGCTTTTGAGAATCGATCGTGACGCGGGGGCCTTAGTCGGCAACGTCGTCATGGGCGACCGTTTTCCCGGTCGCGACGGCTGGCCCCGCGCCTCGTCCCCAACCCAAAAACACGTCGACCAGCGAAGGAAAGCCCGTCTCAGCGGCAATCTCGCCCCAAGTGCCATGCAGTCGCATCTGCCCCTCGTGCATCAAACCCAACCGATCACAGACACGTTGGGCCTGCTCCAACCGATGCGTGCTCAGGATGACCGCACAGCCCCGCAGTTTCAGCAACTCCAGATAGTCAAACACAACTTGGCTGCCGAGAACGTCCAGTCCTAAGGTCGGTTCGTCCAACAACATGACCGGCGGGTCGTGGATCAAGGCCTTCGCCAAATTGACTCGCTGCGTTTGTCCGGTGCTCAAAACCCCGCAACGACGGTCCAAAAAGTCCTGCATTGCCAATTGATCGGCCAATTCATCGAGCCTGACCGCCGTCCGATCCGGTGTTGTGCCGTAGATGCTGGCGAAGAATTGCAGTGTTTCGCGGACCGTGAGCCACGGATACAACCCGGTATTGGCCGATACAAACCCAATTCGCTGCTTGATTTGATCGGGCTGCCGATCCGATCGCAGGCCATCGACCTCCGCATAGCCCGCATCGGGTGGAATCAAGCCCAAAATCATCCGCAAGGTCGTCGTTTTTCCAGCCCCGTTTGGTCCTAGCAGACCGAACACTTCGCCCGGTTCGACCGAGAAACTGACCGCCTGGACAGCATGCACGACATGGTCATACGAGTGAAAAGACTTGTCCAATTGGCAAATCTTCAAGCCCCCGGTCGAGCGTCGAGTAGGGGCGGATGAATGTGAATCAGCTAGTTCGGGAGAGCTATTGGAGGTCATCAACTGCACTTTTTCCGGGAAATTTCCGATATCCAGACTACCGGCGACACGTGACGCTCCACAAAACCCCACTTCGCGCCCCAACCGACTGTAGCGAAAAAACCGCAAGAAAACCACTTGTCCAACGACCCGTTCCTTGGGTAAACTACCCGACCCGTCGAGAAACTTCTTCGACGTTCCATCGTCCGATCAATTTTTAGGTGCTCCGATGAAGTCCGACATTCACCCTCGTTACCAACCCGTCATTATCAAGGATAAATCGGCCGATTTCGCGATTCTCACCCAATCGACCATGTCGTCCAAAGAAACCATCAAGTGGGAAGACGGCAAAGAGTATCCCGTGATTTACGTCGACATCTCGTCCGCTTCGCATCCATTCTACACCGGTCGTCAACAGTTTGTGGATACGATGGGTCGAGTGGAAAAATTCCGCAAGCGTTTCGGCGACAGCTACAAGAAGAAATAAGCCAGCCACTTTCGGCATTCGCAGTAAGAGTGCCAAAGACCGCAGCGTGAGTTACGCGCGTGCCGTTCCGAAAGTCGCGCGCCTGTCGTAGCGAAGTTCGCGCGCCTGTTGTAGCGAGAGTTGCCGAGACTTTCGGCTGCCGCAATATTCACTTCACCGCCCGCCGAAACTCGTCGCGAGTTTCGCTATGTCGGTTTCGCTTATCCGTTCGGCACTCAAGAAAAACCCAGACGGGTTACGGAACGGTCACTTCGTCCAACAATCCGGACATGATCTCTTCGGCCAAGCGGCGATTGTTGCCGGCGCTACCACCGGACGACAACAAAACACGATGCGCCAAGGTCGGAATCGTCAAAGACTTGATATCGTCGGGAATTACAAAATTGCGGCCTTGGACCAACGCCCGCGCCTGAGCGGCTCGTTGCAAGTGCAACGCACCACGCGTGCTCACGCCCACCCGCAGGGCGCGGGATTGCCGAGTGCGATGGACAATTTCCAATAGATAACGCTTCAATCGCGCGTCAAACGTCACTTTTTGCGATTGTTGCTGGACTTCCATGACCTGTTCACGGGTCAATACGCTGGGCAAGTGATTCAAACCGAGATGCGGCAACTGCGAATCGAGAATCTTCAACTCGGCTTCCGCATCCGGATAGCCAACACTGATTCGGAGCAAGAAACGATCCAATTGACTTTCCGGCAACGAATACGTGCCTTCGAATTCAAACGGATTTTGGGTGGCGATCACCATAAAAGGGCAGGGCAGATCCCGAGTCACACCGTCGATCGAAACTTGCCGATCGCTCATCGCTTCCAGCAGCGCGGCTTGAGTCCTTGGTGGGGCCCGATTGATTTCGTCACCCAGCACAAAATTGTGGAATATCGGGCCCGGATGGAATTCGAACTTGGCTTCGACCTGATTAAAAATCGAGCTCCCCACGATGTCGGCGGGCAACAGATCTGGCGTGAATTGGATTCGTGCGAACGTCGCCGCCACACTTTTGGCCAACGCTCGTCCCAAAGAAGTCTTGCCGACCCCAGGCACGTCTTCCAACAGCACATGTTCGCCAGCCACCAGCGCGATCATGCACAATTCGACCACATCCCGCTTTCCCAAGATGACTCGGCCAACATTGGCGATTAGCTTTTCGATCAGGGGTTGGTCCACAGCATTTGTCATGCATCGCTCCGACAGTGTCATCTGGCTGTTTTCCGCCGTTCCGCGGCGCGAGGCCTTCGCTGCCGTGTGGAACCGCTACCGGGCAGGTACTGTAACAGTTTTGTACAGACTGGACCAGCGGCAGGCACCCGTCCTTCATCACCAACAGCAACCTACGGAAGCGCCTGAGACAACCGAGCCCACAGCCAAGTTCCTACCAAAACATGATCGGCTCCGTGATCGAGCAATCGCTGAAATCCGTTGACATCGCGGACCCCACCCCCGGCCACCAACACGGTTGTCGGAAGTTTCTGGCGGAGTTCGTGCAGGAGCGGGCCGGTGGTGCAATGGGAAGTACCTACATCCGCCAAGTTCAAAACGATCAATTCCCGCACGCCCAATTGGACGCTTCGCAGGGCAACTTCGGACATCGGCATCGCGGCCCAGGAATCGCATACCTTTGGGCCAACGAACGAGTCTTTCCCCGGGCCCACACGCGTCTCTGACCGGTCGGTTCGGTCAACCTCGAGCCCCAATTCCGGCTTCTCCATGACCGCCTGCCCAAACCAATGCCAATCGGCGTCACGACTCATCAAGTCCAAGCTCAACGTCCAGGGATGTGGTTCGCGTGACGCGAGACGGGCGAACAATTCTCTTGGCGAGCGGCACGACTCCGTCCCCAACACAGGGTGAAAGCGGGGTCCACAACGGTCGAACAAAGCTGCGCGACGGGTCGCTGGCAAAGGAGCGTCCTCGAACCCTCGATCCCACCACAGCGTCAGGCCTTCGTTCAAAATCGTCAAAGCCAGCTCCGAGGCTCCGGTTTCGCCTCGACCTTGCAACGCGTCCAAATCCGCCAAATAGAAGCGAGTCACCCCCATTCGCTGTCGGAGTTCGTGGACCAATTTCAGGGGTGGCTTCCCAACGAAACGGGGAAACGCGTCGCACAGCGGCTGGTAATCGGTGCGTTGACCGCGACGCGCATGGACCAAGCCTCCGTTCATCCAATCCAAAACCGCGACCTGACAGTGGGTGAATTTGTGCATCAAATTGGTTGTGGCGATTGGGAGAGTCGGGGGTGGCGAAAAGTCAACCTAGTCGGCAAATTGAATTGTCAGACGCTTAATTCCAAGCTACAAACATGGACGGCGTCCCTCTCCCTTTGGCCAACCGAGTAGACCGTGAACGTACTATTTGCCAGCAGCGAAGCCGTTCCCTTTGCCAAGACCGGCGGTCTGGCTGACGTTTCGGGCACATTGCCCGTCGCACTTCGAGAACACGGCGTCGACACCTGCCTGTTTATGCCGGCCTACCGCTGCGTGTACCAGTCCGGCCAACCGATCGAACGCACCGGTATCTACTTTGATATCCCAATCGGCTCGAAGTTGGTATCCGGCCACTTGCTGCGTTCCACGCTGCCGGGCTCCGATGTGCCTGTCTATTTGATCGATCAGCCGCAGTATTACGATCGCGAAGGATTGTACAACGAAAACGGACGCGACTACAACGACAACTGCGAGCGGTACGTGTTCTTTTGTCGGGCCGTCGTCGAAGCGATTCGTTTGCTGAATCTAAACGTGGATGTCGTGCACGCGAATGACTGGCAGACCGGTTTGATTCCGGCTTTGTTGGCGACCGAGTATCACACCGCGGATCGATATCGGTCGATCACTACCCTGTTCACGATTCACAACATGGCCTACCAAGGTCAGTTTTGGCATTGGGATATGTTGTTGACTGGATTGGATTGGAAACACTTCAATTGGCAACAGATGGAGTACCACGGAAAACTGAATCTACTCAAAACAGGAATCGCCTTTGCCGATACGATCAGCGCCGTCTCGCCACGATACGCTTTAGAGATTCAACACGAACCGATCGGCTGTGGCTTGGCCGGTGTGCTGCGAGATCGGCAAAATGTCCTCAAAGGAGTGATCAACGGCATCGACGATCGCGCTTGGAACCCGAGCACGGACGATGCTTTAGCTGCCAAATACGACGTTCATAGCTGGAGAACCGGCAAAGCTGCCAACAAACAGTTTTTGCAACAGAAGTTTGGCTTGGAACAACGCAACGATGTGCCGCTCATTGGGTCGGTAGGCCGCTTGGTCAGCCAAAAAGGTTGGGAGCTGGTCCTCAAGATTTTGCCGCAATGGTTGCGTTCGCAGGAAGCCCAGTGGATTGTATTGGGCACGGGCGATCCGACGCTCGAACGACATTTGCGAACATTGGCGGCCGAGTTCCCGCAAAGGCTGGCGGTTCAGTTTGCCTTCAGCGATGCCCTGGCACACCAAATCGAAGCGGCCAGCGACATGTTCTTGATGCCCAGCCAATACGAGCCGTGCGGCCTGAACCAACTCTATAGCTTGCGGTACGGCAGCGTGCCCGTTGTTCGCGAGACCGGCGGCTTGGCCGACACGATCATCGACCTGGAACGCGGAACTCCGGAAGCTCCAGCCAATGGCTTCTCATTTGTCAATTGGGACCCCAGTCATCTGAATCGCACGTTGCAACGCGCTTTGCATGTTTTTTATCAATCGCCCGATACTTGGGCCCAACTGGTCGAAACCGGCATGCGCCAAGATTGGTCATGGCACGCTTCCGCCGCGAAATACGTCGAGCTGTATCGCAGCACCGTCGCCCGCCGCAACCAAATCCAAACCGCATTTGGCTAAGGAATTGTCCCGGATTAAGTTCCCGACTTGGGTGAGCGTCCGACTTTGAAAATCCGAGAACCCGTAGCGGCATCGGTTTAGCGAGCGCTGGTGTACCGGCTTTAGCCGGCGAGTAGCTGAAAAGAGCGTTTTCATAAGTCCCGCCGGCTAAAGCCGGTACACCAG
>JAUXWY010000169.1 GCA_030681235.1 Pirellulaceae bacterium | reverse complement strand
CGACGCGACCTTGGCGATCGCCGTCGATTTTGACGCCCAAACAAGGAGTCACGACTTGGGTTTCGGCGCAGGCTCGTGTTTTGATTTGGTCAACGGTACTGGCAACGTCAAAACAAAGTCGCGCCAGGCCAACGGCGGTGTCGGACTTGAATTGAATGTCAATGACATTGGGATTCGACGCGGGAGGTACGTCTCCCAGATTCCAGACCAAGCGATTGCCGTATTCCGTTGGCTTGGGATTGCTGCTGACAAAAGCCAGGCCTTCTGGCAAGCCTTCCAGGGTGACGGTGGTTTCACGCGAGGCTTGGTCGCCAGGATTGGTAATCTCCAAGCGATAGCTAAACGGAGTCGCCATCGCCACGGTGCGAGGCCCGATGGCGCGAATTGTCAGGGCGGGTGCCACCCAACGGATACTCGTGACGCCGCTTTCAATGACTTCGAAACCTGAGGCATTGTTGGCTGGTCGAATCACATCGGCACGAATAAACGTGGTGCCCGGTCCGATTTCGGTACTGGGTTGTTGGATCTCGACACTGGCATTGCCATTGGGACCGGTCAGGACTTCGGCCGTTTGACTGCCCGAAGGAAGAAACTGAGCGGGAGCGCCACCTGCGATCTCGTAGCGGACTTTCCAATTGCCCACGCCCAGTCCGTCTTGCGTTTGGCGGATGTTGGTGATCAACGGATACTTTGCGCCGGCCGTTGCCGTGGCGGGAGTCGGGAGCGTCCACAGCGCGTCCACCCATTGAATCTCCATCGATTTGAGTCGCTTGTCCCAGGCCTCCGCCTGAGGTGCCATGGCTGTAATGTAAGAAGTGCCGGGTGACGCCGACGATACGGTGAGCCAACTTTGCCCCTTCTCGACGTGGATGTCATCGACTTTCG
The DNA here is from genome assembly GCA_030681235.1 of Pirellulaceae bacterium. Taxonomy (GTDB): domain Bacteria; phylum Planctomycetota; class Planctomycetia; order Pirellulales; family Pirellulaceae; genus M30B19. Next base: position 1,683 of record JAUXWY010000169.1, on the reverse strand, counting down.
TGGGGGTCCCGCGTTTGATCCATTCTTCTTTTCGCGAAGTGTTTAACGTCAAAAAATCGCCCGAGGTCTTGGTGGCTTTGGCCGCGAAGAAGCGGGGCAACTTATTGGTGGAGCGACCTTGATAGTCGATGATCTGGCCGACGCTGTCTTGCGACAGAGTCAACTCGACGGGTTGGTTGGTGACGAAGTACCCATCCGCGCCGCAAATGCCGGCCAGAACGACGACCTCGCTGCCAACGGGCGCCACGATCTTGGATGGCGTGACGAGCAATTCGCCACGCTTTCCGCGTTGGCAGATTTTGTACGGATTCTCGGCCGGCACGCCGAGCTGTTTGGCTTTCTTTTTCAGTTCCAAACAGCTGCCTAGCGCCCCTTGGTATTCACATGGCGGCGCCTTCATGACCGGTGGCAACATCGGCGTGATGACCATCGGCTGCATCATGATCGGCGTGGCAACGGTGGGCATCGGTTGCGTTCCGAGCGGCGGCGCCATTTGAACGCCTGAGCCGATCATCGGGCCCGTCGGCATGATCATTGGGACGGGGGCAATCGGAGCCACGGCCGCTGTGGCGGGATTCGCACCGCGCGAGAAACAGCCCAAACCTTGCAAGCAACTGCCGAATGTGCCGGATAACTGAGTTCTGTTGGGTGGCGCCATGAAGATCCGCTCGCCGTACGGATCGATCCGCGGAACGCCAACGTTTTGGCAACCGACTTGGAGCAACGTGCAGACGACGGCTAAAACCACGCAGGCAATACCGCCGGATCGAAATCGTTGTGTCATCCGTGCTTCCTCAATCGAGCCAAAGTGACTGTCGCCGCAAACGCTCCTCCAAGAACACACAAGGGGGTTGTATTGACGGGACAGATCGAGTCGGCGCGGCGGCGGAACCGTGCGACTAGAAACGCCGAACTCTAGCACAGAGGTAGGGAAACCCGGAAAAAACAGCTTGCAAAAGTTGGATTTTGGGGCGAGATAGGCAACCTGTGTCGATCATGCCTAACTTGACGAAGGGATTTCGAGGGTCGTATCAAGAATTAGGAACATTTCAGTTGTAGCGAGGGAACCGGAATTTCCGAATGTAGCGAATGGAGTGAGCCTTCCGGCGACCGCAGTACCGTATTGTCTTCGATGGTTGTCCGGGATCGAATGATGAAAACCGCCTCGTCCGGGGGGACGTCGGATGGTTGGCTTCGACCAGATGCTGTTGTTTTGATTGAGGATTCAGAGATGAAACGTTGCTCGTTGCTGACTGGTCTTGTGTGTCTGCTAACAACGTCCGGCGCCTTTGCCCAACAATATCGCCCGATCGAACCTCGCAACGACACCCCGTATCGGGCCTATCAATCGTCGCCCGAAAATGGCCGACGACAGGTGCGACCAGCACGCTATCAAGACGACATACAATTGGAAGACGGACGTGGTCCCTGGACGCCTGGTCCCGCCAACCGGCCGATCGATGCGGCCGATGCCTCTCGATCTGTAGCTGACCAATTGCGTCAACAGTATCACGCAACCGCCCAAGAGCCGGAATTGAGGCACTCGGCCGCGCGGGGTCCAGTTTATTACCCATCGGCTCCTCCACAGCCAACCTATTCGGCAGACCAGCGGCCTCGCTCCACGGTGGTCGAACCAATCCGCTATTCTCGGCCGACCGCTCGCGGCTATGACGAACCGCGATC
>JAUXWY010000145.1 GCA_030681235.1 Pirellulaceae bacterium | reverse complement strand
GTATAAAGAGGGAACACCAGTGCTCGCTAGACTGCGTGTGTAAAAACACAACGATCCCATTCTAAAAAAGAAATGCGGCGTCGGTATAACGCGACGCCGCTTTTCGTGTGTCACTTGGCCAAGGCCCGCAAAATCTATTCGCGCGGCCGGACAGCGCCGGTCAGTCCGGAGTAATCACGGCGGTCTTCACCGTGCCATAGCGGCATGCCCATTTCGACGCGACGGCGGAGGACGTCGATCTTCTCGTCCGACCCAGCAGGAGCGTCCGTGGCCATGAATTCTTCACCGCCCACCGGCACAAAGTCCTCGTCGTGGCCATATTTCAAAATGGCTTCGAAGACATTCATTACTTTTCGTTTGGTCGTCATTTCGCAATTCTCTTTTCGCGAGCTGTTGGGAAAGTTGGAAGGTCCTTGATCACTGCGATCAGCGAACCAACATTGTTTGACTACTCAGCCATCCGTGACGACAGGCAACCGACTCCGTCCGTTGCGTTGTACCGGATTCATTGGTTGATTCCGGTCTGATGATTTATGTTTTGCGGATTATCCCCGATTCCACCCCAGCGAACCACTACCAATGCGGGCCACCTGTTTCCAATGGGTTGACCATGCTTTTGGCCGGCCGCCCATTCGTCCCTTGCCTGCCCGTCCTGCTGAGTTCCAACGAGTTAAGGCCGCAGTTGGGGCCACAGGACCTGTCCGAGATTTAGCGGCTGAACCGTTTGATTCGGATAGTTCCTAACAGAGCCTTCACATTATTTCCAGTAAAAAAACAAAGTCAAGAAAAACTTTGGCTCTGACGTCGATATTCTGCACTTTTGTCGCACCCGCATTTGAGCGTAACGATCAGCTAAACTCCGCAAGAAGTACCGGTCCTGAGTCGTTGTATAAAAAAGTCGTCATAAATTTTGTTTTAAAAACCAACCGCCAGGTGTATGACGACCGACCGAGTTCGATCGAATTTCAATCGGGTGGCGGTTCGAGTTCCGCCAAACCCACGTTTATGGCACTGACGTTGCCGTAAGCGAGGACGGGGAAGAATCCGAAGTCAAACCTTGACGGTTGAGTAGATCTCTCCAATTAATCCGATCCTAGCTGTTGTTACGGTCATAGGTCGTAAAACGATTCCGCCGAACGTAGCGTTCGTAGCGCGTCGATATGGCTGGGGAGCCGGTCCAGCCAGGTCTGGTGCCGAATGATAGTCACACGATTTGTTGGATGTGCCAGGAGCTGCCCATGTTGTCGTTAATCGATGCATTTCGAGCAAGTCGAATCCCGAAGCAAAACCAAGCTGGCAAAGAGTCCGCGACCATCCGGTCCAAGGACCTGCGGCCAACGGCTGGACGTTGCGCTCTGATCTTGGGACTCGCCTGCCTACCACTCGGAGCAGGCTGCCGCTCTGGTTCACCATCTGACTGGGTTGGCGAGCGCGTGGCGATGACCCACGCGTGGCATGATCAATCGTCGCAAGTCCGTGGTGAAGACGCGAGTTTCCAAGAGGGGTGGCGCAGCGGATTCCATGACGGACGGTCTCAAGCCTCGCTGCCTTCGCCAGAACGCGAGCCGGCCCAATTTGAAGCCTTCATGAACAGCAAACGCGACGAGGCGATGTCCAATTGGCGCCGCGGTTACGATTCCGGTTTTATTGCAGCCGGAAACTCCGATACTCGTCACCACGCTCACGCAGAACTATTCCCGGGCTCAGCGGACCAGCTCGATGCGTCGATCAGTCAGCCGATGACGCCGACTTTGCCAACGCTACCTACGCGACCGACAGCCTTATCGACACTGCCAACGATTTCTCCAGCGGAGGAAAGGGCATACGTTTCGCCGTCGACCAGCGAAATCAATTCGCCAGCTGCCAGTAGTTTCGACAACGCTGCTGCGGTACTAGATTCCGTGATCAAAAGGAACGCTGCACGTGTCACCAAGTCTGAAGAGTCGGCCACGATCGATCCCGCACCAGGATTGACGCAACCCACCGCGCCGGAAGCTCCCGAATCAAAATCAAAATCCGATGGCACTCCGGACAAGCCACGATCGATCATGGAGTTGCCATTGGACGACAATGACGTGGCTGAGACGCCCGCGATAAAGAACGCTCGATCTAATATTTCTGTGTTAGAAAGTGCTACGATTTCGACGTCCCCGGCTATGACCGTTGAAGCCGTTTCAGCGACAGTGGCCGCTTCTCATTTGACGTTTGGCCAAATCCCTCACGCGTACCAGGGTCGCATGCAATTGGGGCACATCGTCACCAATCCCCATGTCGCGTCGACGGAGCCAGCGCCGCAATCCCCAAAAATCTTGGACCATCCACCAACCAGTGCCGGACAGCCATTGTCACAGAACACAATCGCGCCGAACCAAGTCGCTACGTTTGTCGAGACCAACAGCGGTGCGTTTAACTCGGCGGTTCCAATTGCATACGCCGCCCCAAATTCGCCATCGATTCAAGTCACTCATGAAGCAACGCCGGTTGCCCCAAACCCATCAGCGGCGCCTCAATATTTGCCGAAGGGCTTGCCTTTGCAGAAGCGAAAATAGCCGGAAAGTCCCGGGACTGGGAACGGAACGCCTCCGTAGCGGACCTTGGCTGGATCATGTCCGTCAAGCCCGCGACTTGAACGTGGCCCACCCGGAACCGTTGTGCGGCTGCGGCAAGTCGCTTTCCTGCGGCGAATGTTTGTGAAGGTAGGCCTTCGCCATGAAGTGCGCCGAAACGGGGGCAGTCAGAAACAAGAAGAAGACGATCAGCAAGTCCTGGGCAGGAAAGACTCGATACGGCTCATCCACCACACCATAGAAATAGAAGATCGAAGCGATCAACACCCCACCGACCCCCACGGTCGTGGCTTTGGACGGTGCATGCATTCTTGCCATGGTGTTGTTGAGACGCAACAGGCCGAATGAACCGACAAAGACAAAGCAACCTCCAATCAGTAAACTGACGAGCACAACCCATCCCCAGGCGTCCACAGGCATTTCAGGCATTTCAGGCAGGTTCATTGTCGTAGCTCCGGCAACTAATTGGATGAATCGATTCTTAGCTATTCGATGATGTCGCCGCGCATCAAGAACCGGCAATAAGCCACGGTCGAGATGAAACTAAACATCGCCAGCAACAAGGCCGTCTCGAAATACATGGTGGATTTGGTCTGAATCCCGTAGAGAATCAACAACACGATCGAGTTGATCACCAAAGTGTCGGCCGCCATGATTCGGTCCACGACATTGGGGCCAATGTACAGTCGCCAAATGTTCATCAAGAGCGACAAGCAAACGGCAATGTAACAAAACAGGATTGCCAATTGGATCATGGGAAAATCGCCTTCAATCGTCGTTCGTATCGATCCTTGATCTTTTGAACTTCTGCGGCAGGATCATCGACATGCAAGCAGTGAACCAATAAATATCGACCATCTGCAGAAAGATCACTGCTGATGGTCCCCGGTGTCAATGAAACCGTGCCCGCCAACATGGCGACAGCTTCCGGTTGGCACAAGTCCAGTGGAACGCAAAGCCATTGACTCTTGAGTTTGGCCGGAGAATGGAATAGCACCAGATAGGCCACCTGAAGATTGGCGACGACGATGTCCCACAAGAACACCACGGCGAACACCAGGAACGTTATGGGGGCTCGGAGCTTGGGTCGATTGGGCCAAAAATTTGCCGTATAGATGGGAATGAAACCCGCCAATAGTACGGCAACGACAATGTGGCCCGGAGCCAGGCTGTTGTTCAGCCCCAACCATTGGCCAATTAGTACGAGACTAAGGATCGGATGCGGAAACCATTTTCGCAACAACGATCGTTCGACTCGGGGCGTCTGACCGTGTCCGTGTCCGTGCTCGTGATGTTCGGGCTTGGAAGTCATAGGCCAGCCTCTCCCGCCGGCTTTAATACCGCGTCGATGTACCGTTGTGGATCAAATAGCTGTTCCGTCGTGGCCTCGAGATAACTCATCACTGGGCCCGGGAATATCGTTAGGAGGATCAATAGGCTCCAAGTCAGCCCGATGGCGGCCGACGGCAATGCCAAGGGCAACGGCTTGGCCGATAACGCATTGCCATGCGACATCTGTCCGACGCCAACTCCCGAATCGTGAGGATCGCCTTTGTGTGCCGCCGAAGATTTCCAAAACACACGGCTGCCGGCTTGAGCGAAGCCCAAGAGTACGGCAAACGATGCGACCAAGATTGTTCCCCACAACATCGGCCATTCGCCGGTGGACCGGAGGCTATGAAGAATTTGTAGTTTGCCCAGGAATCCCGAAGACGGCGGCAAGCCGATCACCATCAACGCTCCGACGAAGAACAGGGCCGCCAAATAGCCTTGTTGTGGAAATGGCTTGGGATCAAACCCGTCGCCGGCCCCGGGACGCCGAGCAATCACCAAATCTACCACCAGAAACAGTGCCGCGACCGCTAATGTCGAATGCAACATGTAATACAGTCCTGCGGCTTGCGATTCTGGCGTGAATAGACCAAACGCAATCAACATGGTGCCGATGGATGCCAAACCGACAAAACTTGCTTGCTGAGACAAACTTCTTGCTGCTAAAACCCCAATGGCTCCCACGATCAAGCTCAACACCGCACAAGGCACCAGCAATTGAGTTCCCAGCGCGGCGAAGGGACCTCCCAGTTGCAATAGTGACAAGTCACAAAACCTTATCAAAGCATACACGCCCACTTTGGACATGATCGAAAACAGGGCTGCCACAGGCGGTGGTGCATTCGAATACGTGGCCGGCATCCAAAAATGCAACGGCACCAAAGCGGCCTTGAGCCCAAACACGACGAGCAACAGACTTGCCCCCACAGCCATCAGGGCCTGATCGGATTCAGGGACTTGAGAAATTCGCACCGCAAAATGAGCCATGTTCAAGGTGCCCGTCACGCTGTAAATCGTGCCAAGTCCCATCAGAAATACCACGGAACCCACCAAGTTGATCGAAATGTACTGTAGGCCAGCCTTGAATCTGGCAGGGCCGCCACCGTGGACCATTAAACCGTAAGATGCAATCAGCAAGAGCTCAAAAAACACAAACAAATTGAACAGATCACCCGTAAGAAACGCTCCGTTGACTCCCATCAATTGAACATGAAACAGCGAGTAGAAGTGGAAGCCACGCGTGTCCCATCCGGCCATCGAGTACAGTTGGACGACCGTCGCCAAACAGGCCGTCAACAGAACCATAATGGCAGAGAGTCGGTCGAGTACCAGGACGATGCCATACGGGGCTTTCCACGCTCCCAGTTCATAAATGCGAATCTGGCCATCGCTGGCGGTCCACACCATCAGACATCCGATGGCGACCAGACCCAGTGTAGCGGCAAAAGAGAACACGCGAGCCAACACAATGTCGTTGCGTGCGACAATGGCCAACAACGGTGCCACGATGGCCGGCAGCAAAATCGGCAGGATCAGCAAGTGGTTCATTCGCGACTCCTGGCGATCATCTCTTCGGTAAGGCTGATATTGACGTGATCGCTGTCATTTTCGAAATAGCCCCGGACGCCCATGACGACCATGATGGCCGTCATCCCAAACGAAATCACAATCGACGTCAGAACCAAAGCCGGTGGCACGGGGTCAGCATACTCGCTCAACTCTTTACCTTTTGACAAGATGTCGGGCATATTTACCGACAGTCGTCCCGCCGATACCAAGAAAAAATTGATCGCATACGTTAGGAAACTCAAGCCCATAACGACCGAAAAAGTCCTCGGGCGCAAGACCAAGTAGACACCTGCTGCGCTAAATACCCCAATCGCCGATGACAAAAGCAATTCCATTTGCGAGTTCTACTTTAGTGTTTGTGGTTGCGGTTAACCGGAGGTTGGTTGTTCAAGGGATCACAATCCATGGGGCTTGCGTTGACCTCGGCGTCAACGGCGATGATTCCCAGTTTTGAATACTGGGCCAGCGCCAACATCACGGCCCCAATGACGGTCAGGAACACTCCCAAGTCGAAGGCCATCGCACTGGCCACTTCAATGTCTCCGAAGTCAATCTCCCAGAACTTGGGCGGATGCCAATGGTCATGCCAACTCGTGAGAAACGGACGGTCGGCCACCATCGCTCCGATGCCGGTTGCGGCCGCAATCAACACACCGCCGCCGATCAACCCGTGGTACTTGAACCGTACTTGATTGGCCGTCCACCCAAATCCACTGGCCATGTACTGCATGATCAGTGCCACCGAAACGACGAGTGCTGCAATGAAACCTCCGCCTGGCAGATTGTGTCCGCGAAAGAAAATGAACATGCCCACCAAAATCGCCATAGGCAGCATGACTCGGGTCACGACCACCATCAGGATCGGATGTCGGTCGGCCGTGCGGGCGACGTCAGGCTCCCAGTCCTGCAAACGCTGGCGAAGTTTCCCTCGGGCCAACCCCTCCAGGATCGCAAAAATCGCTAAGCCAGCACAACCCAAGACCGTGATTTCACCGAATGTGTCAAAGCCTCGAAAATCGACCAAAATGACGTTCACGACGTTCGTTCCGCCGCCGCCCGACTTGGCGTTGGCCAGAAAATAACTTTGAATGCTTTCCATCGACCATGGACGCGTCATCATCAACCAACTCATGCCCCCCATCCCCAATCCGGCGACAATCGCCAGTCCGGCATCGCGCCAACGAACCCAACTCATTGACTCGGGTTGTGAATACTTCGGCAAGAAGAACAATGTGAGCAACATCAAAATGATCGTGACCACTTCGACCGAGATCTGAGTCAATGCCAAATCAATGCCCGACACGTAGACGAAACCCAAAGAACTAAACAGACCGACGACACCTAAGGCAATCAAAGCGTAAAGTCTGTTGCGGTAGTTGATCACGACCAACAATGTCGAACCGACAACCAAAATCCACCCCACAACCAACGGTGTTGTGATCGGCTGGAGCGGTCGATCGCCATGGGCCCAAGGGTAACTTGCAAAATTCCATCCGGCAAAAGCAATGACGGAAGCAATGATCAGAAACAAGTACCGTTGTTGAGAACCGTTGTGCAAACTATCACTGATCAACTGACAACCTCGTGTCAGTCCATGAACCACGGCATCAAAGATCACCTTGGCATCCGGTCGAGGCAGCTTGTCCCAAATCGTTCGCAGCCAGGAAGCCAACAGCCAAAGGATCAAACCGCCACCAACGGCGATCCCTGACATGGTGACTGCCGGAGTCCAGCCGTGCCAGAGCTTGAGATGGATATCCGGTGCGGCATCTTGGATCACGGACGCAGTGACGATTTTCACGAGGGATTCGGCCATGATATCCGGCCGCAACCCAATCGCTATGACTAAGATGATCAACAAAGTCGGGGGCCACCAAAGTCCGGCTGGCGAGTCGTGTGGGTGATGCGGGTAATCGTGGCGGACTCGGCCGGCGAACACTCCAAAAAAATAGCGAAACGAATAGGCCACCGAAAACACGGCTGCGATCGTTACCAAAGTTGGGATGATCTGCTTCGACCCCATCCACTTCGTGTGGGAAGCTTCTTCCAACATCATTTCTTTCGAGAGGTAGCCGTTGAACGGTGGCAAGCCAGCCATCGAGAACGTGGCGATCAAGGCGATGATTGCCGTGACGGGCATCAGCCACATCAGGCCACCTAATCGTTTGAGATCGCGTGTCCCGGCTTCGTGATCGACGATCCCCGCGTTCATAAACAGTGCGGCTTTGAACGTCGCGTGATTGATGATATGAAACACGGCGGCTGCCACAGCGACCGGAGTCGCAAATCCTAGCAGCATGGTGATCAGACCCAAGTGGCTGATCGTTGAATAGGCCAACAGACCTTTGAGGTCGTCCTGAAACAATGCAATAATCGCGCCAATCAACATGGTCACTAGTCCGATGGACGCGACGCAGTAGAACCACATCCCATCGTTATGCAGAACGGGCCAGAGTCGCGCGAGCAAGAAAATCCCAGCCTTGACCATCGTCGCGGAATGCAGGTACGCCGAGACCGGTGTCGGCGCTGCCATGGCTCTTGGCAACCAGAAGTGAAACGGAAATTGAGCGCTTTTGGTAAAGCATCCCAACAAGATGAGCACCAAGATAGTCGGGAACCACTCGGAGTTTTGAATCAAATCGCGCCGGGTCAAGATTTCGCTGATCCGATAAGTGTCGGCCACGTTAGCCAATAGCAAAACGCCGGCCAAGAGGGCCAGCCCACCGCCGCCGGTAACGGCCAGGGCCATCCGAGCACCCTGACGACCGGCGGGCAAATGACTCCAAAATCCAATCAACAAAAAGGAACTGAGACTGGTCAATTCCCAAAACATCATCAGCAGAATCACATTGTCGGATAAGACGATTCCTACCATCGCCGCTTGGAAGATCAGCAAGTAGCAATAGAAATTCCCCATGGGGTCAGCGGCGGAAAGATAAGACCGGGCATAGATCAAAATCAACAGACCGATGCCGAGAATCATGGTCGCGAACATCAATCCGAGTCCATCCACCCAGAACTCGATATTCAAACCGATGGAATCCAGCCATGGCCAACTAATTTTGGGCGTCGTCTTGAAGAAAAAGACCGCCGGCGAATGCGTCAACAGTAATGCCAGAGCCAAGAAGTTGACGACCGCCGCCGACGCCATGCAGGCGTTTCGACCGGATCGGATCATGAGTGCCGGTAAAATGGACCCGAGTAATGGCAACAGCACGATCAGGGCGATGTTCATGGCGAGACCTAAGCGACTTGGCGTTGCGGCTCGTGGTTCGTAAATTGATCAATCGAAACCAGCGGCCCCCGAGGCCCGAAGGAATTTTCTGTCCAGACATGCGCACGAATGGCTGCCAAAACTTGATTCGCCACAACCACGGCGCGATGCCCATCCACGGCGGACACTTGATTCAGACTCCCAGTCGCGATCGCGCGAAAGAAATCCGCTTGCTCATCAAGCAATGGATTCGAGCCTGGTACTTCAAAGCTGCGTTGTGGCAAGACTTTTTCGAATAGTTGATCCGTCAAGTTGCGTTTGGCTTCGGGCGAGAGACGATTGAAAATGAGTCGCTTCGCTTGGACTTCTCCGGGAGCGATGACCGTTGTAACTTGCCGAGTCGTCAGATCCGCGTGGGCAAATCCGTTCGTGCCGATGATCTTGACGGTGCGTTGCGGCGTGTAGTTGCAGCGTGACGCCCATAAATTGGCGACCGCACCATTGGTGAACGTAACGCGGGCTTGAGCCATGTCCTCGTGATCGCCGAACACGCTGACGCCCATGGCTTCAACCCGATGGACCTCAGCGTCCACAAGGTTCAACATCAAATCGATGTCGTGAATCATCAGATCCATGACCACACCCACGTCGGTGGAACGACCGGTGAAGCGACTCGCGCGGTGCAATTCGATGTAGCGAGGCCGTTCGATGCAATCGCGGGCGGCTTGAAATACGGGATTGAATCGCTCGACATGCCCAACTTGGATCACCAACTTGCGATCTTTGGCCAAGTCGATCAACTGCTGGCTATCGCGAGTCGTCAAGGTTAGCGGCTTCTCAATCAGCAGATGCTTGCCCTCGAGCAGCAGGCTCCGAGCCACTTCGAAATGGGTTCGGGTTGGCGTAGCGATGATGGCGGCGTCGAACGGAAGATCGCACTCTTCCCAGGAGCAAAACGTCGGCAAATTCCATTGTTGACCCAACGTCTCGCGAGACGTGGCGATCGGATCCACCAGTCCGACTGGGATAATCTCGGGCGATCTGTCGGTTGCCACATGATCGTGCAACAACTTCAAGTGGATCTTGCCCAAGTGTCCACCACCAACCACGACGACGCGCAAGGCTTTCATGCCGCTTTGCTCCTCTGATCGCGACCGCGACCTTTCATACCATTGAGTTTGTGTTCAAGAAATCGAAACAAGTGGTCCAAAGTCGGGCACCACAATCCTTGATCGTGCAGGATTCGCTTGGCATTTTCGGTGCCCACGGGGTCGTGATACAACAACCGGTACGCCTCAGTCAGCGAAGCGATCTCCGCGCTGGGGAACTGATTACGCCTCATGGCAACCAGATTCACTTTTCGTGGCCGGGAAGGAATCCCGTCGCATAACATGAACGGAGGAGCGTCTTGAATCACGCGCGACAATCCTGCCACGAAACAGTAAGAACCAATCGAAACGAAATGGTGACAGGCGACGACACCGCTAAAGGTCACGTAATCATGGACGTGCACATGGCCGCCTAACATGCACCCGTTGGCCATGGTGATGTGGTTACCGACATGGCAATCGTGCGCAATATGGCAACCGGTCATCAAGTAGTTGTGATTGCCGACGTAAGTTAGGCCAGCTTCTTTCTCAGTTCCTCGATTGATGGTCACACCCTCGCGAAAGGTGTTGTCGTCACCAACTTCGACCCGAGTCGGAGTCCCTCGGTACGAGTGATCTTGAGGTTCGCCGCCAATCACGCAATTGGCGAAAATCTTATTCCGACTACCGATCTTCGTATGTCCAATGATCGATACATTGTTGTGCAGAATCGTCCCAGCACCAATCGTGACATCCGGACCGACGACACAAAATGGGCCGATCTCGACTCCCGGTTCAATGATGGCGTGCGGGTCAACCGCTGCGAGTGGCGAAATCTTTGGAGCTCCCCAGCCGTCCTCGGAATCGTCACGAACAACCTTAAATGGTATCATCGGTTTCATGATTTAGCGGTCCCTCGCTAACGAAAATGGAGCTACGCGGTTTGTCGCATGTAGTTGGATTGAGCCTGAAACAGTTTGACCAATTGCTGAGCCATCTCGGCATTCAAGTGGTGTCCGCTGCGATAGGCGACAATGGTGCCAACCACGTCAAACGGGGCGAGCATCAGATCGCCCAATACATCCAATGTCTTGTGCCGGACACATTCGTCCGGGAATCTCAAACGATTGCCAATCGGCCCGTCTTCGCCAAAGACCAAGACTTCTCGATTGGTTACTTTCAAGCCCACGCCCATCTGTCGCAAAATGTCCGCTTCATGTTGCAACAAGAACGTCCGGGCACTGGCCAGTTCACGCGCAAACGCCATCGGCGAATGAACATAGTTCAACTGTTGGGCCCCAATGCTCGGGTGGGGATATTCCAACGAGTAGCGAATCTCCAATTGTCCGTGTGGGTTTGGCATGGCGCGGATCCAACTGCCCTCGTTGCCTACTTGAAATTCCGTCTGAATCACCAATTGAGGACGCAAAGCCTTTTGTTTCACGGTTCCCACCGACTGCAGCAAGTGAATCAGTTCCAGACACGAACCGTCAAACGCCGGTACCTCCCCACGATCCAATTGAATCAAGCAATTGTCGACTTGCATCCCAGATAAAGCAGCCAAAACGTGCTCGACCATGTCGACCGAATCAGTGCCCGAGACCAACACAGTTCGCCGAGGAACTTCAACCCGTTGGTTGACGTTGGCTGCGATCAGCGTCTGACCAGGCAAGTCGATCCGCTGAAAGACAATACCAGAGTTTGCCAGAGCCGGTTGGAGGCGCATTCGCACATCCAATCCGCTCCAATAGCTTCGCCCACACACCTCGATCGGCGTCTTGATGGTCTGTTGGTTTCTCAGGGAAGGATTCAAGCGTTGGTCCATTCTCTTCTAAAGCCTGAGTTGACAGTTTCGGGGCGAGTGAAGGGGGGATGGGATGATCCACGAAATCAAATTACTAGCGATTGAGAGTCGGTGGTGCGCTGCTTGGACCTCGGGCGGCTTGGGCAGGACCCGAGCACAGCTGTTTGATCGCTGCCGTGATCTCCCAATCTGGTCGAGCATAAACCACGTTCGATCCAATGCGTTCCATGATGGTGGCAGGATTGTTCAAGTCCACCGGACGCGAGTTGTAATGAATGACGGTGGTGATACCGTGGTGTTGACAATAGGCGGTCACTTTGGAAGACACGTCCGTGTAAATGTCGAAGTAGATCTTCGCTTCTTTTTGAGCGTACTCTTTCGAACGCAGTCGCTTCTGGACGTCAAGGTTGGCCGCCTGACTCGCAATGTCTGCTTCCGTTTGCCGATAGATTTCGGTGCTCGCGTCTTGCCCGCGCAACGATTGAAACTTGCCTTGCAAGGCTTCGCGTTGACGGTTCTGGTCTTCTTCGAATTGCCGAATCTCTTGCTTCAGCGTTTCAAGTTGGCTGACAAACAGAGGATGAGATTCGAATACTGCGCCCATGTCGATGGCCACGATGGGCGTCTGACCAAGGGTCGAACCCAATGATCCCACGAACACGACGCACCAACAAATAAAACCCGCCATAATTCGCATTTTTCGCACTCCTTTGCGACTCGATCTATCTTGAACTGGCAGTCGTTAATCCAACTGCCGTTGCCTCCGTCCAGGATCCTTCCCGGACGAGGATTCTTACCGGATTTCAAAAATCCGTAAATAGCAAATTCTCATCCTTCTCGAAAGAAACGCGATTGCAATTCATCTGCCAAATTGAGGTATTTGGCCCGCGAATCGTACAAGAAGTAAAACAAAATGAGGTTGGCCATCACCGAACACATCATGAGCCACCACGACAACGCGTCCATCGATGCTTTCGGTTTGCTGCCCACCGTTGATTGCTCCGTTCCGCCCGACAGATCCTGTCCCGTATTTGCGACCTGTTTCGCCGTTGGGATATCTGAGTTTTCACTCAGGAAGGCGCTGCCCTGTGATGCATACATCGATTCTGAAAAACCATCCTGGCCGCCCGCCGTCGCTCGGCCTTTGCGCAACCCTTGACTGGTCATCGTCGGCAAGTTGATGAATCGATCCCAGTTCCCAACTTCCGCTTGTCGCTGCGCCACCGACGGGTTGCTCCGTTGCCGTTGGGTCTGATCAATAGCCAGGAGCCGATTCGCAGGAGCCGTCATTTCGCCACCAGGTTGCTGGGTCAGTGTCGATCCCGAATTGAAGCCGGTGTTTTGCGGAAGGGGCGGGATCCACCCCGGTTGCCCAACGACTGACGGACTGCCTTGCGACGAAGCAGCGGGATTCGAATTCAATAGTGGATTCGTGCTGCCCTGCCAATTGCCTTGCCATTGTTCCTGGGATGTACCTATCCGGCCAGGCAGTGCCGGAATTCCGGTTCCCTGTTGCGTTTCGCCAGTGCCCGACGTGGGTACCGAAGTGGGAAAGTAGCCCTGATTTTGAGCCCCAAATGCTGGATTCATCGGCAAATTGATCAGGGAACGAACTCCGGTGACCGTGCTGTCGCTTCGCGGGCCGTCCGGACTGCCAACTGCCGGATTCGATTGGAATTGGCCCGGAATCGTCGGTGCCACTGGAGCACCCTGCCCCCATTGGGTTTGGTGGAACTGAGCCAGCGCGGACGGGCACAGACTTGTCCATAGCACAAGGCAACCGGCGATCCCGCTCCAACGATTAAAACTTACAGTTCGCGATCGAAACACAACAACTCCTCCGGCGGAAGACACTTCCCTCCACCTCACATACTAGGCGAAAACCCAAATTCGAGTAAATAGAGAAGACACAGGGTTTGCGAAATATTCTGGTCTTGTTTGTTACGGGCAAAGGTTGTGATGTGGTCACGATGCGACCATTGCCCCGACCATTCCCGGCCCCGGGATCTAATCAAATTTCACCTTAGACACAAAAAATACGATGAAATTAACAACTTACGGTATTGATTACGCCGTTGTGCCCCGTATGCTTATGGAGTGGGCGCCGCGATACCGCACCCTGAAAGTTGATCCATGCGATACTCGTTCCGTTTGGCTGAATTATTGGGACACAATCCTGATCCACGTCGTCGTCCAGGAACCATCAAGGCGATTGTAGACTACACGGGGCTGGATCGACACCAAGTCGCCGCCTTGCTGAAGAACGAGGTGAAATACATTCCGCTCAAGGCTCTTTCCCGGTTGTGCGACTACTTGGTGGAACATGGGCATACCACGGCCGATCGACTGCCCGGCGCGTTGTTTGCCATCGAACCGGAGAGTTTCTGGGAAGTCTTGGCGCGGCGGAATCGCTTGGAGTTTTGTTTGGGTGTTCGCAAAGAAGTGGACGCCGACTCGCCGGAAGTTTCGTATGTCGTGGCCTCCGATGCCGTTTTGATGGGCGAACTTCTCAACGGGGTCACTACATTGGGAGGCACGTCCAAGTTGCGCGAAGCTGGGACTGCGGAAAAACCGAGCATTCCTCACCCCGAACACTTGAAGCAGTCGTTGGTTTGGTCGCCCGGCCAAGCTCCACAAGACGAAGTCGTGGAACGAGCTCGCGAAATCTATGATGGGTTCCTCGCCTCCAGCGGCGACAAGGGCTTGGTCGGCATGGGCAGTACCAAGAGCAATCCGGTCGTCGAGTTGATCGTGGCCAACGCGTTTGGAGCCGAGAGTTTTGTTTCGCAGGACAAAGTGAAGTCGGTCCAAGATCGGTCCTGTCCGTTCTTCTTGCGCTACCGTGCCCAAGATCCAAATGCGACTTCATGTTTTGGCGGCATGAATCTTGCTGCCGACGAGAAGACGACGGAACCGGGGATCTATTACGAGGACGCCAAGGGACGCTGGGCCTCGGTTCCGTGCACCTCGAATCGTCAGGATGCGGCGTTTCTGTTCTTTATCCACCGCGAATCGCAAGGCCAGTTGGAGATGGCACTGGGCGGGTTTTCGGGCCGAGCCACCCGACTATTGGCTCGGGCACTTTCCACTCGGTCGGAAGATTTTTGGCCACCTCAGTATGAAGGGCAAGGGCTGCAGATCGGAGCCTATGTGATTCAATTCACTTGGAGCGAGAGTGATCGGCCGGTCGATATTCTCCGCACTGATTTGAATGCCAATATCCGCGTGATACCGATCCCGCCGGAGGCCATCGCGCGCCGAGTTGAGGGCAAGCACTAGAGTTTTGGCTGCGCGGCATCGGAGACGATTGCACCCTCGATCAATTGAATCATCCGCCGATACCACGTGCTTTGAAATCGTTCGTTAGGATCGAGTCGTCGCTTGTGGCTCAGAAACTCGGGTCGCCGTTCAACAAGAATGCCGGACGAGTTTCGTCCGGCATTCTTGAATTCTGTTCTTTGCGATCGCAACAGGGCCTAGGCTGATTTGCTTTCGGGCATCTTCGGGAACAGACTGCGTTCGCCTCGCACGATCGCTTCGTCGATCATGTACTTGCTGCCACGTGGTTGATCGGGCAGTTCGAACATCGCTTCCAGCATAACGTTTTCGATGATCGAACGCAGGCCGCGAGCACCTGTGCCTTTGGCCAAGGCCTGGCGGGCAATCTCTTGCAGGCCGGAGTCGGTGAAAGCAACTTCGCAGTTCTCCATCTGAAACAGACTTTGGAACTGCTTGACGATCGCATTTCGCGGCTCGGTCAAGACTTGCATCAGCCCGGCTTCGTCCAACGGCGTGAGCGCAGTGATCAGCGGCAGCCGACCGATCAATTCGGGGATCAGGCCGAACTCCAAAATGTCGTCACTGATGACTTGCGGAATCAGTGTCCGCATGTCGTCCGAGGCGTGGGTGGTTAGGGACTGCGTGAAACCGATGGAGCGTTTGCCCAAACGGCGGCGGATGATGTTATCAATCCCGGAGAAGGTACCGCCACAAATGAACAGGATGTTCGTTGTGTCGATGGGAATGTACTGCTGTTCCGGGTGCTTTCGACCACCTTGGGGAGGGACGTTGGCGATGGTCCCCTCGAGCATTTTCAACAGCGATTGTTGAACCCCTTCGCCCGACACATCGCGTGTGATCGAAACATTGTTGCTCGTACGACCGATCTTGTCGATTTCGTCAATGTAGATGATTCCGCGTTGTGCCGACTCGACATCAAAATCAGCGGCGTGCAGCAGTTTCAGCAACAAGTTCTCGACGTCTTCGCCGACATAACCAGCTTCGGTCAATGTCGTCGCATCGCCAATCGCGAACGGCACGTTGAGCATCCGAGCCAAAGATCTAGCCAGAAGCGTCTTGCCAGACCCGGTTGGGCCAACCAACAAAATGTTTGATTTGTCGATCTCAACGTCCGAACCTTCCCAGCCCAAGGTCAAGCGTTTGTAATGATTGTGAACTGCAACCGCCATGACTCGTTTGGCGTCGGTCTGACCGATCACGTATTGATCCAGATGCGAAACGATTTCGCGAGGCGAGGCGATTCGCTTGAATAGCGGCTTGTTGGACCCGCGGCGGCGTTGCTCTTGGTCCAGAATCGATTGGCACAATTCGATGCACTCGCCGCAGATGTAAACATCCCCAGGGCCCTCGACCAAAGGACCAACTTCACGATAACTCTTGCGACAAAACGAACAAGAGGCGTTCTTTTTTGTTGCACTTGAACGACGACCACTAATATCGTTACCTGCGGGCATTAGCACTCCTTTATGGCACTATCGCTTGAACCGGGAACGCCCTGATACCTCACCAAGGCCGATAGTGGTCATCCTTGCCCGCATCGGTTCAAGCAGTCAGAACTGTATTTCAGACATTTCGATGCTGTCACTGTACGAATACAGAACAGCCAAGCTTTATCCGTGCAAGTGCGATAACTCGCACAACACGTACGACTGGAATCTTCCGAACCGTGAATCATGGTCGGCAGTCCCAGGCAATTTCGGGTTACGCCTCGTCTTTGTTGGGCAAAGGTGGCGATAATCGAGGCGGCTCCGTCTCGGTCGCTTGTTCACCGATTCCCAATTGCTCGGCGGTGTCCTGTTCGGCCTGTGGTACTTCTTGAAAAACCGGCTGAGCAGGCCGATTCAAAGCGTCCAACAAAACTGCCGGGGTCAAAGGTTCGGCCGAACGTTGATTCAACCGTTCCGCCTGCATCTGCACCGCCAAGACGGCTTTGCGATACTCGGCTTCGTCGATCGAACCAAATTGGAGTGCTCTTCGCAAAGACTCCAAGTCATCACCCACACTCTCGTAGTCGTCCGGAGCCGCCATCCAGTCCCGAATCATCAAGATCGCGTAAACCCCAACTGCCAATAGGGCCCCTGTAATTCCACAGTAGACGATCAACTGAATCCAATTGAATTCGGCCAAAAGTCCGAAGGAACTCCCAAGCATTGCGAACCACTACCATTTCGGGGACACCACTTGTGCGTCACGAGCCTTTGCTCTGGCCCGACGCCATGTCCTCACCATTATCCCAGATCACGCAGAGTCCGGATAGTCTGAACTAGCCGAAAATAGCGATGAACGGGTGCTCTTCGGGGCACGGCGTCGCGTTCGTTGTCCAGCACTAATACGCGGGAACACGGGGAATGGTTCAGGTTTTCGCCCAATTTCTGGGCAGCGTTCCCCAAAAAGTCGCGTGAGGAAAACTCTCCCAAACGGGATCATTGGAATAGACGGAGTATTTTCGCAGCCGTTCATGGCACTTTGCCACCGCAGTCGATCTGACCGAGTACGGTCCTCGACCTGCGGTATCAAACGCCCTCGGCAGACACCTCGCTATGCGAAAAACGTTCGGCAATCTTTTTTCAGGTGCGAAGGCAATAAACCGCCGGTTGGGCCGAACCGCGCTTGCGACTGGTTTGTTAATCGCAGGGTCGGCCATTGATGTTTTAGCGTGTTTTTCGCAAGACAATGTGGCGATTAACGAGGGGCAATCCGTCGAGCGAAATCCGACCGAACTTGAGTTGCCGCCTGCGATTGTCACCTCCCAAACGCAGTTCGAAATTCCGTTTCGAACCGATGATTTGAATGGGCGTTTGGTCGAAGTCCAGCTCTATGTTTCGACGGACTTGGGCCTAACCTGGAATGTCTATGCTCGTCAGTCACCCATGACCACACGGATTCCGTTTCAGTCGGTTGGTGACGGCGAGTACTTGTTTGCTTTGAAAACTTTGGATCGCGACGGCCGCTTGCTTCCGACCGGTCCGCCGATCCCCACACTGAGAATGGTTATCGACACCGTCCAACCCGAACTCAGCCTCCGAGTCGAACCAGACAAGTCTGGACGAATTGCGATCACATGGCGAAGCACGGACCAGAACCTCGACAAGAGCACACTCCGATTGAGCTATCGAAGCGATGGACCAAATCTCCCGAACCAATGGCAGCCGTTGGGGACAGGCAGCCCGGCCACAGCGGATCAATCAGCCGACGCAACCTTGTATCAAGATCGTGTGACTTGGTTTCCGGACGCCGTGGCCGAAACAATCATCCTCAAAGCAGAAATCCAGGATTTTGCCGGAAACTTGGTCACTTCCTATCAGCCAGTGGGGCTTGGCAATTTGCGGTCCGCCATTCCCTCGCCACTTCTTCAAGGGGGACAGGCCAATTCCCTGACGCCTCCCAATCCCAATGTTTCGGGCAGCGCGGCCGCCACCACACAACCGAAGCCCGCATCCAGCGTCCTGGCGACAAATAGCCCGTCCAACCCGTCCGCTCCAATCGACTGGCCAGCAAGCCAACCAAGTTCAGGGGCAAGTTCAGGAGCAAGTTCAGGGGGACAGTCACCGTCCGAAAGGGTTCCGGCCAAACCGGCTCATTGGACTCGTGGATCGGTCGGCTTGGACGCAACAGCCCAAACAAATGCAACGAACCCGTCCAGCGATCCGTTCCGGCAGATGCTAGCTGATCCAGCGACACCTCTTGGGCCGATCGCGGACCCGACGTTGGACTCGGCGAATATCAGCATCGCCATCGGCACAACAATCCGACAACCGATCGGCCCGACACCGGCCGCTCCGGAAAACGTAGTTCGCTCAGAGATGACCGGGCATGCACATGGAAGCGTGTCTGTCCCTTCGGCCCCTGCCTCATCGGGAAGTGTGTCTGTCCCCCACCCGACTCCTGCCTATGCGAATTTGCCAGCGGTCCGGTTGCCTGTTTCCGGTCCTGAATCAAGCGGTGAATCCGGCGGTGAATCCGGCGGAAGCCCGGAGCGGACCGAGGCTCGGGGTGTCGGCTTCTCACCCATTCGTTCGGACCGACCCTCGATCTCGGCTGCACCTCCTTCCGCCGCAACGCTCGATCCGAAAGTGGCGTTTTTTAATGTCAACTCGCTTCAGTTCCGCTTGCGTTTCCAGGTGGACGGATTGCAACCCAACCAGATTGGTGCCGTCACGATTTTCGGTTCAAGGGATATGGGAGCAAGTTGGGAGCTGTGGACCGAAGACCGAGATAAAACCAGTCCGGTGGAAATCAACGTCCCGTCCGCTGGCCGTTACGCGTTCCGAGTCGTCGTGACGAGCATCTCGGGTAGCACTTCGCGTATTCCTCGCTCCGGCGATGAGCCAGAGGTCGTCGTGGACGTCGATCTCGATCCGCCAAGCCCCCGAATCGTCGCCGTCCCGTACGGGAGAAACTCCCAACCAGCCAGCCTGCTGATTCAATGGTCGTGTGACGCTGCGGACTTGGGAGCGACTCCCGTGGCACTTGCCTACAGTCACGCACCAACCGGGCCGTGGACGTCGATCACGTCTGCGGCGGTGAATACCGGCGAGTTCGAATGGATGATGCAGCCGAATCTACCGCCACAGGTCTATCTTCAGCTCGTGGTGACAGACAAAGCGGGAAATCGGGGCGTCCACACGTTGGATGCTCCAATCGATATCGGTCCGCTTTTGCCGCGCGGGAGAATCTTGGGCTTGGATCGTTAGGTCGGCCAGTGGATCGTCGCCCAAAAAAGCAAAACCCGGTTACGAATAATCGCAACCGGGCTCAGCTCTTGGGTGGATTTATGACTCGGGGGCTACTTGCGTGACTCGGATTCACCGACCGCCGCAGGACCAAGACCCCGACCTATCGCTTGGCCTGACCGTCGCTGTGTGCTTTCAAAGCATCGGCCTCCCGCTGCAACTTCATTTGCGGGCCCTTCGGGAAGAATTGTATGTCGTCGTGCAGGTAGTATGGACTGGGCAAAGTTTGTCCTGCGACGTGAACTTGGCAGCCAGAAGTCACGCAAACACCAGCCAGAAGCAAGGTGGCGACCAGAGCAAAGGCCGAGTTTGTGGAACCGATTGCCTTCATTTTTCCTCTCCCATATTTCCCAGCGGTGGACCCGC
Organism: Pirellulaceae bacterium; assembly: GCA_030681235.1. GTDB lineage: Bacteria > Planctomycetota > Planctomycetia > Pirellulales > Pirellulaceae > M30B19. The sequence continues at coordinate 5,650 of JAUXWY010000145.1, read as the reverse complement.
ATATGTGCGAAGATGTCTTCGCGTTACTGTGTTTATCGGGCTCCACCTAGGTAAGGTTTAACGATTTGTCCGATTTTCCGAATTTCAACGGTTCTGAAATCTATCTTGCGACGCCATTCATGATCCCCTAAAAGTCGCGAAGGCCGTTGCATCAGCGGTGGTCCTACCCACTACCAAGTCAAGCGTTCCGGCTGGAGCCGAACCTCCATGTATTTTCCCGCCGAGCCAACCATCTACATGGATGTCACACAAATGCTGGGCAACCGTTTGCATACGGGAATCCAACGCGTCGTGCGTGAATTGGCGCGGGTCGGTCCAAATATCGCCGGCCAATTCCAAAGGAATTGCCGTCTGGTTCATGCGTTTGGGCCCAAGTTCTTTCGGCTTCGATACGAGCACATCGACCTTCACCAACGGCACTTCCTGTTCCGAATCGCCGAGCGACACCTTGGGCGACGACTGCTGAAGCGGGCCTATCCATGGACGTCCAGCCCCATCAAGCCGCACCCGGACGACATTCTAGTGACTTTGAATGCGACCTGGGACCATCCCGGATGGGCGGAGGCCGTGGCCGAATTCCATCGGACGGGGTTTGTCTCCAACATCCTGTACGACTTGACCCCTTATTCCCATCCCCAGTTTCATACGCCCGAGCTATCCCAGCGATTCGCGACTTGGCTCTCACAAGTCAAACACAACTCCGATCATTGGATCGGCATTTCTCGGCATGTGGCGACCGAGTTGGAAGGCTATTTGGACCAAGTCGAGTCCGGCTCAGGCGGTTCCAATCGCCCGACAGTGTCGACGTTTCGCTTGGGCAGTGACTTCCAGACGGGAGTTAGTCCCCTAAAGTCGAAGTCGCAAATGCTCCAAATCCGCCCCACGTTAACCGCGTTCTTGGCCAATCTGGCGGGGACGTTACTGATGGTCGGAACTCTCGAACCACGCAAGAACCATACGTGTGTTTTCCAGGCCTGCCGGGAGCTCTGGAAACGCGGTTGGAACGGACAATTGTTGATCATCGGCCGACCAGGCTGGAAGTGCGACGAGATTGTACGCGACGCTCATTCAATGCCCGCCGGCCGCTTCTTGTGGCTGTCGGACGCCAACGATGAAGAGCTACAATTCGCGTATCGGCAAAGCCAGTCTCTGGTATTCCCTTCTTGGGAAGAGGGTTTTGGCTTGCCCATTGTCGAGGCCTTGCGACAAGGGACTCCCGTGATCGCCAGCGACCATCCGGTCCACCGCGAAGTTGGTCGTCAGTGGTGTCAATATTTTCACGCCGATTCGCCCGAGCAATTGGCTGCGGTCATCATCGAGCAGGGCCGCGATAGATTTCAGGCCCTCCGGCAACGTGCCGCAACGTTTGTCCCTGTCACATGGGCGCAGAGCTGCCGCGAGTTATTGGCCGACGTGATCCTGGCCGCCAGCAAAAAGCGGCAGCAAACCAAGCCGCTTCCTCGGCGGCTCCACCGCGAGTCGACGACCGAACCAACGCTTCCCCATAATGTCGACTCGATCATTGTTTCAGCGCCGGGCCGTTCCGCCGCTTGACCGAACCGAAAATGGATACCCGTACCAACCCCTTGTGATTGCGGAAATGAAGAAGATCGCGTTAATCACCGGAATCGCAGGCCAAGACGGCACGTATTTGGCCGAACACCTGCAACCGCTGCCCTACAAGACAGTTGGTACGGTCCGGCGCATCACCTCCGAAATTCGCCACTTGATCGACAGCATCGATTCCGACATCGAACTACTTGAGACCCCCGAATTATCAGCCGACGTTACCCAGCAAATTATCCGCCAATATCGGCCGGATGAACTCTACAATTTGGCGGGCCAAAGTTCGGTGGGGCGCAGTTGGACCGAGACCACGGAGACGCTGATTTTGAACGGACAATCGATCGTCTATTGGCTCGAAGCCATTCGCCAATTTAGCCCACAGACAAAATTCCTGCAGGCTTCCAGCAGCGAAATCTTTGGGTTGGGAAGCGAACACGCCTTGAGTGAAACTTCGGCCATTGCTCCGATCAATCCATATGGTTTGGCCAAGTCAATGGCTCATCATGTCGTGGGCAAGTATCGCGAATGGTTCGGCTTGTACCTGTGCAATGCGATCATGTTCAACCACGAGTCGCCGCGGCGCAGCACGTCGTTTGTGTCCCGAAAGATCACCATGGGAGTGGCCCGGATCGCCCTGGGACTTCAGGATCAGTTGCCCTTGGGGAATCTGGACGTGGTTCGCGACTGGGGGTTTGCCGGGGATTACGTCAGCGCCATGTGGAAGATGCTCCAGATTCAAAATCCTGAAGACTTGGTGATCGGAACGGGGCGGGCCTATTCTCTACTTGACTTCGTGCGGATCGCCTTCGAAGTGATTGGCAAAGATTGGCGGCAATTCATCGTCCAAGATCCGGAACTGTTTCGTCCAGCGGACGTGATCAGGGTCCAAGCGAATCCAGCGAAGGCAAAAGCGGTCTTGGGTTGGCGACCGACCGTCCAGTTTCGCGATCTGGTACGGATGATGGTCGAGCACGACATGCAACAAGTTTCGTTGGAGATGCGCAACGGCCCACCCAAAACGATATCGATGAGCTTAAACGAGCGTGAGGGGCCGCGAGAATGACGAATTCATCGCATGCAAATCATCTCCACCACCGCACTTCTCACGCGTTGGCCTACACCATCGTGACTCGCAATCACTTTTTTCTGGCAGCGGCGTTGGCGGAAAACTTTCGCCAGTTCAACCCCGCAGGGCGTTTCTTGATTGTTGTCGCGGACGCGGATGCTCCCGCGACCCAAGAGCCCGCTTGGGACTGGCTTGCGCCGCAGCATCGCGAGTGGCTTTCGCACGCCGCGATCAAGCCGAACTTCGGGCTCGAAAACTTATGCTCGGCGCGACAAATCTGCCCAAACGAGTTTTGGCAGTTGGCGTTCCAATACACGCCACTCGAGTTGACGTGCTGTTTGAAAGGGCGAGTGGCCGATTCGCTGATTCAGCTTGGCGAAACGCAGTTGTTGTATCTGGATGCGGACACGCGAATCTTTGACTCGGTCGAGAATTGTTTGGCCCCGCTCCAGCCGGCCGGCGGTGTCCTGTTGACTCCGCATTTGCAGAGTCCGCTTCCACTCGACCGGTACTACCCGAACAACGTGGATTTGCTGCGTAGTGGGGTCTTCAACGGTGGCGTTTTGGGCTTCGTGGAACAAACAGAGCGCCCCAAACAAGTCCAAGGCTTTCTCGATTGGTGGAATCAGTGCAATCTCCACGATTGTATTGTGGATCCCCATCAGGGCCTGTTTGTTGATCAACGCTGGCTCGATCAAGCTCCTGCGTATTTCTCCTCGGTCAAGATTTCGCGGCATTTGGGTTTGAATGTTGGCTATTGGAACTTACACGATCGCCGATTGGCTCGCACCGGCGAACGGTGGACCGTCAGGTCTTGGTCCGCAGGCCGAGCCGCCGCTCCAGACGTCATGGTTGAACCGGACACGTGGGAACCACTGCAAGTCTTTCATTTCAGCGGGGCAGCTCGTGTGGCCTCGAATGGAGATTGTTCATGCCATCGACTATCTCGGCATCAAAACCGACACGGTCTAACGACGTTTCGAGAGGTCGAGTTGCTGACCAAGGCGTACTTGGCGTCGTGGGTCTCCCACAACTGGCTGACGTATCAAGCGATCCCGTACGCCTACAATCATTTACTTAACGGTGAGGAAATTTCTTCGCGGTGGCGGGAAGCGTATCGTCTTAACTCGGGTCACATCCGGGAGTCTGCGGAAAATCCGTTCGTGAAGTTCTCCGACTCTGCCGCGCTGGCCCGTCTCGAGGCTGCCTCGTGCATCAAAAACTTAAAATCCGGTCGGTTTCAGTATCATTTGGATGGGCTCCAGGCGAGGATTGAAAATCTCAAGGACCGATTGGATCAGCTCCCCTGGCGCCGCCTGGTGCGAGCCACTCAGCAGATCCAGAAACGCTGGTTCAAACGGGCGGGTTAGGCCGGAATACCGCTGGACTGAAGATTTGCTGGTAGCGGAACGTGGCAAGAGTTTCGGTTTTTTCACGGCAAACGTGCTCCCGAAAGTCTTGGCGACTTCTGCGACGCTTCCTCTTTGCGGCAACCGGGTTGGGCCGCTTGGGCCTATCGTACGCCAGATGGACCCCAGACAACGGAAATAGTTGACATTCTTGTGAAAAGCGTGGCAAACGGTCTTTACTTTCGATCTTCGAGCGCCCAAGATTAGAAGGAGACGGGTTTGGGTGCCATTTCAGGCCTTTTCTGAACGGGATTGGTGGGGGTTTTTTGCAACGCGGCCAGTATTTTGTTGAAGTTCGGAACTTAATGAATAACTGAGTGCGTGCTCTTCGGCTCATGCGAACTTCATTGTTCGCCTAAGAATGACAAAAACGTTGGGAGTTTAGAATGAAACGAAATCGTCCCGTTGGGTTTACATTGGTCGAGTTGCTGGTGGTGATTGCCATCATCGGAGTTCTGATGGGTCTGCTGTTGCCAGCGGTTCAAATGGCTCGCGAGGCAGCTCGGCGGATGTCTTGCGGCAACAACCTAAAAAACATTGGTCTGGCGATCATCAATTACGAATCGGCCCGCCAGAACCTGCCGCCGTTGGTCAATAACGCGGGCGTTCACTGGAACGCCTTCATTCTACCGCAAATGGAATTGGGCAACGTCTACGATCGTTTGCCGATCCAAGATGCAGGTACACTGCCCGCATTCCCGTGGACCCCAGGGACAATTCGCTGGAACGAATCAACCTTTCCAGCCACAACTCAAGTTTTTCAATCCAAATATACGATGTTCCTCTGCCCTTCTTCGGAAGCCCCTGGGCAGGATTTTGATATCAGCCATGACGGTCAGCAATTTTCTTTGCGGGCCGGAACCAATTATTTGGCTGTTGGGGGAACGACGGTCCGCAACCAAGCAGGCGTGGTCATTAGTCAAGTGTTGACCGATGACCGCGTTCCACCACCCTCTGGCGTCCTTGATTTTGGCGCCGCTTGGACTCGCAACGCGCAAGGGACTAAGGGAGCACGATTGGCCGAATTCTTGGACGGCTTGTCCAACACGATTTTGGTCGGCGAATCAGTTCCTCACGGAATTGCCAACGGCAGCGAAACGAATACGGGTTCTGGTCGACGCAAGGATCATTGGCTGTTCGCTTCCGATGACGCGGATAACGGAGTCGATTTTTCCGAATTCATGGGTTCCGCGTCGATTTCATTGCTGATCCCGCAGCTCTTGGAAAATTCCCCAGGATTTGATTCCACGCATGTGGACTATGATAAGTTCGAGTTAGCGTTCCGCAGTCGTCACCCGCAATTGGTGCAATTTGTTTACGGCGACGGCTCGGTTTCCAATATCAGCACGGAAGCCGATGACTTGGTCCTGCAACAAGTTGGCACTCGCAAGGGCGGTGAACTGACGAACGTTGATCGTTAGGTTCTAACCAACTGCCACGACAGTACGTTTATTGAATCCCGATTTGGGCAACGCCCAAGTCGGGATTCAAACGTTTGCCATCGGAGGAGTGTCGCGGGCCAGCCAACGTCGAATCCCGCCGACTTGCTCGGCGGATCGTTAGGCTTCTCGCTACATCAGCGGTGCCGGTTTTTAAAGGCCGTAGAACC
>JAUXWY010000141.1 GCA_030681235.1 Pirellulaceae bacterium | reverse complement strand
GAAGAACTTTGGTCGCTTGTTCAGTTCGGTAGCTGGCAAGCCAACGGTGATCGACGACACTCGCAGTCGAAAACGAGGCCAGCGTTACAACATCCCCGCCAAGACTCGCCAGCTGTTATCCAGCTGACAAATACCAAATCGGCCAAATCGAACCGTCATAGAATCGCAACTTCAACCACGCTCGGCGCCTGATTGCCACTGATCAGAATCCTCGCCGCCAATCACCTGGCCCACCCAATTTTCCTCTCTCTCTCTCTCTCTCTCTCGCGCCACTCTCTCGCCCCTTTCTCACCACTATCACGCGCCTCTCACGCCGCGCCCCAACGATCTTGGACGATCGGCTCAGTCGTCGATCAAAAACCTGCTTCAATTATCGGTAAGCACGAAGCCGAATTCTGTAACTGAGCCGCCCATTATCGCTAAAATCCCCCAGCGGCACACAAAACTTTGGGTGTCCCCAAGCTTCTTATCGCTAAAATCCCCCAGCGGCACACAAAACTTTGGGTGTCCCCAAGCTTCCTCCTGGGTGTCCCCAAGCTTCCTCCTGGGTGTCCCCAAGCTTCCTCCCCCCCAAGCTTCCTCCAAGCTTCCTCCCCAAGCTTCCTCGGCTACTTGCGGGCAGTCCGGCAATGGGCATACTACTGTTGCAAAGCACCCGATCAAATCTCCGAAACAGCATCTTCTCGGAGAAGTTGGGGACGACGCCACGGACCGCAAGGCGTGGATCGAACGCAGGCTCCAGGAACTTGATCAAATTTTTGCGGTTTCTGTTGGAGGATTCAGCGTCATGGACAACCACCTACACTTGCTGGTGCGACTCGATATTGCTGAATCCGCCCCGTGGTCGGATGAAGAAGTCATTCGGCGTTGGTTTCGATGTCCACTTTTCCACATCGGAGTACGATGCGATGCCTGAGCGACCGCTTGACCGTCTCGAACCGATCAGCTTCGCGCCCGGCGGGCAGGGGTTGGTCGTGGATCTCGTGTTTCGGATCATGCAACTGTTCATGAAGGACTTCAAGCTGACGGTGTCCGCAGACGGGGTGAGGGCTGGGACGCAGTTCGGTGGCCGGACGGATGTCTCGTGGCCGCAGGTTCGATCCGTTGGGACTGGTCGGGCGCTGCCACCCTTGCCGTTCGACGGAACAGTCACCCTGATTCACGACGCTGGGTCACTTGGCTTGTCATTGTACGCCCACGTTCCGTACGAGAATTTGGCAACGCAACTTTGCGTGTACAAGGTGTGCTACGTGCTCAGTGACCCGACCGCTGCAGACGAGGACGTCGTGGCCACAACGGTCGCGTTGACCGACAAACTACACTACGACCCGACCGGGGAGGACTGGCACTGGCTCATCCGGTCGATGCACAACTGGACCATTTGGGCGTTGGTCGGGAACGCCCGGCCCGACCTGCTCCCGGCGTGCTTCCACACGCAGGCGATCTCGCCCGTACAGCAAATGATTGCCAACCTGGGGCGCGAGCAGGCGTTCGAGGCGCTGGCAGCGATCCGAGAGACCGCGATCCCCTGTCCCGCTGCCTGCGTGGCCTTAAATTGGATGTCTCGGAACTGGCAGACCTTCGAGCCGGCCATGGATCGGGCGCTGACGCTGCGCTGCGCGGAAGACCAAGCCGGTCGCGGTCCATTCGGCAAGGACAGGCTGGGCCAGGATCAGTCGGTCGGAACATCGGGAGGGAGCGGGCAGGTGATCATCCGCGGGACGTCGATCGACTTGGACCGCCTGCTTCCCTCGTGCACGACGCTCCACGAAGCGAGACAACACGCCGGTTTGAGAGATTGCGACCTCGTCGTGTTCTACGACAGGTTTTACCCTTTCGTCGCGCAAGGCGTGGTCTGGACGGGCGACCGCGGGGAGGCCGTGTGGTTTTGGATCGACCGGGGGCAGCTCAAAGGCAACCAGCTCAGGAACTGGGAGCCGAACGCCTTGTGCGATTGTTCGATCTCCGCCGTCGAGTATCATGACGGGACGACACACGTCACCCGCTGGAAGTCGCACGAACGGGACAACATGCATGAACGGTTCAGCGTCCCATAACCGAACGAGCTATTATTGCGTTATTGGCGACTATTATTCCACTCCCGGCTACACCTTTCAATCGAAAGCAAATACCCGTCTGTATCGCGATGAACTTCACGCGCTGGTGGCACCAGGCATGGCCTTGGCCGATGTCACCGCGATTTGGGAACGACTATTGCAACACAAGGACGACTTGGACCTCACGGGCAACGGACTCAATCATCCCGATGGATAAGAGTTTGGTGGAATGAACAGCCACCCAGTCACGCTTCCATCGGGGCGGGCCCGATGGTGAGCTGTTCGGCGAAGAACAGTTCGAACCTACGGTGTCAATCGCAACTAAGAATCAGCCAATTTCGCAGGCTGGCTGTAATGGTGTTGCGGGGGTGGTGGCTTGGAGGGGCTGGAAGGGTGGTTGCTTGTTTCTAAGATTTGCAACAGTTCAAGGGCCGCTTCGTACAATGATATTCCCCGATACGCTTGCCAGAACTCCAAGGCATTGCCACTGCATCCACAGCTAAAACATCGGTACACGCTTTTGCCCCGATGCACACTGAAGGTTCTTCGGCGAGCTTTGTTTGCACTGGCTAGATTCGCATTGCATGCCGGGAATGGACAAGGGCCGCGGAGTTGCTCTCCACGGCCCTCGGTGATTGTCCAACCTATCCGCTCCAGTAGCTCGTGCAACCGGACGCGACGCTTTAATTCTCCGTAGTCTATCTTCATTTCTCGGCTTGCTGCTTGTACTTCCTCAACGCATCCCCTCGACTCGATTCCCCGGCGAATTTGACGAGATTCGTTCGATCCACCACCCGATCCAACAACGCCATCGTCATCGGTGGATCCCCCAGGTATTCCGTCCAATCATCGAAGTTCACATTCGTGATCACCGCTGTCGAACTTCGGCGATTGCGGCCATCGATCACCTTGTAAAGAAGACTCAACGCATCAGGTACTTCTTTCCGCTCCAGGCGGTCGAATCCGAATTCGTCAATAATCAATAAGTCCCACGAACAGTAATACCGGACCTTGGGACTTAATCCCCGGACCGCACGGGCTTGGTTCAACGCTTCGATCAAGCTGGCACTGGTTTCATACCGAACTCGGTAACCCAACGCACAACATTTCCGCCCGATCCCTTGCATCAGGTGTGTCTTCCCAAGACCGCTTTCTCCCACGAATGAAACATTCTCTTTCCTGCGGATGAACTCACCTGTCCCCAGTTCTAAGAACGGCTCTTTCGGGATCGTTGTCGGATTGCGACCCCAATCATACGACTCCAGCGTTGCTTCGGTCGGGAAGCCCGCCCGTTTGATCCGATATGTAATCGCAGATTCTTGGCTGGCGTGGGCGGGAAGCTCTAAGAACCTGGCTAAGGTCTCCAGCACACTCTTTTGCCCATTGCCATGTTCACGCAAGAAGTGATCAAGCTGCTCCGCCGTCAACTTCAGCTTCAGTACTTCCAGGTAGTGAAGAATCTGGGCTCGGCGATCTGGATTCAGTTGGTTTGAGGGCCCGGGCGATGATTTCGGCTTCAGTGAATTTGGGTTCGAAGTGTTGGGAATCGATCGGCGTGGGTTGGGTTGGGGAGCTTTCGCCATGGTTCTTGTGTTCTTTCTCGTGGTCAATCAGTTGTTGGTACTCCTTGCTCGAACGAGCTTCCACACGTGTCGATTCCGTGAGTCGTTGCAAAGCGTCTTGCTCCCGCTGGCTCAGAAGCTCCCAAGCGGCTTTGGGCGTTCCAATGTGAGCCAATATCCGCTCCAGGGACTGGTAGCCGTAGGCGTGGTACTGAATCCCTCGTTGCATGGCTGCCAAGCCATCTTTCTTCGAATAGCCATGCAGCAGCGACAGGATTCGCTGGGCTTCGTGTCTGCCGTTGCGGCACTTGCGTAGGAGGCCTTCGAAGTACTCCAGGGCTACTGGCCCCCAATGCAGGTATTTCTCTCGTAGGATCAGCCGTTGCTCATGATGATCGCTGGGTGGAAGATGACTTGCTTCGACTTGCTTTTCGTTTCTGCCGACAATCAAGTAATGAGTAGCCACCAGTTCGATCATCGGGTTGTAGATTTCTAGTTGCTCTTCTAGGATTCTGACCGGAACCAGTTGACCGATTAGCCGCCAAGGGACGCTGTAGCGATTTTCCGCGTATTGGATCAACCCTTCGCTATCGACTTTGCGATCGACCACCTGAGCAGTATCGAAGCGAAGCTTTGGAAGCGCGACCAGATGCGGCTGTTCTTCCTCGTGAAGTTCGACAGGTGTTCGCTTGGTCGTTCCGTGGATGCGTCGGTCGTTCACTTCGCAGAGCCACCAACGCGCCACTTCATTGAGATGCTCCAATGATCGAAAGGTGCGGGCATTGAGTAGATTCTTTTCCACGTAGTCGAAGGGACGTTCGATCTTGCCTTTGGTTTCCGGACGTTTGGGTTCGCAGGCCCACGGCTTGAAGCCATAATGGGTCGCCAGCGACAAGAAGCGAGGATTGTAGATCGGCTGCCCATCCTCCCAGAGAATGACGACGACTTTCATGTTGTCGTACAAGCACGTTGCGGCGGCACCTCCTAGATGCTCGAAGGCAGCGATGTGGCAACGGGCGGTCGTCTCGAAGTCTTGACGCTCGGTGAAGCAGATATACTGTCGCCGAGAGTAACTCAAGATGTAACTGAATAGTTCCACACGCCGACGCCCCTCCTGGGAGAAGTCAAGCGTGTAGGGCGACCAATCCATCTGACCCTGAGCACCGGACGGAGTTTCAAAGCGAACCACTGGCGCTTTCGGCTTCAATCGCTGTTCTTTGATCGCAGTACGCAACGTCGAGTAACTGCCGCTAAACCCAAGTTGGCGTAGCTCCTCGAAAGCTCGCTGAGCCGTAATTTTCGGATAGCGTTCCAATAACTGTTTCAACGAATCAAGGAACGGATCGAGCTTCGACTTGCGACTCAACGGGATGGGGCCGAAACAAGCCGGTGAAGCGGGAGTAGGTGTTTGCGTTTGTGCCACATGTTGACGAATGACGCTGGCGATCATCGCACGACCCAGATGCAAGTCGCGGGCGATGCTGCGGATGCTTTGACGGTTCTTCCAACGCGAGATGATGTCGTTCTTTACCAGAGGATCGATGGTCATGGTTGCTGGATTTCTTTGAGGAAGTCGGTGGTTGCTTCAAGGAGAATGGAAGTGTCGTTGTGCAGTTTGACGAAGCTGGATGTGAGGATCGGGCGATCACAGGCTTGGAGTTCTCTGCGGCCTGTTAGCCGTAACCAATGTGTCATCTTGGTAGCGGCATCCAGTAGGAATCCCAATTGCTTGGCTGCTCGATTGCCGACGATACTCAGTCGAGGGTCCCATTTGTGGACGTAGCTGCCTTGCGATTGCCGGATGGCTTCACGGGGCTTTTCAAGGACGAACCGCGTTTGCGCTTCAGTGCTGGCCGATTGCAGAAGCTTTACCGTCTGCGAAAGTTCTCGAGATGTGAGAGTATGTTGGGTGGCACACTGCATGACTGCGTTTTGGTTGCAGCGCTGCAACTGGATCAGGTGGTGAGCTTGAGTCGGTGTCAGCAGACCCAAGCGGAGGGCCTCGCGTGCCTCAGCGGTCAGCCTTTGGATGAGAGCCAGGCGTCGATTGACCCACGATTTGTGACGGCCTAGCATTTGAGCCACTTCGATTTGGGCCA
>JAUXWY010000132.1 GCA_030681235.1 Pirellulaceae bacterium | reverse complement strand
CAAGTCTAGTGAGTGGTGGTCGAGCAAAACATTCAACGCTTCTCGCGAAAGTGCAGTTCAACCGGTCGTGAGATCGGGCCGGGTGAGGTGTATTATTCCAGCCTCAGCGAAACGCCGACCGGCATCCAGCGACTTGATTTTTCCAGCGAGGCCTGGTCGGGACCGCCTGACGAATGCCTAGGGTGGTGGAAGAGTCGGCTACCGCTATCTTCCCAAACCAAGATTCGCTGGGCTCCCGATACGGTGTTGCTCGCTTACTTTGAAAACCTGTTTGTCACGCAGCGCTGGGACGTTTTGAACGTCTTGGTGCTGGCTTTGGCCCGGCGTCGGATCATGACGATCGAATACCCGGCTAACAACACGTCCACGACCGGCGACCCCAATACGGGCGACGAGTTGCTCTTGACCGTTCGCAGTACGGGTGATACTCACCGCATACCGCAAGTTGACTTTTCTTCCATTGACGTGGCTGGGATCCAAGCGGAATTGGACCAGCACTTGTTCACCGATCAAATTCAAGAAGAGCCTGTCGAGCCGGAACCCACCGAATGAAATGCAATTCGCCTTGCCTGCGACTGTTGTGGATCTGGCTCGTGGGGCTCGTGGTCCTGGCCCCGGCGACTGGCTGCAAGCTCTTCCAGTCGCGCGAGAAACTGACCCCGGTCCCAGTGGTGTTTACGAACACGCCGCAGGTCGGAGATCTGTTCACGACCGTCAATCGTCGAACGCAAAACGTGCGGCAACTGCAAGCCGAGACGACTGTGGGCATCAGCGGTGTGCCTGCCAAACTCAGCGGTAGTTTGATCGTCGAGCGACCGAATCGACTGCGGCTCAAAGTCAGTCCGCTGGGCATGGATTCTTTGGGAGCCGACATTGGCAGCAACGAGCAACAGTTTTGGGTCTGGGTCAAGTCCGGCGGAGTCATGGCGGATTCCATGTTGATGTTCGCCAACCATCAAGAGTATGCCCAAAGCCAAGTGGCCACGGTCATGCCGCTCGAACCGCGTTGGATCACGGATGCCTTGGGATTGATCACGTTCGAGTCCAACGGACAGTATCAGGGGCCGATTACACGCCCCGACGGCCGCTTGGAAATCCGCGCCCAAGAACCGACCGCCCGCGGGATGATGGCATCGACGATGGTTTTTGATCCGAAGACCGGACTCCTCAAACAAAAGGCGATGTACGATGCTCAAGGTCAAATGATTGGCTACTGCGATATTGGCGAGTACCAATACTTCCCGGAAGTGGACGCCGCCGTGCCTACATCGATGACCCTGCATTTTCGACCGGGCACCGACCTGGCGTCGACGGCCACGATTCAATTGTCCAACATTCGGCTCAATGGCTTGTACGTCGATCCGAACACGGCTTGGTCGATGCCCAATCCGGTGGGGATCCAGCGAGTCGATTTATCGCGCACGCCCATCACGCCTCTGCCCATGCAATCGGCCGTCTCGACAAAACAAGTGTCTCATACGGCGGAAAACGAATCCTACCTGCCGTTCCGCGGCAAATGGCTGACCCGATAAAGACCGGTAAAGACCCGGGGAACCGCGACGGCCAACGCTAAATCGCGGTAAATTCGCAAAATTTGGGCTTCTAAGAAAGAAACCAAATTTGTATGCTTTTGGGAACGACGCGGTAAAATAAGTGGGGGGTGACGGCTGGATCGTCCCGTTGCCTCAAAACTGGCTTTTTTTCTCACTTTAGTGTTCGGCTGGCCTGGACAAGGCGCACACTTGTGCGTCCACGTCCCAATGGCTGGGGAACATCACTGAGTTTTCAGCCGGTGGCCCATAACATGCACGGACGGCTGTTGTCTCTAATTCCGGTGACAACAGATGCCAGAAATCAAAACGCGACGACAACCGAAGGGGATCGACCGTGAAACGAACTGCCAAAGCCATTATTGCCGCCTTGGTAATTTGCCAATGTATTTTGCTGACCGATAGCGCTTTTGCGCAGCGCGGCAACCGCAGCTACAACTACAAACCAGTCGCTCCGGCGCAAAACTGGGCTCAGACGCTGTTTTCGGAGACCAGCCACAGCTTTGGGACGGTCGCCCGCGCCGCCAAGGCGGAACACACGTTTAGTTTCAAGAACGAATCGGATCAACCGATCGAAATCATGAGTGTCACGGCGTCTTGCACCTGCACCAAGCCGGAAGTCCCCACCAAGCTGATCCAGCCCGGGGCAGAGGGCCAGGTTGTGGCAAAGTACCAAACCAAGCTGTTCACGGGTCAGCGCGGGGCGACTTTAAACGTTTCGCTCAAGAAGGGCAACTCGTATGGAACCGCGATCTTGCGGGTCGATGGGTACATCCGCCAGGACGTGGTCGTGCATCCGGAATCGGTGGAACTGCCCCGAGTTTTAGCCGCTGAGGGTGGAACAAACAAAGTCAAGATTCTTTACGCGGGTCGCAATGATTGGAAGATTACCGAAATCAAGTGCGAACAAGCCAACATGCAATTCAAGCTAACAGAACTGGTGCGACAGAACGGGCGCGTTGAGTACGAATTGGAGACGACGATTCCAAAAAATCACTCGCTGGGCTTGGTTCAAGACATCATCACGCTACACACCAACGACAAAAACTTGACCTCCTTCCCGGTCGCCTTGTCGGCCAACGTGGTGCAACCGATTCGGTTTGCCGAAGTATTGGAGTTGAATGTTTCGGAAGGCGCCACGGCGATTGAGAAACTTTTGATGGCGTCCAGCAACGACTTTCAAATCATCGATTTTGAATGTGAAAGCTGCCCGGTCAAGGTGAAGTTGGATGGCGAGACCCGCAAGGTTCATCAACTGGAAGTCACGGCGGAAGGCATGAACGAAGGCCGCACCGAACACATCCTGAAGCTGACCACCAACCATCCCCAGCAACCAACCGCGATGATTCGACTGATCATCGACGTACAGACGGGGCGATAATACCGCAGCCTTAGAGCCTATCCCAATAGGGGCCCAAAAGGGGCCCAAAAAGGGTCTGACCCGAATGGCACTGGCGGGAGTTTTGGGCGCAGTTTGCGGGAAATCCCGCCGATTTACTCGGCGGATTTTTTCGGTTTCTCGCTACAACAGCATGGCCGGTTATTGAGGCCGTAGGAACAGGCTTGCTTCAGACGCGTCTACAAGTAGGCCGATCGCTTTTCATTTTGGGTACGAAGCCTCCAGGCTTGCAGGAAATCCCGCCGATTTACTCGGCGGATTTTTTCGGTTTCTCGCTACAACAGCATGGCCGGTTATTGAGGCCGTAGGATCGATCTTGCTTCAGACACGTCTGCAAGTAGGCCGATCGGTTTTGATCTTGGGTACGAAGCCTCCAGGCTTGCAGGAAATCCCGCCGATTTACTCGGCGGATTTTTTCGGTTTCTCGCTACAACAGCCTCGCTAAATCGAATTCGGTCCCGGGCGTCCGGGGCTCCCCCAACTTCTGTGAAGACGCCAGCGCAAAAACGCTTGCAAATTCGCTCCGGCTCAAACTCTAGCAAAACCAATTGTAATGTATGGTACGATGAGAAGTCGCGTTCGAGCGTGTTTCAAAACAACGGTGCAACCACGCTCTGGTACAGTTGGTTTGGGATTTTAGTTGCTTCGGCTACTCGCGTGGTGTTTTTTATGGACTGGTGGCGAATTGTCCGACAACTTTTGGGGCCCGCCGCATTTGCCGGCATCTTGCTATTAGAGCCATTTGCCAACCATTTCCCGGAAGCATCCCAGTCCGACCAAGCCAATCGAGTGCTTGCGGTTGGCGTCTGGATGTTGGTGTGGTGGATCCTGGAAGCTGCGCCGTTGGCGGTCACGGCCCTGTTGCCCATGCTGTTATTCCCACTTTTGTCGGTGATGGCTCCGGAGCAGACGGCGCTTCACTACGGCCACCCGATCGTCTTTTTGTTCTTTGGCGGTTTTGTCCTGGCCTTGGGCTTGGAGCACTATCGGCTCCATTTGCGGATTGCCTTGTACATTCTTTCGTGGACCGGGACGTCCCCGCCACGGCTTGTTTTGGGCTTCATGTTGGCCACGGGCTTCTTAAGCATGTGGATCAGCAATACGGCGACGACCGTGATGATGTTGCCGATGGCGATCTCGGTGTTGAACTTGTTGCAAGGCGAAGCGAACGAAAAATCGCAACAGAATTTCGCGGTGGCCCTGCTGTTGGGCATCGCCTTTTCCGCGAATGTGGGAGGGATGGCCACCCTGATTGGTACGCCGCCGAACCTGGTGTTTGCCGGAATGATGCAAAATCGACTGGGGATTACCGTGTCCTTCGGGCGTTGGATGGTGGTGGCATTGCCGATCGTGGTGATTTTGTTTGCCGTGGTCTATGTGGTACTGAGCTATGTTTTGTTTCCAACGACATCGTTGAAGATCGCCAACGCCGACGTCGTCATTCGCAATGAACGCACGAAGTTAGGGCCGATGCAATTTGGCGATACCTTGATGCTTGCTGTGTTTGTTCTGGCCGCTGGATTGTGGATTGGCAAGGAATTCATCGTGTGGTTTTGGCCAAAGCTGGGTCTGACGGACACGTCCATTGCTTTATTCTCCGTGGTGCTGCTGTTCGTGTTGCCGGGCGACGCGCGATTCAGAAAGCCATTATTGACTTGGGACGTTACGACTCGTTTGCCGTGGGGCATTTTGTTGTTGTTTGGCGGCGGATTATGTTTGGCTGAAGCACTGGGGAAAGCCGGGATCATTGACGCGTTGGCGAGTTTAGTTCCACCGACATGGCCGTATTGGATAGTGCTATTTTTCTTGATTGCCGTCGCGTTGTATCTGACAGAAGTGATGAGCAATGTAGCGCTGGTGGGCGTATTTGTACCCGTGCTGATTGGGATCGCCCAATCCATGGAAGTTCATCCACTGTATTTGGCAATTCCAGCGACACTGGCCAGCAGCTGTGCGTTCATGCTGCCGATGGCGACCCCGCCAAATGCGATTGTCTTTGGAAGCGGAAAGATCACGGTGGCGCAGATGTTCATCGCGGGCTTTGTTTTGAATCTCTTGTCTTTGATGATCATCGTCCCGTTGACCCAGGTGTTGATTCCTTTGGCATTTCCGGCCATTGCGCCGTGATGCTGCGAATATGCAGGTCGCGTTGAGGGAACGGGATCTCGATTTGATGATCCGTCAAAGTGCGATAGAAGCCCCTCAATAACTCGCTGGTAACCGGCACGCGTTCGCCAAGTTTGCTCACATAAGCGCGAACCATCAAATTCAACGAGCTATCGCCAAAAGCTTCGAAATTGACCGAAGGGGCGGGCTCGGACAACACCGAGGGGTGTTGTTGGACGATGCCCAATAGCAAACGAATCGCCTGCTCGACATCACTGCCATAGGCAATTCCCACGGGCAGCGTCAAGCGAGTGACTTCATCGCTCAACGTCCAATTGAGCACTCGGCCCGTGATAAACTCTTTGTTCGGGACGATCAGTTCTTTCAAATCAAAGTCGCGAATCATGGTGGCCCGGGCGCGGGTTTTTGTGACCACACCGGTCACTCCGTCCACGGTGACCACATCGCCGACGCGGACGGGTCGCTCGAACAGAATGATGATTCCCGAAACGAAATTGGCGAAAATTTCCTGCAGCCCAAATGCCAAGCCAAAAGTCAACGCCGTTACAAGCCATTGGACTTGAGTCCAATGGATTCCGGCCAAACGAGCCGACCAAACCAAGCCGATGACGATCACCACATAACTGGATACGGCGGCAGCCGCGTTTCGCGTGGACGCATCGATGGGCAGGTGATTCAAAACCAAGATATCGACCAATCCGGGCAAATTTCGAAACACCGCGATCGTCATCAACAACACGATCACCACCTGCAGCAAGTCGGTCGGAGTGATTTGTCGGACGACTTCTTTAGTGGTTGACTCATCGACCGAAGTTCCGTCGCCAGCGGTCACCGCCACGATTTCTGTCGTGGTCCACAAGTTCTGCTGCAGCACCACTCGCAAGGCCGGAACCACATCTGCCCACATGAACCACACGCCGATAATCGCCAACATCACACCCACACTTTGCAATAGATTTTGCGACTGTTTGGTTTGTTTGGCCAATTTGTCTTGCCAGTCTTTTTGGGAGTCGATGGCAGCGGCCGCGGCCACATCGGCATCGTCTTTGTTGTCGCTGCTGGTACTGGAGGCGATATGAGCCCGTCGTTGTTTGGCTTGCTCGATAAACACCCGTCGTCGCTCGACCAAAATCAGTCGGGCAATGAGCTGACTGCCGACAATCAGTGCGATGATCAACCAAAGCATGGAATACATTCGAACCGATAGCTCGTAAGCCGTGTAGTAATAACCGGTCGTCGCCAGGATGGCTAAAAATACAGGGGCGGTGACCCCAATTCCGAACCACACGTAGCGAAGGCGTTCCGCCCAACCACCGGTATTTTTAACGTAGTATCCACGCAACAAACCACGCTGCGGTTCGAGGACTCGAAACGCCAAATAGAGCAGCACCCCGCAACCCACCAAAAAACAAACTCGCTCGACTAGATCTTCGCCAAAGACCGGATCAACCCAATGCAGCGCCGTGGTGACGAACACCAAGGGCAGCCCGACATAAATCACCAACCGAATCAGCCTCGTTCGATGTTGCAACGTTCCGGAATTCCAGCCAAAGTGAGCCGCTCCCAAACCCGACTCGCGGCAGACGTTTCGCAGACACTCGAGCGGGAGCAGCACCAGGGCAGCGGCACAAAATCCTCGACCCACAGCTTGGATCTCGGTTTGACTTCGAAAGACATCGGAGGCCGATGAAATCGCGGCTTCAATTCGCCAACCAAAAAAGTACAACAGTAGCGGCCAGGGGATCGCAATCAAAATGGTATAAACCAAAGCTTGAAACGTCGGGCGAAAACTAGAACAGGCCCCGCTACTGGCTTCACGACCCAGACGCTGGATTTCTGCCCGCCAGTGATACCCTTGCAGTTTCATGGAAAACCACACGGTGCCAAACAAGATCCACCACACCCACTGCCCAAAGAAATCACGTGCCAGCACTTGCCCAAGTTGCTGCCACAATTCAGCCTGAAATAACCACTGGTCCAAGTTCTTCCATTCGAAGTTCCGAAAAAGTGGCCGACTGCTGGGAATCCACAAAATCCGTTGGTCGATGTAGCTGCGATACGCTTGCGAAACTTGTAGTAGTTGGTGAATATCGGTATCCACCTCCACCAACATGTTGAAGTAAGCGTCTTGGTTGCGAAGCAAATTATCTAAAGCGTCGCGTTTAGCCTTGAGCATCTCGGTGGCTTGTTGGGCCAGCATTCGTTCGGTCGGCGTCCACTCTCGTGGTTCGGAACCCAAGTTCAGTAACTTGCGAGCGATCTCGTCAAACAGAATCAATTCGCTGCGTTGCTCGTCGATTTGCAACAACTGCAACTGGACCTCGCCAATCCGGCCCGGAGCCAATCGCAACTTGTGGAGTTCCACGCTCGATGGGATATCGCTTCGTTGACGACGGAGCAAAAAACCGATCGTTGAAGTCAAGCCGACGGTTCGGACCTTCTTTTGAGTCGATTCAAATTTTTCTCGCAGCGCTTTTAGCTGCAACGCAATGGCGTCACGTTGTGTTTGTTGAGCCGACATTTTTTGCGAAAGAGCGGCTTGTTCAACTGCCAAGTCTTTGATTTCATCCGCCAACGTTTGCAATGGTTTCGGAACGGTCGCCCGTTGCTGTTCGGCTTGTTCCAACGCGATTCGGGCTTCTTCGGTCCGCTTGAGATGAACGGTTTCGTTGAGTTGTTGTAGCCAACGCGACTCGATATCGATCCTAGCGGTCAGCCAATCGCGTTCCAGTCGTAAAATGTCGCGTGTCGTTTCGCCATCGATGTAGTCCCGCTCCAACGTCAGGACAGGCAGTTCCGTCTCCCACAACGCGATTTGAATTTGGGCAACGGTTCGACGAGCTTTTGTGACTGCCGGTGGTTCCCCTTCGGGCGGCGGGGCCTGCAATTGCAACTTGGCTTCCGCCAATCGTTCGGGCATCGAACTGATCCGAGTCGTCAGTTCGCGGCGTCGTTCGACAAACGCATCGCGCTCGGTATCCAAAGCGGCGATGCGTTCCTTCCATTGTTTGATTTGTGTGTCCGTGTCGGTCGCTTCCTTTTGCATCTCGGCCAAGGTGGACGTCGTTAAATTGAAACGAGCGGGCTCGATACTAAGTTGACTGGTTTCCCGCCATTGTGCGGCACGTCGATCGGCGGTGGCGATTCGCTGTTGAAAGTCTGCCAAGCGAGCGGGGATCATTTCCAAGCGAGCTAATCGTTCAGAGGTCGACTTGTACCACTCTTGCACTTTCTTCTTGTTGTCTTCGTCCAGTCCCGATTCCAATGCCGCATCCAACTGCGTTTTGATCTCATCTTGAGTTGGACGAGACGGGCCGTTGAGCAGCGGAGCGTTGGGCGCAGGAACCGTCGGAGCCGCAGGCGGAGCGACTTGCGTTTCGTCCTGCACCGATCCGAGCCGGAGAGCGCCGGGGAATGACGGTACGAATGTCGCCGAGATTCCGCTTGCCGTTGGCGACATGACTGCCAAGCTATAGAATGCGAGAGAAGCCCAGAAAAAACACCGAGGCCGTCGCTCGATTCGGATATGAAATCGCATGGTGGTTCGTTGCGGGTTTGGTTGCAGGCAGCTAGCAGCTGTTGCATTGGAGGAAGGAACGGAATACTTGGCCCACAGGCGGCGCGCTCCCAGCATGTCGCGGTCGCAGATATTTCACAAGACCAGTTCCAGGACACTCGAAACCAACTCATGGACACTTCAAGGACACTATGGCGGATCTAGTAGCCCAAGCAGAAGACGGCCGAGGACGCTGGCGCCGCCCGTTGCAACGAGGAACGGCGGTTCTGTTGGGCCGCCAACAGTGTCAGTGGTCCGTACCTTGGGATTCGCAAATCTCGCGACGCCATGCCGAACTGGATTGGAACGGCGACGTCCTGCGCGTGACGCGGCTGCCCAGTGCCCGCAACGCGATTTTTTACAAGGGCCAAGCGGTTGAGCAGTGCGAACTATCCGCCGGCCAACACTTTGTCATCGGACGTACCACGTTCACGCTCACGGGCTCTCAGGTCGATGCCACGTTGCAATTGCCCGATCCCACTCGGGAACAGCTGTTCAGCCGACAAAAATTGGCAGAAGTCCGATTTCGCGACGCTGAACGGCGATTGGCGATCGTGACCGAGTTGCCAGCGATGATCCAAGATGTGGCCACCGATCAAGAACTGTTCATCCGAGTTCTCAACGTGGTGTTTGGCGGAATCTCGCAAGCCGCCAGTGCCGCGGTGGTCGCGGTCGTCGATAGTGGCTCGCCTCCAACGGCGGCGACGCCTGTGGATGGCACCAGCGACGTACGCGTCTTGCATTGGGATCGGCGCCTGAACCTGGACGCGAACTTTCAGCCCAGCCGACGACTGATCATGTCGGCGGTTCAAAAGCAACAAACGGTTCTGCATGTGTGGGAAGGCGGCGGGGGCCAAATCGCACTCACTCAAATGGACCAAGCTCACGATTGGGCTTTTGTCACACCGTTGCCGCCGGTGGGGAATCAGACGCTGGTCTTGTACGTCAGCGGTGCCCTGCAATCACAACATCACTCCGACTCGCCCGACACGGTGGCCAGCAGTCTGCAGGAAGATATCAAGTACGCCGAACTGGTCGCGAACATCTTGGGCAGCTTGCTGAGTCTGCGCCACCTGCAACACCGCCAAGCCAGCTTGCGGTCGTTCTTCTCACCGGTCGTTCTGGACGCATTGCAATATACAACGCCTGAGGACCTGTTTTGTCCGCGCGAATGCGAAGTCTCGATTCTGTTCTGCGACTTGCGTGGTTTTTCCGCCGCCAGCCAGCGAATGGCTCACGACCTGATGCAACTGTTGCAACGAGTCAGTGAAGCGTTGGGTGTGACGACCAGCCACATCATGCGTCAACGCGGTGTGGTCGGCGATTTTCACGGCGATGCCACGATGGGCTTTTGGGGCTGGCCGCTGCCGCAGGCTGATCGAGTGCGCCGAGCCTGCCAAGCGGCCATCGATATTCATCGTCAGTTTCGTGAAATGTCCGCCGACCCCGAAAACCCCTTGCATGGATTTCAGTTGGGTTTGGGCATCGCGTCGGGGATCGCGGTCGCCGGGCAGATTGGCACACAAGACCAAGTGAAAGTGACGGCCTTTGGCCCCGTTGTGAATCTGGCCGCTCGATTGGAAACCATGAACCGGCAGTTGGGCACTTCCATCTTGATGGAGCAAGTGACTGTGACGGCCTTGCAACGAGAGTTGGAAGTGGACGATCAACCCTTGCCGTTCCGGATTCGCAGCCTGGGCAAGGTCCTGCCGGTGGGCTTGTTACAGCCCATCGAGGTCTGTGAAGTGTTGCCCGAGTACCCCACAAGCCCGCTAACGGATGACGATTTGCGGGTGTTTGCCGCCGGCTTGGCCCATTTTCAAAGCGGTCAGTGGGAGCTGGCGTATGACCAACTGCATCGCGTTCCGGCCGCCGACCGTGCCAAGGACTTGTTGACGATGTTGATCACGCAGCATAATCGACAAGCTCCCTACAATTGGGACGGCATTATCCGTCTTCAGCAGAAATGATTTCTACGTAATTGCGAATAAAAATTTGAATTCGTATTGGTATTGACTAGAATTGTATGGGTGTCCTAAGAGAGAGCTTTGCACAGCGAACCCCCGAACCAGCGGGGGGCGGCGAAACGACTTCGCCACACTTTTGAGGTGCCGAGACTCTGGGCGAGTTTCGCTAGGCCCGTATTTGACAAGAACGTTGGCAAATTTGGCAGTTTCGGAGAATTCGTCATGAATGACTTTACTCCCAGGATTCGAATCGAACAGTATTTCGCGGGATTGACCGAAAGCACTTTTCTAACCGAATTGGGCGTGATCGATCCCCCGATGGTCGACTATATCTCGGACTTGTTGGTCCGTTTCGTTCGCAATGACGTGGTGCATCGGATCCGCGGCGTGACGGGGCGTCCCGTGCTGACGCTGACAGAAATGGCGGCCGAGGCGGCAAATCGGTTGGGAGACGCCAAACGCGAGATTCATCGGCACATCGGTGACTTTACCCTGTTTTGGGCGGGCGTGTACCCGGAGGCATTGCGGCGGGACGACCAGGACGACACCCAGACGTTTGTCGTATTCTGCAGCCAGGGCCGCCGTTCGTATCAAATTGCGGCGGAGATTGAGACCGAGTCTGAAATTCCCCCGCCCGAGGTTTTGCAGCGTCTGAGCGATCGATTCGACCTGTGCACCTATGGTCTGCGTGAGATCCGCCGTCGCTGGGAATCGAACGACGACGGAACGACTGGCCTCTTGCTCTTTAACTGAACCCGGTTGACAGAACGGTCGATACCAGCCATATTTCGCCGTCCTGGCATGGTCCATTGACGGGCGTGTAGCTCAGTTGGTTAGAGCGCGTCGCTGATAACGACGAGGTCCCAGATTCGAGTTCTGGCACGCCCACTTCTCTCCATAACTAACGGTCTCGGTTTTTTCGTAGCCGTTCAAAGCCCAAACGCGGGCCGCCGAAAGTCCTGGCGACATTCGCGACAACCGGTATATTGGAGTCGTTCACCCCCCGACTCAATTAACTGGGAGTTTCCCGATGTTTGCCCGCGAAGTCATGGTTGCGTTTTCTGTTGTTTTTCTCTGGTCAAATCTGGTGAGCGGCCAGACACGAGAAGAAAAAGTTCGAGCGGACAAGGGCAAGTTCGAAACTTCAACGGACTGGATTTACAACAATGTCGATCAAGGCTTCGCCGAAGCCAAACGGACGGGCAAGCCGCTGTTGGTCACGCTGCGTTGCATTCCCTGCGAAGAATGCGTCAAGTTGGACGACGACGTGATCGAAGCGGATGCGAGTCTACAGGAACTGCTGAAGCAGTTTGTGTGTGTGCGGCAGATTTCGACCAATGGTCTCGACCTGTCGTTATTCCAATTCGATACCGACCAATCTTATGCGGCCTTTCTGTTCAACGCCGATGGAACGATCTATGGGCGGTACGGAACTCGGTCGGACCGAGTTCACCACTCGGACGACGTGTCGGCGTTGGGTTTGGCAAAAGCTTTGGAGGGGGCCTTGGAGTTGCATCGAGACTTCTCGTCGCATCGATCGGTGCTCCAGGCGAAACGCGGACAACCGCCGCCGTTCAAAGCGCCCGAGTTGTATCCGACCCTCAAGGGGAAGTACGGGCGGCAGCTCGATTTTGTGGGAAACGTGGTCAAGAGCTGCATTCACTGTCATCAAATCGGCGATGCTCAGATCGACTACCACCTGTCCCACGGCGACATCCCGGACGAAGTGTTGTTCCCGTTTCCGCATCCCAAAGTCGTTGGTTTGAAATTGGACCCACAACAGCGCGCCACGGTGTTGCAGGTCGACGCAGACTCAGCCGCTGCGATGGCTGGGCTGAAGTCCGGTGACCAGATTGAAAGCCTGGGCGGCCAGCCGATGCTGTCGTTGGCCGATGTGCAGTGGGTCTTGCACCATGTTCCTGCCACGGGTGGCAAGGTGGACGCAGAAGTTCGACGTGACGGTCGACTTGTCACGGTCACGATCGGGCTGGCCGATGGTTGGCGAAAGAAGGACGACCTCGCTTGGCGCGCGTCGACATGGCAACTGCGGATGATCGGCATCGGCGGTATGGTACTCAAGCCTGTTACTACCGATCCACCCAGGAATCCACGTACGAACCCAACGAGGCTTGAAGTCGCCCATGTCGGCCAATACGCGCCACACGATCGGGCTCTTCACGCCGGACTTCGCGCCGGCGATGTTCTGGTGTCGTTTGACGGTCGCAAGGACTTTGTCCGCGAGACAGATCTGTTGGTCCACGCGCTCGCGCATCGAAACAAGCCGTTGCCAGTCGAAGTGCTGCGAGACGGGCAACGGAAGTCATTTGTCATTCTGCCCAAATGATGCTCGAGAATAATATTGGACGGGTTGTTGGAAAGATGTTCCATCGATTGGGTTGTTGGCGGACGCGTTTTGGGATACACTCGGCTGAGAAGTGTTGGACGTGAAGGATTGAGTCATGATCATCGCGATTCCCCAGGAATGTCAGCAAGGCGAATGTCGAGTCGCCGCGACGCCTCTATCGCTTAATAAACTCTTGAAGCTGGGCTACCAAGTTCATGTCGAATCCAATGCGGGCCAGTACTCTTCGCTGACCAATCAGAGCTATTCGCAGGCCGGTGCGGTGGTCCAGGTGGATGCCGACCAATTGTGGAGAACAGCGGATGTGGTGCTCAAACTACAACCGCCCACGCTGATGGAAATCGAGCGGATGAAAGCTGGAGCCCTGGCGATTTCTTTTCTCTGGCCCGCGTCGAACATCCCGCTGATGGAAGCGGCGGCGGCGCGTGGAGTCTCGCTTCTGGCGATGGACCGCATTCCACGGATCTCGCGAGCCCAGAAGATGGACGCGCTTAGTTCGATGGCCAATATTGCGGGCTATCGCGCGGTGATTGAAGCGGCGGGGGCGTTCGGAAGTTTTTTTACGGGGCAGATCACGGCTGCGGGAAAAGTACCACCGGCAAAAGTCTTGGTGATTGGAGCAGGCGTTGCGGGACTATCGGCGATCGGAGCCGCGCGTGGCTTGGGAGCCATGGTTCGCGCCTTTGATACGCGGCCCGCAGTTAAGGATCAAGTCAAAAGCATGGGCGCCGAGTTCCTTGAAGTGCAGGTGGAGGAATCCGGCGACGGGGTGGGCGGCTATGCCAAAGAAATGAGTCCCGAATTCATTCGCGCCGAAATGGACTTGTTCGCCCGTCAGGCTCGCGAAGTGGACATCATTATCACGACCGCTTTAGTTCCCGGCAAACCGGCTCCAAAGTTGATCACGGCCGATATGGTCCGGTCGATGAAGTCGGGCAGTGTGATCGTGGATTTGGCTGCCGAACAAGGCGGCAACTGCGAACTCACTCGACCGGGCGAAAAATATCAAACGGAAAACCGCGTTCATATTATCGGATTTGTGGATTTCCCCAGCCGCTTGCCCACTCAAGCTTCCAATCTCTACGGCAACAACATCGCGAACCTGCTCAGCGACATGACGCCGGGCTCCGACGGCAACTTGGTCATCGATCTCAACGATCAAGTGATTCGTCAAGCATTAGTGGTCCATCAAGGCAAGGTGCATTGGCCACCACCTCCGTTGGAGACACCCGTTCCCAAAGCCGCTGGACTGGTCGCCATTTCCAGTGGGCCAACGGCGATGGACCGCTCGCTAGAAAAAACTTCGCGCAGTCCATGGTTATGGCTGGGGCTGGGCTTTGTCGGAGCCTTGTTGTTGATTGGGCTGGTCTTCGAAGCTCCGCCGGGCTTTGTCCAGCGAATGACCGTGTTTGTGCTCGCTTGTCTGGTAGGTTACCAATTGATTTGGAACGTCGCTCCGGCATTGCACACACCATTGATGAGTGTGACCAATGCGATCAGCGGGATCATTTTGATTGGCGGAATTCTCCAAATGACCGGGGACTGGTATCGGCCGGCCGTCCTGTTGTCGGCGGTCGCGGTGCTGATTGCCACGATCAATGTGGCTGGTGGATTCTTAGTGACGCATCGCATGTTGCAAATGTTTCGCAAGTAAGGAATCCACATGCAGAATCTTGTGTTGCTGGCTTGGTTGATTTCGGGTTTGTTTTTTATCATCAGCTTGGGCGGACTCAGTCAACACCAGTCGTCGCGGCGGGGCAATTTGTTTGGGATGCTAGGCATGGCGATCGCGGTAGCCGCCGCGATCTTGTGGCTGTTTGGTTCGGGATCTGGAGGTAGTGCGACCGACGTTCTGGATCCAAACGGACAAGCGAACACCAGCGTGGGTGGTTTGGCGCTGGGCACCGCGATCGTCTTGATGGGTGCGTTGGTCGTGGGCGGATTGATTGGCACCGTATTGGCGGCCCGAGTCGAAATGACGGCCATGCCCGAGCTGGTGGCCATCCTGCATAGCTTTGTTGGCTTGGCGGCTGTCTTGGTTGGGGTGAGCCAATACATCGGACATCCACCGTCGGCCAACGAAGTCGGCGATGGCATCCTGCACTTGGGCGAAACCGTGGTGGGCGTGTTTATCGGCGGAGTGACGTTTACTGGTAGCGTTGTGGCCTGGGGCAAACTATGTGGCCGGGTGTCTAGCAAGTCGATGTT
Organism: Pirellulaceae bacterium; assembly: GCA_030681235.1. Lineage (GTDB taxonomy): Bacteria > Planctomycetota > Planctomycetia > Pirellulales > Pirellulaceae > M30B19. The sequence goes on along the minus strand of JAUXWY010000132.1, from coordinate 34,928 downwards.
GATCAAGGGTCGACATTATGTGAACCTTGGAGTTATCTTGGCCTGTATCGTCTTTGCGGCGGGCTTTTTGGTGACGCAATCCACGGCGATTGGCGTGAGCTTGTTGGTGATCATCACGCTTTTGTCGTTTGTGCTGGGTGCGCATTTGGTGATGGCCATTGGCGGAGCCGACATGCCGGTTGTGGTGTCGATGCTCAACAGTTACAGCGGCTGGGCAGCGGCTGCGACGGGATTCATGTTGAAGATCGATTTGTTGATCGTGACCGGAGCGTTGGTGGGCAGCAGCGGCGCGATTCTGTCTTACATCATGTGCCGAGCCATGAATCGTTCGTTTTGGAGCGTGATCCTCGGTGGGTTTGGTGGTGAAGTAGCGGTTGTCGCCAGCGATGGTCAAACGAGAAAGCACCACACGACCTCCGCCTTGGAAACCGCTCGATGGTTGTTGGAGTCGTCCGAAGTGATTATCGTCCCTGGTTATGGGATGGCGGTAGCGCAAGCCCAACATCCCGTGCGCGAGATCTGCGAGATACTCAAGCAGCGGGGAGTGAAGGCCCGTTTTGCCATTCATCCGGTAGCGGGTCGCTTGCCCGGCCACATGAACGTGTTGTTAGCCGAGGCGAATGTCCCGTACGACGTCGTGTTGGAGATGGACGAAATCAACGACGACTTTCCACACACGGGTGTTGTGCTGATCATCGGAGCTAACGATATCGTCAACCCAGGCGCGCAAGACGATCCAACCAGTCCCATCTATGGCATGCCAGTTCTTGAAGTTTGGAAAGCCGAGCATGTGGTCGTGCTCAAACGCAGCATGGCCACTGGCTATTCCGGCGTCGACAATCCGCTCTTTTATCTGGACAACACCTCCATGCTATTCGGAGACGCCAAATCCAGCGTCGACCGCCTACTACAAGAACTAAAAAGCCTCTCCGCCCCGCGTTAAAACCAAAAGACGAGCAGCGAAACTCGCCAAGAGTTTCGGCAGGCTGGGAAGTCGCTCCGAATAGTAGAGCGAGCGCCCCGATCGCTCCCTCAGACTATCGCAACCACCCTGATCGCTGCCTCAAAACGGTCTCGGTCCCGAACGATCTACACAAACCCGAACAACACCCGGGAACCATTCTCCGGGTCTAGCGGAACGCGCCCATCCGTTACACTCAAAGATCTAAGATTTAGAAAATAGCAATTGCCACGTCAGATCGCACGTTGTAGTACACTGGATCGTGTTCCTGCTACCAGCTGCTCAAATTGAAATTGGTCGAGTGATGCAAAACAAACCGGGCACCTTCATCTTCTGGATCACCATTGGCGCGATATTTGTGTTCGCACTGATCCTCAATCTATCAAACAATCATTTTCCGTTGGGGTACCATTTCGATGAGCCCAAAAAAGTTCGCTTTATCCTGACGGGCGCGCAAGACTTTCATCACCCCATTTTGATGTTGGAACTGGTGCGTTGGGCCAATTCCTGGCAGACGAGCCGCTCGCCGCAAGAGGTGGCCGAGCTGGGGCGGACCGTGATGGCGATCATCGGCGCGTGTGTCCCTGTGGTCACCATCCTGATGTCTGGGCCGTATCTGGGACGTATGGGAGCGGTTCTGGTGGGCGGTGTACTGGCGGTGACACCCACCATGGTTTTGCATAGTCACTACCTGAAAGAGGATATGTTGTTGGTGCTGATGTCGGCGGTGGCCTTGGGCGGGTTTTCGCAGTATTGTCGAACTCGGCATGAAGGTTGGTTGTTCTTCGCGGGATTGTTTTGGGGATTGGCGATGGGCAGTCACTACAAAGGATTGCTAGTCGGTGTGGCCGCGCTGCCATTCTTGTTGTTGGATAGAACGCTGATGTGGCGCCCGCGTTTGCTCTTGGCGATGCTGGTCGTGGGACTGGCGGGATTGGGGTTCTTACTTCCGAACGCCATTATCTTTGAACAATGGGGAACTTTTGTTAGCGGTTTCAATCACGAACGGAACCACGCTCTGACGGGTCACTTCGTGCCAATCTTGTGGAGCGATTTTTATCTGACCTACCATCTGCAATACAGCCTGTTGCCGGGAATGACGTATGGCTTGGGCGCCATGGCGGTTGGCAGTGTATTCTGGTGGACGTTTCGCTGGTCGGAGTTGGAACGCGGCGAGCGGATCTGGCTGAGCTTTGTGTGGGTCTCGTACTTGGTTCCCGAGATCTCGCCGCTCAAGCCGAACCCCGACGAAGCACGTTATATTTTGCCCGCGATTCCCGGTTTGATTTTCTTCACGGTCAAGAGTTTTCAAACGATTTGGGCGGTGTGCTTACGCGAAAACTCAAGCACCGCTGCAACTGCTTCATCATGGGCGAGGCATCGGCGACCTCTGTGGTGCTACGCGGCGGCCATGTGTGGCATCGTCGCGATTGGGTTGGCCGCGTACGACGCGGTGTTATTGAATCACTACTTGGTTCGCGACACGCGAGCGGCGTTGGAGCGTTGGGCAGAAGGGGAAGGTATCCAACTAGCCGGCGAGCCGATGACGGGCACGGACCTGCATCGGTCTTATGCTTATGACGAGAATTTCGAACATCTGCGTGAGCAAGGTTACACGCATTACGCCATCAGCAGTTTTGCCTACGATCCCTATTTGGTAACCGCCAACTTGCCGCGTCAGCTTCCCCATGTCGAAGCACGCCGATCGGTTTACGTCGACCTTTTGCGGAAGGGTTCGCATGAATTCAAACCCCAACATCGCAGCTTCGGCTTTTCGAATCCAAACCTGATCGTTGTACCTCTCCAAAAGTAAAATCCTGCCCGGCCAAAATCCAAATCCCGCCGGGCTTCCCCGGTCCCGATACATTGGGAGTCGGGTTCTTACTACATCGCGGCGTCAGCCAGAGGCCAAGTACCATCCAGGGAGCGGTCTGGATTTTTTATGCATGATGTGGACGCGGAGCGGAGCGAATGGGGTGGTTAAGCCACCTGTAACCGTTTACGCTCAGAGCCGGGAGTGTTAGTTAACCGCGTGGCCAGAGCAAATTTGGCGAATTCCAACTTGGCGAAAAAAACAGATCCGACCGGCTAAATTGCGCCGGCCCGCGTTTGTGCGTGAACGGTAACAACCACCTGGCCCTACACGAACTTGGCGAATCCCAATTCAATGGGAAAGAACTGTTCCAAACGCGATGTTTTCGGCAATTAACGAAGGAGCAGTGTGCGCAAACGCTCTCATAGACCAAGTGTCCTGTTCGATAACGCCAGTTTTCTGGAAATTGTTCGGAATTCCACTGCGGTGTTGTGACCGCCATAAACTACCGATTTTTATCAGTTAACGGACGATTCCTTTACGTTGCGCAAACCTGCAAACCTGCAAACCTGCAAACCTGCCGTTATACTCTGGATAGACGCATGGCAAACACACGCCCGAGACTCGGATTTAGCAATCGACTAAGTGGCCGGATGGTGCGTGCTTGGATGTTAAGATGGGATTGGTTACGGATGTGAATTATTGATGACTTAGTACTTGGTTTCTATTGAGTGGGGAATGGTGGCATGGGGAAACGAAAAACAGGCTTCACGCTGGTCGAACTCTTGGTCGTGATTGCGATTATCGGGGTGTTGATGGGGTTGTTGGTGCCGGCGGTGATGATGGCACGCGAGGCGGCACGGAAGACGACTTGCCAGAACAATCTGAAACAAATCGGTTTGGCGACACTTAACTTTGAATCGGCCAAGCGGCACTTGCCGACCAATGGATGGGGCTATCGCTGGGGACCGCAGAAGGGTGTCGATGCTCGCTTTGGCCAACCCGGCAGTTGGGCCTATTTGTTGTTGCCGTATCTGGAACAAGCGGCGGTCGCGGACTTGGCCATGGGAGCCAGTAACGCGGAACGAGAAGCGAACTTGACTCGGTTGTTGCAAACCCCGCAGCCCGGGTTCCATTGCCCCTCGCGACGCAGTGCGGAATTGACTCCCGCGACCGAGAATTTTTTGTTGGCGAATTTGAGTGCCCATGTTCCGACCGTTGCCAAATCGGACTATGCGATCAATGGTGGGGATACGGTCTTGAGTGCGGGGCCTGGACCGAACTCTGGCAACTTGGCGGATCTCAATGCCTATGTCTGGCCCAATGTGCAACAGGCGACGGGCGTCGCGTTTCTGACATTGAAGGTTCGCTTGGCTCAGATCACCGACGGTGCGTCCAACACTTATTTGGTTGGTGAAAAATACGTACCGCGTTCCTACTATTATTCGGCTGATTTTGGGGGCGACGATCAGGCGATGTATCTAGGCGACGATGCCGACAATCGCCGCTGGACCGCCGAACCACCTCAATCCGATTCACAGAACCATCACGATCGCTTTATTTTTGGCAGTGCTCATTCGATGGTTTGTCATTTTGTGATGGGCGATGGATCGGTGCGCACAATCGATTACGACATAGATAGTCAAGTGCATCGCAATTTAGGCAATCGCAGCGACGGTCAGGTGGTCGTTCAATAGTATTTGGCATCGGACTTTCACCTTTTCTTGGGGAGATAACGCATGGAAAATCAGTATCCCGTAGCTCCGATTGACGGCTTTACGATCGATACGGCTCGTCCAGAGATTGCGGTCGATGACTTGCCTGGACACCGTCTTTCTGTGATTGTCCCGTGTTTCAATGAAGAGGGGACCGTTGAAACGATATTGCGCCGTGTTCGAGCGGCATTGCCTGGAGCCGAGATTATCGTGGTGGACGACGGGTCCGGGGATAAAACGGTCGAACGGGCAGAAATGGTGGCAAGCGAGGTGTGTTTGAAGTTGCTGTCTTTGTCCAAGAACTGTGGAAAAGGAGCTGCGGTCCGAGCGGGCTTGTCGCTGGTAACGCGGGAATGGGTCGTGATCCAAGATGCCGACCTGGAATACGATCCGCAGGACATTGGTGCGCTGTTGGATTATGCGCAGACTAAGGACGCGCCTGTTGTCTATGGGGCACGTTATTTGCAAGCCGGCCGAGCGGCGGGTGCAGCGAGGCTCAATTATTTCGCGGTTAAGATGCTGGCGGTGGTCCAGTGGTTGATCTATGGCCGTTGGCTCAGCGATCCGCATACGTGTTACAAGTTGATCAAGGCGGATTTGTTCGAACCATTGGACTTGAAATCCAATGGTTTTGAGTTGTGTGCTGAGATCAATAGCAAACTGCTGGCGATGGGCGTTGAGATTCAGGAATTGCCAATCGGGTATCAGCCACGGACGGTAGCGGAGGGCAAGAAGATCAAGAGCCGCGACTTTTTTGTGGCGGCTTGGACTTACTTGTGGGTGAGATTGACCAATGTTGCGGGAACCGCTCGTAAGCAAGGTCTTGAAACGGTTGCACCGTCGACTGCAGAAACAAGCAGCGGGCTGTGGCGATGGTCGTATGTCATTTCGCGAGTCGCCATTTCTGGATTGTTGATGTTTGCCGGAGCTGGCAAGTTGGGTTCACCGGACATGTTGCCGCTGACGCCTTGGTTGATTCTGCCATCCGGTGTTGTGTTTGCTTGGGGAGTGTGTGAGTTCAGTCTAGGCGCCTTGGGCATGACGTTGTGGGGGCATCGAGCCTTGAATAGATGGCTCGTATCAATGTTTTTGGGGTTTGTTGGGTTGCTGTCAGTGCAATGGATGGCTGGCATGGAGACTTGTCAATGTTTGGGTGCGACGGCGACTGATGTTCGCTGGATGTTCCTCTTGGATATGTTGATTGTCGGCACGCTGATTCTGTTTCGCAGAGAATGGCAGAGGCCGGTTTCCTTGGGTTCGGGTTTGGTGGGCGAGCAGCTGGGGAACTTACGAATTGTATTCCCGTGTTTGTTGGTGGGCACGATCTTGTGGTTTGGATCCATGGACGCTGGGCTTGGTTATTTTTCGGGTGAAACGGTTTTGGTGGATCGAGCATCGAAGTTTGCGGGAGTGCTTCAACGAGGCGATGTGGTCGAGGGGCAGTGGCGCCTGCAAAACATTTCCGGAAAGAAAGTACGAATTTTGGGTGCCAGGAATTCATGTCGCTGCGTCGTGGTCGAGGACTTGCCGTTGACGATTGATCCGCAGGCTGTGCAAACCATCCGTTTTCGTATCTACGGGAATGTAGCGGACGGAATTCGCAAGGAAGCGATCGAGTTGTACTTTGACGATCCGTCGTTTCGGCGACGGCTTGAAGTGGTGTTTGTTGTTCGTTCGGGTGGGCAACCGTCCGAACAGGTTGTTTCGTTGTTGCGTTGATCGAAAGTGGTCGATGCGAGTTTTTTGAAAGGTTGAAAGATGAAGAGAGTAGTGAGTTTGTTAGCTACGTGTGCAATTTTGTTGGCAATGGTGCCAGGGCCCGCAATCGTGGCAGCAGGTTCTGGTGGGCAGCCAAAGCAGGAATGTAAGACCAATCCAGTTACTGAGGGCTGCACCAACACAGGGGAAATAAGCGACATTGAAGGGGAGGGGGAACAATGCCTCGGAGACACCCCGGGCGCATGTATTGGAGTTCCTAATCCTGATCCATTGTGTCAGTGTCGAACAAAAATTCTCAATTATCCTGGAACCCCAACGATATGGGGTTGTCGCTGCAGCGCGAAGCAAGGTGCCTTGCCATAAGCTGTTCTTGCAATCACGCAATCTTGACTCATTACGTTTCAAGAAGCGTGTTTGATTTAGCAGTGCTGGTTCGGAAGATGTTGGCAACGTCGTTCAGCCATTGGGATTTTTCTGTGAGTCCGTCTTTGCGATTCGATGCGGACGGATTCACACACTTTCTACAGGATTGTTTGCGGGTAAGCAAATGTTACAAATCGACTTTATTCGGCTCAGTTTCCTGGTATCGATAACGCTTGGGTTTACGTGTGGGTGGCAGATATCGCTTTACGGTTATGAACCAGACGAGGATCGGCTGTTGACGAATCAAGAAGTCTTGGAGCGATTCAAGTCTTTGCGCAGATCTTTTGACGAAATACGCCATGAGGTCTACGGGAATTGTTATATCAAGGGAACGATAGCTGAGCAGTCGCTTTTAAATGTAGATGAGAAACAATCGGCAATGTTCAGATACTGGTCGCGTGAGGGACGGTTTTTTCGGTTCGACGTATTCGACGATGACAATCAGCTAAAGCGTAGTCTAATTGTTCGACCGGAGGGGTATGTGTTGACGGTGAGCAAGGACGGGAAGAGTGTCGTTGAAGAACTTGGAGACAACCAAGATGGAATGTTACTTCTAGTGAACGCATATGGGGCATTTAATGATCCGACCGAAACTACTTATCAATCTGGCCTAGAGTTAATCTTCATGGCAGTTGGCTTTAGCCATGAGATCATTGATTCGAAGCTAAGTTTTGAAAACACTAAGTTTGTTCTTGATGAGAAGGTTAGGCGATTTGTCGCACAACTACTGAATGGCGATCTTGTAATTGAGTTTGAAAAGGCTGGGGAGATCGTCAACGTAGTATTCCGGGATCAAGAGCCAAACGTATTGCGGTCGTTCTCTGTTCAAAAAGACGGCAAAGAAACGGGCAAGAAACTGGAATATGACGCGAAGCTTGGTTCGAACGTGATTCCTGTGCGTTCGCAGGCGAAATTGGCAACCAAAACTCGGACGACGATTATTGAAGAAGTTGAAGTTTCTCCACAACCGATGGCGTTATTCTCTTTAGAAGAGCATGGATTCGGAACCAGTTGGGTTTGGTTTCGCCGGTTGGCGTTCCTCTGTGTTGGACTGATGCTATTCGGAGCGTATCTGATTTATAGGAAAAGAATGAAGAAGTGAGTTTTGTCGACCAAGCCTACTTCGGTTGCCGATTAAAATGACGCTGGCGGCTCGTGTCATTCGATTGAAATAAAGGTGTTCTATGATTATCTTTGAAATGAATCGCATCGCGACGCGATCACCCGTCAGCAATAAAGAGTCGTTGGCAAGGCCGTATGTGCGGCTCTTGGCGGTCCTAGTAGGTGGCATTCCTATTCTGGGCGGTGTTGCTTGGAGTATGGAGCATGCTGTGGATCGCCAATTGACTCACGCGGAGACTGTGGAGCGTCTGAAGTCGGTTCATGCATCATTGAATGAAGTACGGCGTAGTGTTTATGGCAATTGTTTTATTGAAGGCGTTGTTTCGGAAAAGGCAAAGTATGAACATGTTGACGAAAGTCCGCGAAAATTCAACTTCTGGTCGCGTGATGGAAGTTATTTTCGGTTCGACGAATTTGACAATGCGGATCAGTTGACAATCAGTTTGGTTGTTCGGCCTGAGGGTTATGTTCTGTCAAGGATCAAGGAGGAACATCGGGAAGTTGCCGCGCTCGGGTCTAATACGGAAGGAATGCTGATCCTCTCTAATCTATGCAAGACGTATCTAGACTCGGCATCGACAGCCGGCGGCTCCGAGATCGAGTTGGCTTTTTTGACAGCCGGGATCGACATTAAAAACTCTCAATTTGAACTCGATGCGAACGTCAAGCGATTTGCCGCAACGGAGGTTCAGGACAATCTGGTAATTGAGTTTGAAAACAAGGTGCAGGCTGAATCGGGGGAGGTTTTTGTGAATAATATCAAGGTCGTTTTCAGAAATCAGAAACCCCATGTCGTTTGTTCAGTTTCTTTTAATTCCGTCGGAAGTCGTAGTTCAACAAGCCCCGTAAATTCGAAAGTTCTTCAGTATGACGAACTTCTCGGCGCGAACACGATTCCGGTGCAGACGGTTTCTGAATGGTATGGATTTTTTCGAACAACACGCGTGACGGCCGTTGAGTTTGGGCCCCAGCCATGGGAACTTTTTCATTTGGAAGAGCATGGGTTTGGCTCTTCCTGGGTTTGGTTCCGTCGGTTGGCTATTTTGTGTGGCGGGATAGTGCTTTTCGGGCTTTATCTGATCTATCGACGGAAGAAAAAGAGTATGACGTGAGCAACCATCCGAACAGGTTGTCGCGTTAATCGGAAATGGTCGATGCGATCGAGTTCACGGGTGTTCCACCGGTCTCATCTGAACACTATCAAAGCAGTACTGGAAAAGCTATGATTCAGATTCGGTTAAGTTCTCCTGCAGGGCGATTAATGTTTGCATTTCTGGCAACGAGTGTTGGTCTTGTTGGTTCGGCCTCTTCTTAGGGCCAGCAATTGTTTAAGGTGAGTGACAGAATTGCAAAATGCTTACAGTGACTGTGCTATTCGAAGTTCTTTCAGCTTGGTTGCTAGCCGACTTAATCACAGGTATTGTGCATTGGATTCAAGATAAGTACGTCGATCATAATGATTCCATTGACTTTTTGGATTCGATTGCGGAATACAATGAGCTACACCATCAAAAGCCAACGGCGATGATCCAAAACAGCGGTTGGACGAATATGCAGTCTAGTTTTTACGTAAGCACTCCTGTTGCATTGGGTGCTTGGCTAATCGGTGCTCCGCTGTGGCTGTGGTTGGCTTGCTTTTTCTGCGGGTTCGGAAACTTGGTTCATCGTTGGGCTCATCTGCCGAAGAGACGTCTGAATTGGGGCATCAGGTTCATGCAGTGGACCGGATTGTTCATTAGTCATGAACACCATGATCGGCACCACCGAAGTATGGAAGGATTAGTACCGAAACATTTATCGGGATATCGGTTTTGTCCTATGACGAATTGGGTCAATCCGGTTTTGGACTCGATTCGATTTTGGCCCAGCTTGGAGCACGTGCTCAGTAACTTTGGCCTCGATACGATTCGAAGAATAGAGTAAGACGTGAGTAACAACATGTTGCAAGAGCTAATATTGCCGTGGCTCCGTTGGCTTTTCGCGGTAGTCGCTGGGACTGTCATTGGTTTGTCTATGGACGGTGAACAAGGCATAGGTTGGCTGTTCGGGTCCGTCGTGTCACTAGTTTTTGCCGCTTGGCTAATCATTGTCCATCCACGGGATTTTATTTCGAACACGCTATTAGCCGCAGGATTCTATGCCACCGCGTTTCGCTGGCTACTCGGTGCCTACGGTGGGGTCATGGGAGGCGGGTGGATGGCATTAGTGTTGCTTTTCTCGGTGCTGCAAGCTGCAACCATCTATGCCTGGGCGCTGGCGATATCGAACGTCAACCTTAGAATTCTCGTCTTCCCGTTTGCGCTAGTTGCCGGAGAATACGCACGCCACGTTTTCGCAAAAGCCGGAGATGGAAACGGTTTGACCATGTGCTTGTTGGGACAAATTCCCGCACAAATCGACCTGTTGATCCAAATAGCGGATATCGGCGGTGTTTGGATGCTGTCGTTCTTGTTCGGAGTTGCCGCTGTCGGTGTTGTCGTGTGGTTCATACCGAACACGCCCAAAAGACTGTCGTTGGGTGTAGGGGGTGCGTCACTTGTGATCTGGTTCGTTGCCATTGCGTACGGGACGATCCAACTAAACCAATATAGCGCGGCGAAAGAACTCGCCAGTGGAAGTTCTCAAATGGAACTGTGGCTCCTCGACCGCAAAGTTCGCGGAGAGTGGTCGCAGATGCTGCAAGACAGACTAGCGAAAACCAACCTAGACGCTTCATCCCGACAAGTAGTTGCACTCCTACCGGAAATTGCATTCGAATGGAATGCGACGGAGCCAACTTCCGAACAATTGCGGTTCTTGGAACTAGCGGAGAACCCAGTTCTTACAATCGTCACCGGTGTTTGGCTTAAAGATCAACGGGAGCTTAGCGCTGCGAAAAATTCGTTGTTTATTCTGGAGCACGGCGAAATTTCAACGTCGGTAGACAAATTGTGTCGAGTGCCGTTCATAGAGCAACGTCTCTGGCTGACGGATTGGATGCTTCATGCAGGGCTTGTCCCTGAACACCTCATCGGCTCCGTTGGCGATAGTCTACCAATTGACGAGGCCTATTGGGAACAAACCGATTTGGTGGTTCGCCCGAGCGTCTGTTACGATATCTATTTTAGCGAATCTTTTCGCCGTTATCCAACTGCGGGGTACTCCATCAACACCTGTAGCTTGAGCGAGTTGTTTGATGCGTGGGGCGGCTACCAAAGACTCTCGCACCTTCATGGCAAACTGCGCGCCGTGGAATTTCGGCGACCGCTGGCCAGTTGTTCGCTGGGTGGGTTCAGCGGAGTTTTCGATGAAGTAGGCAGAGAAGTCGAGCCTCAGGAGGTCCAGGATGGCTTATCGGTATATCATGTGCGGCCGACGAATCATGTGACGCTCTATTGGCATTGGGGCGACTGGTTCCCACAGCTTTGCGTGGTCGTTTGTTTTGTCGGTGTCGTATTCGACAAATGGGGCGTATGGTCGGTGGCAGTAACGCGAGAGAAGAGATGAAGCGAAAAAGCGTTTGGCTGTTCGGGTTACTTTTGGTTCAGACGCTGCTATTGTTATGGGTGTCCTGGGCCACTTCGCCGGGATGGGATGAGTGGGCTCATTTGCCCAGCGGACTGTACACACTGCAGTATGGGGATCACTCGCCCTACTGTGTCAACCCACCGTTGACGCGGCTCTGGTGTGCGATTCCCGTTTGGCTGGCCGGTGGCGGGATCGAATACGAGCCGTTGGGACAGAGCACTGGGTTTCGCCCCGAATGGGTTTTGGCTGGACTGTATGGATTCCAACGAGGGGAGGCCGTGTTTTTTTGGACGTCTCTGGCCCGAACGACGGTCATCCCGATCGCTCTGCTAGGAACGTGGTTGATCTTTTGCATCGGGCGGCGATTGTTTTCCGAACGGACCGCGTGGGTCGCTGCGACGCTGTGGGTGTTTTCGCCCACGGTTTTGACTTTTGGAGCTGCGATTACACCGGACGTTTCTGCGGCCGTCTTTGGCTTCTGGGCCGCGTGGTGCAATTATGTCTGGTTGAAGCTGCCGCGAAGACGCACGGCAGCGTGGCTGGGAGTGAGCCTCGGTCTGGCGCTGCTGAGTAAAGCGTCGTGGCTCATCCTGCCTCCCTTGTTGATCCTCATTGGGCTAGCCGAGGCGTGGCAACGTGGTGCGGCTTGGTGGAGTCGTGAGCGTTGGATTCAGACGGGGTTGGTCATCGCGACCAGCTACTTTGTGGTGCATGCGGCGTACGACTTTCGCGGCATGTTGGTGCCCATGGGTGAGTTTGAGTTTGTCAGCCAAGCGTTGTCAGGCCATGATGCAACCGACCAGACAGTCGGCGGTCGGATTGGCAATCGCTTTCGGGATTCGTGGTGGCATTATTTGCCGGCCCCGTTGCCCGCGAATTACATGATTGGAATTGATTTGCAGAAACTGGATTTCGAAGGCAAGTTTCAATCGTATTTTTGGGGTCAGCATCGCGATGTCGGTTGGTGGTCCTATTATGTGATTGGTATTTGGCTGAAAGAGCCTGTCGCGCTGTGGATTCTGGTGATCGGTGGGCTGGTGACGACATTGGCCAGTCTTCGACAATTTCGTGCAGTTTCTCGTATCAAGTGGCGAGGGCGGCTTCTGGTTCTTTTGCCAGGTGTGGCCTTGCTGCTGTTTGTGAGTAGCCAAACGGGATTCAATCACCACCTGCGTTATGTGTTACCATTTTTGCCTGGCCTGTATTTACTGTGTGCTGCCTGCATCAATTGGCGTACGCGTTGGTCGATTCCAATGGTTGTGGTACTTTTGTTTTGGTACGCGGGAAGTAGCCTGTCGATCATGCCACGAAGTTACGCCTACTTTACGGAAGCTATCGGTGGGACAAGTCACGGTTGGAAGTATTTAGGGAATAGCAATTTGGATTGGGGGCAAGATCTGCTTACGATCAAACGCTGGGTGGCCGAGAATCCTGACAAGCGACCCGTTTTTGTAGTTTATGATCCCGAAATTGTGGAGTATGGGAAGCTTGGAATCGATGCTCGAAGCGGCTCGAGCATGGTGACTCCAGCCGGCCCAACCCATCGAGGTTGGTGGATTGTAGGCGCCGCGAAAATGCTAAAGCAGCCACACGTATGGTTTCGAGATCAACCGCCATTTGAACAACTCTCGGTGACGACAACGGTTTACGACTATTCAAATGGCATCCCAACTGAAAGTCAGCACGTTAGATGAAGAACGATAGGGACGGCGGTTCACTTGCTCGCGTTATGGGCGGCACTGCTTTATGGACGCCGACTTTCGGACCCACATACTTGCTACAAGTTGCTACCGACCAAGCTGATGAAAGCGCTCGACTTGCAGAGTCGAGGATTCGAGCTGTGCGCGGAAATCAACGCCAAGCTCCTGCGACGAAAAGTATCGATCCAAGAAATCGCTGTGTCGTACCAGGCCCGTTCGGTGGCCGAGGGTAAGAAAATTCGCTGGCAAGACTTTTTCCACGCCGCATGGGTCTATTTTCGCCAACGATGGTAAGCCACCTCATTTCAAGATGGAATGACAGAGTCATGACTCTATCGTTTAGTCGCTCGCTTAGAGGTGCGATTGTCGTTAAACTGCGTTCTGCCTGCTTCGAATCAGGCATTCTGCAAACGTCCCGGAGAAATGCTCCTGCAAGTGAAACGTTTTGCACACCGATCGTTCATTAAGCCATTCTCGATGAAGGCCTCCGTATGACCACTCCTTCCGACCTGCAAGCTTTGGTGGACGCCGCGCTGCGTTTGCCAGCCGAACAACAAGCCGAGTTTATCGACTGGGCCTGCGGGAAGGATCTCTTTCTAAGAGAGCGGGTCTTGCAGGAACTTACGCTACGGAACATCCGAAGCGAAGAGGTGCGATTGGGCTCCAGTTCTCACGCGGATAATCTGGCGACAACCAGTGTACCGAATATTCCGGAACTCTCGTTGCGGGCTGCGGAACCAGCGCCGACGTTGGAGTCCGGTCGCGACGATGAAGCTTCGGATGATGACTTCGTGACTCCGCCGGAGCTTTCGCCGCATATGGAGTTTCAACCTGGCCTGCTGATCAACGGTCGCTACAAACTGGTGCGATCGATTGGCGAAGGTGGCATGGGCACTGTTTGGATCGCCGAACAATTCGAACCTGTTCGCCGCCAAGTCGCCATCAAACTGATCAAAGCGGGTGTGGATTCGTCCCAGGTCGTCGCCCGGTTTGAAGCGGAACGACAAGCCCTGGCCGTGATGAACCATCCGCACATCGCTCGCATCTTGGATGGCGGCAGCTTGAGTCCTTCGGGAATGCCGTATTTCGTGATGGAGCTCGTCAAGGGAATGACGATCACCAAATATTGCGACAAGAATCGTTTGTCGCTGGCCCAACGGATCGAGTTGTTTATTCCGGTCTGCGAGGCCATTCAGCATGCCCATCAAAAGGGGATCATCCACCGCGACATCAAGCCGTCCAATATCTTGGTTTCTGAAATCGATGGCCGCGCGGTTCCCAAAGTGATCGACTTTGGTGTGGCTAAAGCGATGGGCTTGGCACTGACCGACAAGACACTCAACACCGTGGTCGGTGCCGTGGTGGGAACCCCACAATACATGTCGCCCGAACAAGCCGATCCGCACTTCCCGGACATCGACACACGGAGCGATGTCTATTCGCTGGGCGTTTTGTTATACGAGCTGTTGACCGGAACACCTCCGTTCGACGCCAAACAATTGGGGCGTGCGGCGATCCTCGAGATATTGCGGATTATCCGCGAAGTCGATCCGCCCACTCCCAGTAGCAAGCTGAGTACCGATGAAGGGCTGCCCTCAATCAGCGCCAATCGAGGCATGGAACCCGCCCGACTGACCCGCATGGTCCGTGGCGAACTCGATTGGATCGCGATGAAGACCTTAGAGAAGGATCGAACGCGCCGGTACGAATCCGCCAGTCGACTGGCGGAAGACCTCCGTCGGTTTCTGACCGGCGAACAGATTTCCGCCGCGCCACCTAGTCGCATGTATCGACTGCAGAAGTTCTTCCGCCGACATCGAGTGATGGTGACTGCGGTGAGTTTGGTACTGTTGAGTCTGGCTGCCGCGTTGGTCGTGTTGACGGTCAGTCTGCAACAGGTGAGCTACCAAGCCCAGCAAGCGGAGTTGGCCCGTGGAAAAGAAGCGGAGCAACGCCAGATTGCAGAAAAGTCGCAACAAGATGAAGCGGCCCAGCGCCGTTTGGCGGAAACGGCCACGGAACGGGCTTTTGCCGCGTTACAGTCGTTTAGCGACGAATTCATCGAACGCCGCTTCATGTCGCAAAGCTATTTGAGCCCTGCCGATCGCGACTTGTTGAACAAAGCTTTGCAACAGTGGGAGGCGTTTGCGGAAGTGCAAGGTTCCTCATTGCAAGCCACGAAGGTCCAGGCCGAAGGTTTGTTTCGGGTCGCTAAGTTGCGACAATTGCTGGGAGAACCGGGTGTCGCTGCGGGATATCGTGAAGCGGTGCGGCTTCTGAATTTGGCGACGGCGTCTGCTCCGCAGAATGTCGAATTGCAGCACTCACTGGCCGATGTGTCGGTGGCTTTGGGCAAATCGTTGTTGTCGTCGGGCGAGAGCGAAGAGGCATTGAAATTTGCCGAGCAGGGCTTGGCAGCGGCAAAGCTGGCTCGGCAAATCAAGGACTCGGTGGAGCTACAACGCGCGGAAGCCAACGCTGAAAATGCGCGTGCCGTCATTCTGCGAGTGTTGAAAAAACGGGAAGACGCTTTGGTCGTTTATCAATCCGCGAAAAAACTGTTGGAGGCGATTTACAACAATCAAGTGAAGATGGACGGATCCGAAGAGATCTTGGCCAACGTCTGCAACAACCATGGAAACTTGCTGGTGGAACTGGGGCGATTTCCTGCAGCCGAGCAGGAATATCGGCAAGGGTTGGCGATACGGCAACGATTGGTGGCTGAGATTCCCAACGTCCCAGAATTCATGAGTGGGGTTGGACTTAGTTGGTACGGTTTGGGCGATCTGGCGTTGCGAGTGGGCGATTTTCCTTCGGCCTCGAAGCATTATCAATCCGCCCGAGATGTCTATCGACAACTGGTGGACCGTTTTCCGCAAAACCCAGCGTATTGGGCGGAGTTGGCAAGCGTGATCCGCAACGTGTCGTCGATGGAGTCACGGACCAACCAACTCGAACAATCGGTCACGACCATGCGTGAGAGCGTCGCGGTGCGCTCGACCTTAAACGAACGATTCCCGGCGTACCCTGGCGTTGCCAGCGACTTGGCGAACGATATCTTGATATTGGCAAAGCGACTGGATGAGAACAAACAATTGGATGACGCTTGGAAGGAGTACGAGCGCGCCGTTGAAATATTGCGAAAGGTAGTGGCGTCCGACGACGTTCGTGTGACCGATCGCAGCTCCTTGGCAACGGCCTTGGTCAATGCTGGGATGGCCGCCAATCGCCGCCAGCAAGTGGAAGAAGCAGATCAGTTGATCCAGGAAGGCTTGCTGCTGTACGACGCTCTGCCAGAGAATCTTTCGGAGATTCTCGCGGATCGATCGGAAGGACATTGGAATTATGGAACGGTGTTGGCGCAGCGAAAAGACTGGGAGCAAGCAGAAACCAACTTCGCCCGCGCCGTTGGGACACTCGAAGCCATCGTCCAAGCCGAACCAGGGAACATTCAACATCACGCAACCTTGCGATTGGTATTGATGCGAATCGCGGAAACCTACGATTTGGCGTCAAAATGGGAAGCGGCGATTCGATATTACCAATCGTCGGCCAAGGTCGCGGCCCAGATTTGCCAAAAGTTGCCCGATGGCGAGGACCATGTCGTCGCTTACGCCGGTGCGTTGAACCGACTGGCGTTGGTGTACCGGCAGGCCCAGCAACCGGATTCGGCCATCAAAACACTCGATACCAGCGACAATGTATTGGACCACTTCTTGCAGAAACATGCGGCATCGATTGAAGCTCAAGTTTTGCGAGCAGGCAATCTCATCAATCGTTATGACATGGAATCGTCGAGCAAGACGCCAGCCGAATCAGGGGCAACTTTGATCAAAGCTATCGAGCCGCTACAGGCGGCCCTGCAACGCTCGCCAAATCACCGGATGGCACAGGCGTTTTTGCACAACGGACTTTTGCGACGCGCCGAACTGTACGACAAGTCGCTACAATTTGCCGAAGCAGCGGCGGATTGGCACGCTTTGGCCCAGTTGCCTCAGGCCGACGATCCGATCATGTATCGCAGCAAGTCCGCGCAAAGTCTGGTGCGAGGCGGCGAGCTCGATCGGGCCATCGAGATCATGGATTCGTTGGCCAACATCCAAAAACCCGCGACGATCTTTGCTCGGACGCGAGTTTTTGCGTTGGCTTATGGTCAGCGTCCCGATGCGGTGTTCGCAGAAAAGTGTGTGGCGGAAATCGAACGCTTGGTCAAAATGGGGTTTGATGACGCAGCAAGATTAAAGAGCGATCCTGATCTCAAGTCCATGCAGGAATTTGAACCGTTTCGCGAAATCGTCGCGAGAATCGAAGGGAAATAAATGTCATGCAAAATGAGAATGGTTCTTACCCGGAAAATCCATATGCGCCACCTCGTACACCGATAGGCGGTCTGGATACGAAACGAATCGGCACCCCGCTAAGACTACTGATCTTGTACTCATGCATTCTTATAGGCATCGTGTTCGGGTTTGGCGCCAGCTTGGCTTTGTATGGGCGTCAGGCTTTTGCGGGTCCTGTTGAACAACTTAATTTGATTTGTGTGGTATTCATATACGGCGGCGGGGCCATGGGTGCCTGGATTGCTATTTCGTTCTTGCGCAACCATCTAAAACGCGACTGGCCGAACCTCAATCTTCCTGCGATTCCCATCTAAGGACATACGACGCTACGGCGGCGGAACGCAACTGCCCAAACGAGCCGACGTAAGCGCTTGGCTGCCAAAGACGATCGATCCGCGAGCGAATCAAGTCACCCTCAAATCGCTTTCACATCAAATTCTGTGCCGCATTCATCCAGGCGGTCACAACCAGTGCTGGAGAAACGGTTGGATGGATCATTAGCGCCAAATGAACATGATCTGCCAAAAACGAGACTTTCTGAATCACAGCCTTTGTCTCTGGCTGCATCGCTCGCCAACAATCCACAACTTCCGATGCCGACTCGATTGAAAATACTCCGCGCCGCGCGCCGCCACTGTGTCGCCAGCACTACATGATAGCGCAAGCAGGTTACTGCATGATCCGTGACAAACAAGCGTTCTTCGTGTTCAGCTAGGTCATACGTCTTGGTGAATACCGATGGAGTCGTTTGACTATCGTATCCGTGGTGCTCAGCTTGGCGCTCCAGATAGGCGGCAACCTCCATTCCTCTGCCAACCACTCGTCTGCCAGCATTGAAGCGTCAACTCTCGGTTCCGACTAATGGCAAAATTGTCCACGACTCGTTACACTAGTGTTCGAAGATTGTGGGCGTACGTGAATCGTGTGACGAGGCCATGGATGTCGGAATCGGTTCGACCGGGTTTTGAGAATGCTCGGGTTCTGCATTTGGCGGACGAGAATGGTGACGGATTCGTGCCAGAACAGTCATATGAGAAGCTTTAGCTGGCAAATTAGCCCTGACGAATTTGCGGCGTATCATCAGCGCTTGCGATTCCAGTTCCAGAAGTGGGACAGCTACGTCGAAGGGAAGCTGCGGTTGCTGCCCGAGAGTCTCGTTCTGTCTCCGGCCGAACATCAACTCATTGTGGAAATGTCCGAACGATTGGCCCGGATCTTGCGAGGGCTCGAAAGGCGACTGAAACAACGACCGGATTTGTTGGCGCGCTTGGGGATTCCAGATGTCGTGCGGGACTGGATCCAAAAAGAGCCGGACAGCGATTGGCAACTGGCTCGTTATGATTTTTTTCAAACGCCTGACGGTCGCTGGCAAGTTTGTGAATTCAACGAAGATGTGCCGGGCGGTTTTAATGAGATCATTTCTGCGGCGCGGTTGTTGCAGCCGTATCATCCGGGTTTGAAATTTGTTGACGAGTTTGCTGAAGCGTTGCTGCGGGCAGTTCCCGCGCGGGGCCGGATCGCGCTGATGTACGCGACGGGTTATGCGGAAGACTTGCAGCATATGGTGGTCTTGCAGCAACTGTTGCGCCAGCGTGGTCAGGATAGTGTGCTGTGTTCGCCGCGCCATTTACGAAAAACTTGGCAAGGGTTCACTGCATGTGGCCAAAAAGTTGCCGCGGGGATTCGATTTTATCCTGGCGAATGGTTCGGACTGTTGGAGAACCGAGGCGATTGGGAACAGGCCATTCGACGATGGCCGATGTTGAACCCCCTGACGCGTTTGATCACGCAGAGCAAAGCCGTGTTTGCTGTTTGGGAAGAGGCCGGAGTCGTATCACCGGACGATTTGGAGTTTTTGCGTGAAGTGGCACCGCTCACTTACGAGGCGGCCCGACAAGTTGAAAGTCCGGAGTTTTGGTGCGAGCTAGAATCGCAGCGCCCGCAGTGGGTGCTGAAGCAGAACTTTGGGCGCATGGGGGACAACGTGGTGATGGGCAGCTTGGTCACCGAGGCCCAGTGGTCGGCGGCGTTGGCTGAGGTTCGCAAGCGCCCGGTGGATTGGGTCGTGCAACGTTGTTTTGAAGTCGCGCCTTTGGACTTCGCGGCCGGGCCTCAGTACCCGGCCGTCGGAGCCTATCTGATCAACGGGCGGTTTGTCGGATATTATAGTCGAGTGGCTCCGGCGCCTTTCCTTACCCATCAAGCGATTTACGTTCCCACGTTGATCGATGATCGACCTTTCACTGTCGCTGGTAACAGTTTTGGAGCCAAATTGGCTGTTCCGACAAACAGGTCAAATGCGATGAATTGATAACAGTGCGAATCGACCAACACCAACGGAGCGGCCGCGAATCTTCAGAGAATTGCTCGCAGTTCGTCTCAACGGCATGCGGCAAAAGGCGGGGAATGCGCCGAATCAATCCGAATGTCCTTAACTCGATTTGTTGACAGTCTAGAATGGATGTGTTATCCTGCTTCGCAAGAAGCTCTGCGGAATACCGAAAACGCAGTCCCAGTTCACTGTTGGTTTCCGTTGATGATTGTCTTGTATGGGAGATTTTCGTGCGCAACAAGATGATAATCGGTAAGTTTCTTCTGGCGGTGCTGGTGTCAGCAACGCTATTGGCCGATTGCGTTTCGGCCCAGGGAAAACTTTATGTGTTGGTAGTTGCTGACACAGCTAACGTAGCGGACCCGAAAAGTAGCATCGGCAGCAGTTGCCTGGCGGACCTGAATTCGATTCGAAATACGTTACAGAAATTAGCGGGGACCCAACCGCCGCCGTACGAGATTCAATCGGTGGATGGCGATAAGTTCACACCGGACAACCTACGCCGCGCCTTAGCGGACCTCACTCGGAAAGCAGGCCCTCAGGACGCGATCTACTTCCATTACAGTGGCCATGGTTCATCCGCCAATGGAGCTTACTTTCTAGAACTCAAAGGTGGAACGGTACCGCGCAGTGAGGTTGTGGCCGCCGTTAAGAGCTCGAACGCACGCTTGCAGCTGATCGTTTCGGATGCCTGTGCTGTGGTTCGCGATTCGGACTATAACAAGAACGTTCGTGAAGCGCGTAGCTACGACTCGCAAAAAGCGACCATTTCACCGTTGTATCGTCGGTTGTTTCTGGAATGCTCGGGTGTCGTCGATGTTGTCTCGGCCAGTGAAGGGGAATTGGCGGATAGCTATGGCAATCAGGAAAAAGGAGGAATATTCACTTGGCAGTTGCTCGAGACGTTGGCGACAAATGCGTCGAATGACCAGCTGACTTGGCAGCAGGTCATCGAAACGGCGACTAAATCGACGAGTGAAGAATTCACCAAAAACCATGGGGAAGGCTTGCGACGTCCGTCCGATTCGCAAATTCAATACGTGCAGTCGCCGCGTTCGCTGCAATTGGCAGTGCAATACCGAAAGCCGGAACCAACCGTCGTCGTAGTTAACAGTCCAACAAAAATCGATCCGAGTACTGGTTCGCTTTATCTCGAACGGCAAACGTTGAGAGATGGTGTCGTGGTGGACTCGGTGCGGGTCAATCAAGACCTGACCGCGTACAAGTTTCCAGGGTCTGATGGAACTTGGTTGTGGCGGCATCAAGGATTGACCGTGGTCGCGTCCGACCAATCGGCGCCGGCAAACTATTGGTTCTCAGAGCGCCTGGGTACCGGCTTCTTTGCCCCGCCGGACGGATTTATTTTCGTCGTCAACTCGCTTGAGGGAACACCCGGCAACAACCTGCGGATGTCCGATGGTCGCCGTTGGTTGTTGGAATACGGCGAGTCGATTCGTGAGTTCAACGGTCGTCAAATTAACTCGCTCAGCGACTTGCAGAACCAAGTCAATTCGGCGGGAAGCCAGTTTTCATTGGTCGTTTGGGACGGTGCCGCAGCAGGCAAGCTCAGCGGTGCTTTTGAATCCGGCGGCGGAGCAATCATCGACGGCATGGGAGGTGGGGTCGGTGGTGGCTTGGCCGGAATGACTCGGCTGGGAATCGAAATGGGCAACGGTCCCGACGGTGCCGCGATTGTCGTCGCAGTTTCGAGCGGCAGTGCGGCGGAAAACCTGCTGAATAATGCCGGGGAAGTGATTCGCTTGGAAGTTGGCGACGAAATCTATTCGATCAATGGGCAGCAGGTGAGCAGTGCGGAACACGCAAGTCGATTGATCCAATCGGCTAGCGGGCGGACGAGTCTGCAAGTCCGAGATATCAACACGGGTAGCTTGCTCACCTTGACGGCGAACTTGCCCGGTGGCGGCAATCCCGGTGGCGGCAATCCCGGTGGTAGCGGGCGAGTTCCGTTAGGCGTCTCGTTGGTCACAACGAACCAAGGGGTCATGATTCAAAGTGTTACCCCTGGGTCTCCTGCGACTCGATGTGTGGTACGGTCGACGGGGCAGACGGGAATCGAACTTGAGGCGGGCGACTTCATCTTAGCAGTCAACGGAACGAGCGTTAGCGATCAGCAAACAGCGGTGCGGTTGATCAATCAAACCAATGGGTCGTTGGAGTTGCTGGTTGAGGATCACAAGTCCGGTCAGACGTATCAATTGCAAACGGCGTTGAGAAATCGTTAAAAGGAAAGCATGGTCATGAAGAAACAACGAAGCCTTTGGCTAGTGGTTGCGTTGGTCACGATGGCAGGGCATTGTTTTGCCGACGTCGATGTGCGAGAGTCGCCGACCGAACCTTCCTTGACGACCTCGGCGAGTATCGAATCATTGATTGACAGCAAAGCTGCCGAATTAGGTGGCGAGTTACGCATGGGTGGGATTCGGGAGTTAGTGATCCGAGTCGAAGGAACGTTTGAAGACGCGCTGCGAAACAAGATCATGAACGCCCTGCGAAGCGCGCTGATGGACCAGGGCTTGCAAGTCGCGAAAACGGGTCGGGCCAAGAGTTTCCTGGTTGTCACGGTGAAGATGGTGCCACCCAAAAGCGACCAAGATAAACCACCGTATTACACTTTGGGATTTGCGGTGCACGATAGCAACCAGCAACCGCAGGGGCCACCGCTAAAGTTTACGCTGGAGCAGAAGAACTCTGAAGAGATTGCCCGCGAAATGGCGATTCCCGTGGATCTGAGTGATCGTCGCACCGGGGCGTCGTCTCCATTGCCGGCCTCGGTTGTTGATGCGGCAGTCGTTGGATACTTGGATCCGGACACCGCGAAGGTACCGCTGGTACCTGGCTCTGCCAAACCAAATAATCAATCGCCGCAAACGGCGTTGCGCCCCAATCTGGGACAACTCCCGCAACAGCACATTCAAGATGGCGTGGTGTACGCAAAAAAAGATGGCATGTTCGGGATACAAATTCGGAGCAATGACAAACCTCTCACGCACAGCATTTATCGCGACGGGCTGGCGATGGTAGGGTTCAAATCCGAAGAGTACTACGAAGTTGCGTTATACAACCATGCTCCGTTTGATGTATTAGTCAACCTGCAAATCGACGGCGTGGACAGTGGGTTCTTTTCCAAGACCAAGCGTTTGCTGTGGTACATTCCGGCCGGAAAGTCGACGGTGATTCGCGGTTGGCAGAAGGATAGCCAAACGGCCAACAAGTTTTCAATCGTGGCTAAAGAGGATTCCTTGGCCTATCAACAGGGATTCGCCATGAATGTTGGGACGGTTCATGCGAATTTCTTTCGCGCGTTTAATAACCACGAGGAGCTCCTAAAGGACCCTGAAGAAGGGGCATTAGCAAAAACTCGCGGATCGGCGGGGACCGGAGTTGGGCCCGAACATCAGGCCAAGGTTTTGATGGTGCAAAAAATCCCTGGTGCCGTGCGAGCCGGCGTTTCGGTTCGCTACGACCGAACGGCCAACCAGTGAAGGAGCTCTTAGCATGGATCGGCTTCGTTTTTCGATGTTGCTCTTGGTCGGTTGTTGCTTCGGAAGCGATGCGGTTCTGGCGGCGCCACAGCTTCCCGCAGCATCATCCGTTCATGTCGAACCTAACCGGGTTGCTCGGCGAGTCTATCAAGTGATGTCACGTGAGACACCCAATCGAAATTGGGTGTTATGTCCTTACGGCCTGACGCAAGTGGTCGGTTTGCTGTCGGAGGGGGCGCGGGGGAAAAGTCGGAACGAGCTGCGCAACGCCGTGCTGGGAGGAAATCGCGTCGGGCCCGACGTGTCGATGGAATCCTTGGAAGAGGCCTGGGGACACTGGTTTCTAGCCTCGGCTTCAGTAGAGAATCAGTTTCCAGGACAAGTCGTGGAGAACGGACGTTATGGGGTTGTCGTCACTGAGCTGGATGCGGAAGTTGCTGCCGAAGTCCTGCGTCCGGGCGACTTGATTTTGGTTGCCAACGGCCGGCCGATTCGTTCGGTACAAGAGTGGGAAGCGATTGTCCGTACCAGCCAGGGAGAATTGGTGGTCGACGGCTTCGACTCGAATGGTGGTACCATCTTTCGCGAACGCCACCTAAAGATGATTCGAAAGCCTACTGTCGACGCAGAGACCGGAAATCTCAAGAATTACAATTTGTTCTTGTACAATACGTCTTTGTCGCCCAGCGGTGCGTTTACGGCGTGGGTCCGAGAGGTTTTCCGGGGTGCGATAGCAACGGTCCCCAGCTTGGATGCGACCGTGTTGGCGTCACCCGATGTTGCGGAATGGCTGCAACAAGCAACAAACCAACAGTTTGGGCCGTCCGCGTTCGAAGGTATGGAGCTGAACGATACCCAATTTCTGTTGGTTAATCTCTGCAAGTTTCGGTCGGCCTGGGATGGGACCGCAAGCTTGATCAACGAATTTGAGTTTCGCGGCTTTGAAGGCGTGCAGCGTGTTGCAGGAGTTTCCGTTAAAGGCCTGGTAGAGAGCTTCGAGTGGCATGGCCAGCAAGTGATCGTTGTGCCGCTGCGCGATCCCAGTTTTTCGCTGCGAATTATTTTACCCGCCGACGAAGGCCCTGAAGGCCTGCAGCAGTTGCTCGCGAATATGGCCAAATTTCCGGTGTCTTTGGAGCCACAAGAGGCGGTCAAAACAGAACTACAACTCCCGATTTTGGAAGTTGCCAATATCATCGAGCGGTCCGAGATTGCTGCGTTGTTGGGTTTGGAGATATCGCTTTCACCGGACGCCAATTTTTCAGAGATCGACAGTAGATCTGTGATTGGCTCAATGGTACAATCGACTCGTGTGCGTCTGGACCTACAAGGAGTGATGGCGGAGTCCGTAACCACGGTAGCTGGAGTTCCTCGTGGTATGGATCGAGGCGACTATCGCCAATTGAAGATCGATCGCCCGTTCGTCTTCGAAGTGGCTCATCGGTCCGGATGCGTGATTTTTCAAGGGCAGTTTGTTAACCATCAATAGATACTGATACCAACTGGATTGGGAGAGTGCAAATGTTGTGGATCTTGACGACCGGACGGCTAAAGGTGAGTAAGTGGTTGCGTGACTTGCACAAAGACCGGTCCGCTGCCGCGGCGGTGGATAATGTGATGTGGATCGCTGTAGGCGCACTAATTTTGGTCGCCGTTGTCAGTTTAGTCGCTGTGTTTTGGGAGTCTATCAAGAATGCAGCCGACTCCATTTTAGGTTCGGGTGGCGGCGATAAGGGTGGCAAGGATATCAAGCCTTTTGGTTAGTCTCATTTTTGATTGTGGGGCCACCGACAGATAAATTCGTTTTGAGGCTCCAGCTCGGACGATGACGTTCGTGGACCTTGCCGACTCTGGGCTTCGCCGCCTGCTGGATGAGGCGACCGTTTTGGGCCGTAACCACCTCTAACCTGATTGATTACCGAGTAACGCATCATGTTGAGTCGAACGATACTGGCGTTCTTGCTGCCACTGGTGTTTGGGTTGCTGGCGGCGGTCATGCACTACCAAACGCTGCAAAGTCAAAAGGGCGAAATGCAATCCTATCTGGTCGCGGCCGAGCGGCTGGCGCTGGGTGGGAAACTCCGGACCGTTGGAGACGGCGTCAATGTGGCCAGCATCAATTTGCCATCGACCTTGAAGTTGGATCAACAGTTTATCTCGACGGACCATGCAGTCTTGTATGATGGACTGGCCTTGAGTCGGCAATTGGAGCCGGGCACGCCGATTCTGCGGAGTGACTTGGCGACGCCAGAAGTGTTTCGCCTGACGGCAGGCAAAGTGGCCGTCAATGTATCTCTAGAAGGCGTTAAATACGAACCCCGTTTCCTGGCTGTCGGAGAAGCTGTGCGTTTTGTCTACGAGGACTTTGAATTCGAGGAGCCCGTTTTTCGCCTGACGGCACCATTTCGCGTTGTGGCGATTGGGGAGGGTACGACATTGGCCGCGAGGGCGGCGGACGGGCGTCCGACCACGATTTGTATCGAGGTCGATGAAGAATTAGATACCGACATCAACGCGCAGTTGCTGTTGGAGTTGATCGCGCAGAATCGGATCGTCGCCATTGCGTTTGGGGCTCGATCGTCGGGCTAGGATGAGTGACCGGTTTCCGAAAGGGCCCCGGGGGAATCTAATGCCACGAATGACTGGCCGACTGAATTAAAGACCCCGATGAAAATTACCTACAGCAGTATTTGGGATCCCAATTCACAAACGCGTTTGGAAGCCACCCGGAGTCCGCTGAGGGTTGGCAGGTCGCCGGATTGCGACATTTGTCTTGCCTCGCCGCTTGTGCCGGCACAGGCTGCACGATTTGAATATCAACAGGGTGTTTGGCATTTTACGTTGGTCGCCGGACAGGCGAAATTTCAGGACCGACTTATCAAGCCAAACGAATCGATTGCCCTGGTGACGAATGGGCTCATCGAGATGGGCCCCTATCTGTTAACTGTGACTCAAGCTCAAGAAGTGGCCGAAACCGAGAGTCCGAGAGTCCGCTTGGAATTTGAGTTAACCAACTTCTTGGGTCAGATTCATGCCGACTTGTTCAAGATATTGGACTTGAGCAAGGCAGATGATTCCCGCCAAAATTCCAGTCAGTATATTGAGCTGGTCGAGCGAAAGATTGAAAGTGTAGCAGTGGATCGAGGGTTATTCACCCCGGAGCAACGCCCGCTGATGTTGCATGCCGCAGGTCGATCCATCCTGCAACAATTCTTGGATAGCATGGAAGCATCCGATCAACAACGACCCTCGATTTGGACCTCGACCGATACTTGGGTCGACTCCCAGACCATGGTGCCGGAGCATGAACGGGACGCGCTGCAGAAAACAACGGCCATCTTTGCGTTGTTGCGACCACGGATCAGCGAAGCAACCAATGAGAATCGATTACGAGTGATCACGGAGCATTATTGGGACGTCTGGGACAATCTAGCCGCCAAGAGTTTTCCGGAACCGTTACTGTATTTGGCTGCTCGATTTTGCAAGAAGCAGATCAAGGACACTTTATTTGGATTTGGACCTTTAGAGGACTTGCTTCGCTCCAGTGCGGTATCGGAAATCATGGTCGTGGACAGCAACCACATCTACGTCGAACGAGAGGGGCAGTTATTGAACTCAGGACGTCGCTTCTTATCGGACCGAGTGACGGAAGCTGTGATTCAAAGGATCGTGTCCAAAGTAGGACGTCGAATTGACAAATCCAAGCCCTTAGTGGATGCGCGCCTTCCGGATGGAAGTCGGGTTAATGCCGTCATCCCACCGGTGGCCATCAAAGGGCCGTGCCTGACGATTCGTAAGTTTCCGTTGCATTCTTTGCGGATGGACGACTTGGTCCGCTACCAGTCAGTTACCGAAGCGGCGAGCAGCTTTTTGCATGCCTGCATTCGCTACAAGTGCAATGTGTTGATTTCGGGTGGAACCGGAAGCGGTAAGACAACGCTCCTAAACTGCTTGACCGAGTTTTTTGATCCAAAAGATCGCGTGATAACGATCGAAGACACTGCGGAATTGCAGATCATGCAGGAACACGTGGTGGGATTGGAGACGAAACAGGAAAACATCGAAGGCGCTGGGGCCTTGACGATTCGTGATTTGGTCAAGAATGCCTTGCGGATGCGGCCGACACGGATCATCGTGGGTGAGGTTCGTGGCGGTGAGGCCATCGACATGTTGCAGGCGATGAATACTGGCCATTCGGGATGCTTGGCCACGGTACACAGCAACTCACCGGAGGATGCCTTGAGTCGTTTAGAAGTACTGGTAGCATCCGACTCGAATTTGCCGGTGGTCTCCATTCGACAGCAGATCGTATCGGCGATTCACTTGATCGTCCAATTGAATCGGGTTGGGTCGCGAAGGTTGGTCACTGAGATTTCTGAAGTTTTGGAGATTGATGATCAGACAGGCCGCATTCGTATCCGGCAATTATTTGCTCTAAGCGCGGCCGATCCACCTCGGTTGCGGCCCACAGGGCGTTTGCCAACGTTTATCGGTCACTTGATGGAAAAACGTCTAATTGACATGTCGGCTTTTTTGTCTTGAGAAGCAAAGGGATGGGCGATGCTGACTTCGGTCTTTGTGGGAATTGCAGCGGGGACGGGACTGCTTTTGGTTTTGCCGATCTGGGAGTTGCTGGCGCAACGTCTGTTGCAAGCGGATCTGCGCCGGTTGGTGGCATTGGACATCACCCGTCACGCGTGGCCACAGGTTATTCGTCTGACGGGATTTTTGCTGGTATTCGCGTTGGTCGTAGGATGGCTGACACAGACGTTGATCCTAGCCATCGCGTTTTGTGTGATTGTGCTGTTGATTCTGCCGGTGATTTTACACGCATATTTGCTGAGGCAACAAGCAAGAATTCGCGGACAGTTGGTCGAAGCGTGCGTCGCAATTGCCAACTCCTGCCGAGCCGGATTGTCGTTGCCGGACGCGTTTCAGGTGGCCGCCGCTGAAGTGGCCGAGCCATTCAAACTGTCCTTGCAACGGGTGCACACCGAATACACGCATGGCCGAAATTTTGAGGAAGTGATTCTGGATGTTCGCAATCGTTTGCGATTGGATGAATTCAATCTATTTGCTTCGGCGGTGTTGACCTGTTGGGATCGAGGCGGAAACTTATCAAAAACTTTGGAGCGAATTGCGTTGAGCTTACAGGAGCATCATCGTTTAGAAAAGAAGATCGAATCGGACACCGCCGAGGGAAAACGGGTGGTCAAAGTCTTGGCCATTTTCCCGGTGGTGTTTTTGTTGGCTTTCGTATTCCTGTACCCGTCCGGTACGCTACTGTACTTCACGAGTGTCGGCGGACAGATCATGCTGATACTGATCGCAGCGGTGATTTTCGGGGCGATTGTGTGGTCGGACAAGATCGTGGCCATCGATGCTTAGCATTCTGCGAGGAACGGTACGGTTGGCAAACCAAATGAACCAGGGCCTCTTGGGGAAGTTGACGCCGAGTTAACAGGAAAGCTAAAGATGATTTTATTGCCCACATCGCTGGATTGGTTGGAATTGGCGTCGTCCACCATGGTCTTTTTCGCTTTTACTTCACTGGGCATGTTCTTTGTCCATTTGTTATTGTCACCAAGGCAGCTTGAGGGACTGACGACGGTGGAGCAAGCCCGGCGCGAGCGTCTGCGCACCAACAGCCAAGTGTATTATTGGTGCGAGGTCGGGATACGTGATTTAGCTGTCTGGTTTGGCGACAATCCGACCGAAGAAATTAGCGACGGACAGCGACCTTGGAAGCAATCGGAAGTGTCCGCTGGCGGTATTTTGGTCGGACTGGGATGCGGGTTCATCTTCGGGACGATCAGTCTGTTGCTCTTTCCGCTGGTGGTGGCGTTTTTCGTATTTGGTATCACAGCTTTTTTGGGGGGCTTGATGTTCGTATCTCAGGTCAAAGCGGCTGGGCAAACGCGGCGCAAAAATTTGGTCCGTCGTCTGCCGTATTTGGTAGACTTGATGGCCCTCGTCATGGAAGCTGGTGGTTCTTTTCAAGACGCTTTGCAGGCGGCGGCACGAGAGAATGCGGATCACCCGATTGGCGAAGAGTTGGGCGAAGTCGCGAGAAAGATTGAACGCGGTGTTGCTCAATCCGAAGCATTGCGTCAGTTTGCGGATCGATATCCGGATGATCATGTCCGATACTTCGTTTCGTCGCTGAATCAGGGGCTAGACTTGGGTGTCCCCTTAGTGAGCATTCTGCGAAATCAATCGGATGAAATGTTGCGACGTAGAAGTCAATGGATTGAAAAGGCCTCTGCGGAGGCCAAAGTAAAGATTTCCGGACCGGGTTTTATCATCGCGATGGCGTGCATGTTTATTATGCTGGCCCCGTTTATAATGCAGGTGGTGGGTGGGCTTAACTAGACGAGGAATTTCGAGTGCGGCAATGTCCAAAGTAACGCAGGTTGTAGTCTGGGGAGTCGGCGATGAAAGCCGCGGGCAATGCAATGTTGACCGACGTGTGCTCCGCGTGGGCAGTTCCAGCGATGCCGATTTACAGATCAGCGCTGAGGAGTTGGCGCCCATTTGCTTGACCTTGAATTTCCAGGACGGAGACGCCGCGCGGGCTATGGTCTATCCTCGCTCGGATCATGTTCAGCGGATTGGCGGGGTGGTTGCCGAACTGAACAAGGGAATCTCGTGGTCGCGTGGGGAGCGCGTGGAGTTGGTCAATGGCTATTGGTTAGAACTTCGGCCGGGTCAGAAGCAAGAGGTGGCGTCACCCCAACCGTCAAAATCACCACCGACCTCGACGGTAACGACCAAGACACCTCGCCCGACAAACGATGTGGAGCCTTTACCGACTTCCAAGTCCCGCGCATCGCGAGTTGGTCCGTGGATTGTGCTCGGGTTGTTCGTCGTCGTGCTGCTCGTAATCGGATTGGCGCTGTGGGGCAATCGCATCGCTCGTTCGCAAGAGCCAACGGTGACCCTGAAGTACTTGCTAGAACAACTTCGCGATAACGACGATCGAGAACTAACGATCGTGCGCGAACAAATTCAATTGGCCTGGCGCAACCCACAAGATGTCGCTACCTTTAGCCGACACATCCAGGCGGCTCGAGAAATACTGCGACGTCGATTGGCCGAAAAAGTTTGGACAACGGACGTGGATTGGGAACCGCGCGAACGCGTTGATGAGATGTTCGAGCTACAACTCTACACCAGGCTGAGTGAACTTTTAGAATGAAGTTGCTCGCAGGAATTAGGAAGATTTATGGCCGTCAATTCCCTTTATGATATTTTTGACGCACTGCCACCAGGTTGTTTCGCACCGGTTTATTCCGGCAACGACCGTGCGAGTGGCGATCGTCCGGTCCGAATTATCGCACTAGCAGAATCGTTGTTGGGGCCGCGATTGGACAGCGTTTGGTCCTCCATCCTGGTTCCATTAAGAATATCCCATCGACATGTGGTTAGCAGCTTGCCGCCGGTCCGAGATTTCGGATGGATCGTGACCGAGAACGCTGACGGCCACCTGGGCAACTATCATGTGGCGCAACCGTTGAGCGCCGAGCAATTACTCACTCTGTTGCGTCAAATGTTGGAGGCTTTAGAGCAGTATCACTCCTTGGAAATTATCCACGGCGGCGTTTGCCCGGCCAGCATTCTCGTTACGCAGAAAGGTTTTGCAAAGTTGGATTACTCTCCGGGATTGTTGATCGACGGAGAGGTTACTGCGCGGATTGCCCACCATGAATTTACGCCACCGGAAACGATCAATCCCGAACTAGGCACCATCGGCGTCACGGCCGACTTTTATTCATTGGGAATGAGCCTCGCGGCTTTGGCGTGTGGCCCGACATTCTCCACCCATTTTCCGGTTGATGATCAAACCACCGAGACTCTTCAGTCAAGTTGGTTGAGCTGGCATGCACGGAAGCACGACTCATTAGCCAGCGTGGGATTACTAGATCGGTTACCCAAAGAGCTACGTGAATTGGTGGCACGGATGACCTCCAAGTTGGTTAGCGAGCGTCCGCAATCCGCTCGTCAGGTATTAGAATCGTTGGCGAAACGCAAAGACGTCACGATTACCGTTCCGCCGCCTTCCCCCGAAGCCCGGGTCGGCATGGCGGGTGCGGAGGAGCGAGAAGAGATTCGACAGCCGTACCAACAGACCCATACCGGATCGGCTGATCCGAGTTCCAATCGCACACCATCAGGGTCTACGGGCGTGACCGGACCGTCGCGTCACGGAGCGACCGAAGCATCCTGGCGACGATTGGCCGTCCCGCTAAGTCTCATCGTGTTGTTGTCGATCATGATCCTGGGAATTCTTGTTTGGAAATTCGGACAACGAATCGACGACGCCGTTGTTAAGAACGACTCGGTAGCAGGAGTCCAAACGGAAACACCTCCCGTGATCCCGGAACCGTCTGTCGCGGACCAAATCTCAGTTGAAAAGATGGCACCCGAATACGTGTCACTCTCGTTTGGTGAACGCTTCAACGGTCGGATTGAATTGATGCAAGGTGATCAGATCGTCCCGGTTAAGGATCGCACCTGGATGGTAAAGCCACGCGTGCCCATGAAAGTCCAGGGTCCGGGATACCTGCCACAAGAGCTTAACCTGGAACCGTCCCCCGCGGCAAGTCGCAAATTAACTCCGATCCTTCCGGAGGGCTATCAAGCTCGACGCGGAACCAGCACAGATCCTTATACAGGTTTGCCATCCGAACTTGAATTGATCGCGTTGGCGGACAGTGGCATGCCCTTGGTTTTACGACTGATTGGTTCGGATGTGACGGGCTCTTATCCAGTCGGGCGAGCAGGTGGGGCGATGCCCCAGGAAATTCCGGCTCGGCAGGTCTCACTGAAACGGCCGTTCTACCTTTCAGTCACGGAGATCACTAATTTTCATATGGATTATTTGAAGTACGAAATCGATCAAATAGGTCGGCAACGTCCGGTGCCAGACGTCAAACAAGACCGCGACTGGGGGCCGAGTCGGTTCGCATTGTTTTCGGTAATCCAAGATGTCTGCCCCCGATACTTCCTCGGTCGGTTGCCTACCGAGTTCGAGTGGGAATTGGCGGCATTGGGTCGTACGGGGCGAGGCAACGAGGATTGGAACGGACCGAAAGCCTTCCAGTTTGCCAAGCTGAAAATGGAAGAGCCCGCAGACATTGACGCACTCAATGCTTATCTCCGAATCGAGCACTACCAAGACAGCGGGACATATACCCCGTTCAGCCAGCGAGGTGACACAAACATTGAACAAATCAATGTTCCGCAAGGACGCGACTTCGCGACGCATTACGGGATCTGGGATATGGCTGGCAATGTTTCCGAATGGTGCGTCACGGAGGATGGCCAACCGATCGTCCGTGGTGGCAATTTTAGTTCGTTTCAATTGGCGGATGATTTTCGGATCACAAATAGAATATCTCCGGAGATCGAAGAAGGGTCAGGCGAGGTACGTTACGGCGTTGGCGTAACCGGATTTCGCGTTGTGGTCGACGTCGAAGTTGAATTGGCCAATTGATGAAATGAAAGTTTGGGCACCGGCCTGTTAGTTGGTCCACGAGAGCTAAGTGAATGATTAGTGGAGTGATTTTGAGCCTGGTATTGATTATCGCTGCTTGGACTGATTGGCGTTGGCGTCTTATTCATAACGTGCTCACGTACCCAGCCATTTTGTGCGGACTAGTTTGGAATGGCTTGGGTTCGTTTGGGATGGAGTTCTTGCCATCGGTTCAGGGAGCCGGATGGACCACTCCACAACTATTGGGGTGTATCGGGTTGCCCGCATCGATTCTGGGAGGGACCATTTGTTTTGTGCTGATGTTGAGCGTTTATGTGACTGGTGGGGCTGGTGGAGGTGACGTAAAATTAGCGACGGTTATTGGCGTGTATCTGGGGATTCCGGCTGGGCTTGTTGTGCTAATGTTGGCGTTCATTGTGGCGGCAGGATGGGTGCTTTGCGCCTCGATCTATCGGTCAGGCTGGCGTGGGTGGCTGGGGTGGCGGTCGCCGGATACACCCGTCGAGACATTGCCCCTGGGAGTGTTTTGTGCGGTGGCATTTGGCCTGTATCTGTGTTATCCTGCGGAGAGTTGGGTGCAACTTTGAACGGGAGCTTGCGTCAATGAGTCGTTCGATTCGGCAGGGCAGCGCGAGTGTCGAGGCAGTCATGAATTTCGCGATCGCGGTTCCGGCCGCGTTTGGTATGTTATTCCTGATGAACTACCTCCTGAAGGGTTTGTTTAATCTGTTTTGCTTTCTAATTGATTGGCCCTTGCTATGAAATTTCTCGGCGCGGACGGGGAATGGCAAGTCTCAGCCATTGACGACTTGGTTTGGGTGTTGTTGTTGGCGTGTTTATTCGCTGGCTTCTGTTGTGCTGGAGTGTTGGTTCGCCATTCCCGGACGAATCGATTGTCCGACTTGCATCGGGATCAACGCGGCGGGGCTTATACACTGAATTATTTGCTCGCGATTTTCAGTTTGTTTTTGTTTACCTGCGTTGTCATCGAGTGCACCCAGATATTTCTGGCTAGGTTGGGAACGGTGTATGCGGGATTTGCAGCCGCCCGAACCGCGATCGTCCATCCCGCGGGCGCGGAACGAGAGGACTTGGCGGAGAAAGCGGCCCAGCGAGCCTTCTTGCCATTTGCTCGCGGGCTGGCCGCGCAGGATTCGAAGCCTCTGTCCGAAGAAGATGCTTCGACTCCTTTGTGGCGGGCATACGAGTCTGTGGCAAAGCAGCCTATCCAGGCATCCTACTTTGCCCGTAAGGAGATTTCATCGGTCGACAGAATTCGAGTGGAGTTGCAAGAGACTTCGGATGGTGACACCACAATGGTCAGCCTCCGACTTCGCTACGACTACCCTTTGATGTTTCCGTTCTTGGGAGTTGTCTTGGGGACGATTGACGATTCAGAGTATCAGCGAGAATTGGAGGCCGTGATCAACTTGCCGGATGAAGCCCCCAGAAACACCGAGCAACGATTGGGCATAAACTATGCCGGATATTGAATGCGCCCGAAGGGTACTCAACCGATTGCTGATCAACAGCGTTCAGCTACATCGCAACCAACGGGGCCAAATTAGTCTGGTGGTGGCGATTATTGCTTTGGGGCTCGGCATTGCCTGCTGTTTTGTCGGCGGTATCGCGGAACGTGTTGCCAGCAAACTGGAAGTACAACAGGCTGCGGACGCCGCAGCTTACTCCAATGCCTTGGTGGCCGCACGCGGCATGAATGCCGTGACTGCCACCAATCATTTGATGGGCGAACTCACGGCGCTCTGTGTCTTGCATGAAGGACTTGGTTCGCTTCAAGTGGAACGAGATGATGCATCGCCGCCAACGAATTTTCCTGAGAGCGAGGAAATGAGTCGGGAAATTCAGGACAAGAAGTCCGCCCATTATCCGTCATTGACCGAACGCGGAGGTCAAACGCTCCCCGCCTCTCGCATCCACGACTGGGACAAAGAAATTGTCGAGAACTGTGTCGAGATTATCCGCTTGGACTCCGACGGTCGCATGGGGCATCATCAGACGGGCGCCGCACTGTACGACGCGATGATTCGAATTAAAGAGCAGGCCGGATATACACTAACTGTGAAAATGGTTCTGAAAGATGTCAATGTGATCGCCAATCTGGTGGCGTACGTCCCGAAGTTACGTCCATTTATGATTGTCATCGACACGATTGTCGCTGTCGCTCATGCTTACGGTGACGTCTTGTTGCTGGATTTGGCCAAGGAAAAAATTTTCCTCCGTGGGCTGGATGCAATTTGGCCGGCGCTCGGTAGTTTCAAACAACCGGTTCGTTCGGT
>JAUXWY010000127.1 GCA_030681235.1 Pirellulaceae bacterium | reverse complement strand
CGGCAAGCGGCACGGCAACGTTTGCAACGGAGCGACGCAGATTTGATCGAGCAACAGATTGGCTACGCCACGTACGCTGCTTGGTCCGCTCGTGAACACCCTAATAGTCGGTTTTGGTCGAGCGTGATAAGATTCGTCGTCGTTGGGCAACCAGTGTTGACCAACAACACTGACGCTCATGTCGCTCGGATCGATCCATTCCTTGAACTCCATTCCATGAACACCGACAAACAAGTTCGTTTGACTTCCTACGCCAGTTGTGCGGGGTGAGCGTCGAAGTTAGGGCCAGGGTCTCTGGCTCAAGCGATTGCACCACTTCGCCAATTGTTCAACCCGGCGGACTACCCGAATCTCTTGGTGGGCTTGAACCATCCTGATGATGCGGCGGTCTACCAATTGAACGAATCGCAGGCCATCATCACGACCACGGATTTTTTTCCGCCGGTCGTCGATGACGCGTACGACTTTGGCGCGATCGCGGCCGCCAACGCCTTGTCGGATATCTATGCGATGGGGGGCGAGGTGTTGTTCGCCATCAACTTGGTTGCCTTCCCGGAATCGCTGGGCATGGAGTTGTTGGGAGAGATCCTGCGTGGAGGCGCTGAGAAAGTCGCCGAGGCCGGAGGGGTGATCGCTGGGGGGCATAGCGTCAACGACAAAGAGCCCAAGTATGGCTTGGCGGTGACGGGCATCATCCATCCAAGCAAGAT
Organism: Pirellulaceae bacterium; assembly: GCA_030681235.1. GTDB lineage: Bacteria > Planctomycetota > Planctomycetia > Pirellulales > Pirellulaceae > M30B19. The sequence continues at coordinate 5,875 of JAUXWY010000127.1, read as the reverse complement.
CAAAGCCAAAGGCGGCGCTCGGCCAGGTGATGTTCTGGTGCTGACCAAACCATTGGGCGTGGGTGTCGTGACGACGGCACTCAAACGCGAACTGACATGTGCCGATGACGTGGCTGCGGCCGTCGCGAGTATGAAGACATTGAATCGCCAAGCCGCACGAGCCGCCCAGCAATGCGATGCGCACAGCATGACCGATATCACGGGCTTTGGCTTGCTTGGGCACGCCAGTGAGATGGCACAACAAGGTGGCGTCGATTTTCAGTTCGACTCCACCGCGATGCCGTGGCTACCCGGTGCGATTCGTTATGCGGAAGCGGGTTGCTTTCCAGGCGGCACCAAACGCAATGCCACTTACTTTTCCGCGGTCACGATTTTTGCGGATGAAGTCCCTCCGTTGATTCGCGACTTGCTCATGACCCCGGAAACATCAGGCGGACTATTGGTCGCAATCCCGGCACACGAAGTGACAAATTTTCAATCACTTTGTCCAACCGCAGTCGTGGTTGGCCAAGTTCAGGCCGGAAATGGCAAACTGCATGTTCGGTAGCGGGAAACAATCACAAGCGGAATCGCTCGAAACTTCCGTTGTCGGACCCAGCGACCAGCGACTCGAATCCTAAAACCTGGTAAGTTGGATACTCGTGGCGGTGGTTGGACGCAAAGGTCGGTGCAATGGGCGATCCAGTCCTGCGTCACGTCGCGTGTTCATTCAACGAAGCCTGTTTGCCAAAGAGGTCTGGCTCTTTGGCGGCCGATTGGATTTATTGAGTTTCTCTGTCTTGCCTGAGTGGATCAGACCCCTTCGGGCATAAAGTGTAGGATCGTCCATGTCCGTCAACGACCGAGTTCACCCATTCCCCCTTTTTTCCAACGGCCGATTGTTCGGTTTGGCGATCAGTTGGAGCCTCTGCAGTCTGGCTCTCACGGGTTGGACGCTGGCGTGTGTTCCAATATTGCAAGAACAGGAATGGACCCAATGGCGAGGTCCAAACCGGGATGGCGTTTGGAACGGGAATGTCGACTCGTCGCCGCTGCCTAAAGAGGGGCTGGACGTTTTATGGCGTTCCCCGATTGGACCTGGCTATACTGGTCCGACAGTGTCCGATGGCCGAGTGTTTGTGATGGATCGAATTCGCCGTCCTGAACAAGAGGAACGCGTCGTTTGTTTGGATGCAAAAACGGGCGGCCCGTTGTGGGAGCATCGTTACCCCTGCGTTTATGCTAATGTTGGCTATGATGCTGGACCTCGAGCTAGCGTGACGATCGATGAAAATCGCGCCTACTCGTTAGGATCGATGGGACACTTGTTTTGTTTCGATGTGAGTGGCGGGGTACTTTGGAAAAAAGACCTGAATCAAGAATACGGCATTTCGAAAAATGATCGGATGCCGATTTGGGGGATTGCGGCCAGTCCGCTGATTTATCAACAGTTTGTGATCGTGCAAATTGGAGCTGGTAACGGAGCCGGGCTCGTTGCATTCGACAAACAAACGGGGGCAGAAGCCTGGAAGTGTCTGGACGATCGCGCTCAGTACTCCTCGCCAATCATCGTTCAACAAGCGGGACGCGACGTGGTGGTGGCGTGGACTGGTGATAGTGTTTCGGGAATCAACCCCAGCACCGGCGAAGTATTTTGGAGTTATCCGTTTCCACCGAGGAACATGCCGATCGGAATCGCCTCGCCTGTTTATCGCAATGGACAGATCTTTGTGACCTCGTTTTACGATGGTTCTTTGTTGTTGCGACTGCGGGACGATGCGATGCAAGTCGAGAAAGTTTGGGCCCGAGTCGGGGCGAACGAACGCCGGACGGATGCTTTGCATTCGATCATTTCAACGCCTATTTGGATCGGTGATCACTTGTATGGCGCCGACAGTTATGGCGAATTTCGCTGTTTGGACGCCAGCAACGGGGATCGAGTCTGGGAAGACTTGTCGATCGTTCCAACGGCACGTTGGGCCACGGTCCATATCGTGCAGTTTCCCACAGCCGACAGTTCGCAAGTCCTGCTGTTTAATGAACGGGGTGAACTGCTTCGAGGTGTCTTGACTCCCACCGGTTTTCAAGAACAGTGGCGAACCTTGGTCCTCCAGCCGACCAAACCGCAATTGAATGAACGGGGCGGAGTCTGTTGGTCCCACCCCGCCATGACGGAAGACGGTATCATCGTCCGCAACGATGAAGAAGTCGTCTATTTGAAGCTGCCGAAATAAACTCGCGCCGTCGAATCTCGCCGGGCGCGCAGCGCCGCATGGTGGTCCAAGTTGGCCCCCGGGCACCCCGGGGTTCACTAATTTGGCTTCGCGAAAGGTGCGAATTTGCTTCGCTGTGACCGAGCGGTTATGATGCAACGCTGACAATCCACACGTTTCATTCCACGGGATCGTTTTTGATAACATCCAGTCGTATCGAATGAGATCCCTTATGTTGTTGTTCGGAAACAAGATTCGCATGCCGGGAACGGCGGACTGGCGGGCGACGCATTTGGCCATTTTGCCCTGCGTTTGCTTGGCGATCATTGTGGTCGTGTCGAACGTTACGATGGCACAAACGGTCGATCCCACCAAGCAGTTTCTAGTCCGTCATTGTCAGCAGTGTCACTCGGGTGCGGAGTTGCAGGGTGATTTTTCAAGCGAAAGACTGACCGATGATTTCATGGACAAGTCGAACCGGGACCAGTGGCTTGCTGTACTGGAGCAGCTAAAGGCTGACTCCATGCCGCCCAGTGACCAGCCGCGACCGCCACATGACGAGGTCGAAGCCGTCATCGACTGGATCAATAAAAACGCGGGTGAAGCAGAGATCGCACGACGGGAAACGGAAGGCCGTGTTGTCATGCGGCGTTTGAATCGCGCCGAGTACGCCAATACCGTCCGCGATCTGTTAGGGGTCGAAGTGGATTTGACCGACTTGTTGCCACTAGATACATCGACCAATGGTTTTGACAACAACGCGGAACTTTTGCACACTTCGTCCTTTCTTCTGCGCAACTATCTTGACGCTGCCGACCGAGTGTTGGATGAAGCGATCGCGAACGAACCGCAACCGTGGATTCTTCAAAAGCGTTTCGACATTCGCGAAGAGAAGTCGGTCGCTGCGACCGGGAGCGTCTACCGGCACACCGATGATGGAGTGGCGATTTTTGCAACCTGGGAGTCAGCGAATATCCGCGTGACGATGTGGAACTTCCGTAGTCATGTGCGGGGCAAGTATCGCTTTCGCATCTCCGGCTACGGATTCCAAAGCGACGGCAAGTCGGTTGCGTTCCGAGTCACGGCTGGAACACTCAAAGAAGTCACGGAAGAACGTCTCGTCGACTACTATTCTGTTCCAGCTGATCAACCGACGGTGATCGAATTCACCGAGCAGCTTGAACCGGAGAACCGCATTCGTATTCTCGCCGAAGGGTTGCCGGCGCTCCCGCCAACGGTGGAACAAATTGGTGCGGACAAGTACACCGGCCCGGGCCTCGTGATCCAATGGGTTGACGTCGAGGGCCCCCTCTTGGAGTCATGGCCACCGCCAAGTCACCGCGCGATCTTTGGCGATCTGGCGCTGACTCGTGTTTCGCCGGAGCGATTCGAAGTTGTATCGGAGCAACCGCTGGTGGACGCCGAGCGAATCCTGCGAAACTTCACGCGACGTGCCTTTCGTCGCCCGGTCAGTGACGACGATATCCGACCTTTTCTCACACGCGTGAAGTCAAAGCTGGATCAAGGCTATTCTTTTGAGCAAGCCATGCGGGTCGGGCTCAAAGCCGTCCTGGTTTCGCCCGACTTCATATTCCTCCGCGAACAAGGGGCCAGGCTCAACGCCTTTGCACTGGCGAGCCGCCTGTCGTATTTTCTGTGGAGTTCGATGCCCGACGAAGAGTTGTTCCAACTTGCCGAGTCGAATCAACTCCATGAGCACGACGTGCTACGGGAACAGGTGGAGCGGTTGCTGGCGGACCCCAAAGCCCAAGCGTTCAACTCGAACTTTACCGGCCAGTGGCTCGGACTGCGCGCGATCGACGCTACTTTACCGGACGCCACGCTGTATCCCGAGTACGACGATATTCTCAAGATATCGATGCTCAAGGAAACATCGCTCTTTTTTGATGATGTGTTGCGAAACGATTTGCCTTTGACGCACTTCGTCAGTGCGGATTTTTCGTACCTCAACGAAAGACTTGCCAGACATTATGGTATTCCCGGAATCGAAGGGATGGAGATGCGCAAGGTTGTGCTGCCGAGCGACAGTCATCGGGGCGGGTTGCTCACCATGGGCAGCGTACTGAAAGTTACCGCCAACGGCACGACAACGTCGCCCATCATTCGCGGGGCTTGGGTGTTGGATCGCATCCTTGGCACACCACCACCAAAGCCTCCTAACGATGTGGAAGCCATCGAGCCCGATATTCGCGGAGCCACCACGATCCGTGAACAATTGGCCAAACATCGAAATGTCGAGAGCTGTGCCAGTTGCCATCGAACCATCGATCCTCCCGGTTTCGCATTGGAGAGCTTTGATGTCATCGGTGGCTGGCGCGAGCATTATCGGGCGACCGGCGAACCTCGCGAAGTCGACGGTCGCCGAGTTCGAGTCTGGAATGGACCCGCTATCGAGTCGGCCGATACTTTGCCTGACGGACGGAGTTTTCGTGATATCGACGAATACAAACAACTTCTGCTCACAGACAAAGACCAATTGGTCCGCAACCTCGCTGAAAAACTGCTCGCCTATGGGACGGGCGCGGCACCATCACACGCAGACCAGTCGCAGATCGAGGCCATTGTTCTTCAACTCCGCGACAAGAACTACGGCTTCAAGTCTTTGATTCATGAAGTCGTACAGAGCGACTTGTTTCGGAGCAAGTAAACATCGCAAACGGGAACGTCACCATGAACCTCGGCCGTCGGATTTTTCTACGCTCCACAGGCGTTTCATTGGCACTGCCGTTGTTGCCTATGTTGGCGAGTGGAGCCAGAGCGGAGTTGAGTCGCCAACAGTCGCCGCAGCGAATGATATGTGTGTGTGCTCCATTGGGCCTGCATCCCGATGACTTCTTTCCAGCCGAATCGGGCAAAGGCTATACTCTCTCGCCTTACCTCGAAGTACTTGGAGACTATCGCGACGAGTTCACGGTTATTTCCGGATTGGCGCATGCGGGCATGAGTTCTAGCTTCGCTCATCAAGCTTCTGCCAGCTTTCTCACTGGGGCGCCGGGGGCGGGGCGTCCTGGGTTCCGTAATTCCATTTCGCTGGATCAGTTTGCGGCGGGTTACGTGGGTACGCAGACCCGTTTCCCAAGTCTCGCTTTGTCAGGTGAAGGAGCGGGTGGACTATCGTGGACTCGGACCGGAGCGTTGATCGCCGCCGAAAATTCACCATCCCGCGTGTTTGCGAGATTGTTTCTCGAGGGCAATGCCGAGGATGTACACGAGCAACTCCGTCGGCTTGAAGATGGACGCAGTATTCTCGATGACGTACGGGATCAAGCCAAGTCGATTCGCTCCGGTCTGGGCAGCGAAGATCGCGAAAAGCTGGATGAGTATTTGTCCAGTGTCCGAGAACTAGAGCAACGCATGGTGACGGATGAAAGTTGGGCGAAGAAACCAAAGCCCAAATTGGACGTCGAACCGCCCAAAGATATTCCCAACGCCGCCGACCTCATTGGCCGTACTCGTCTTCTGTTTGATTTGAGCCATCTCGCGCTCCAAACCGACTCGACACGGCTGATCACGATCATGCTGGCCGGGTCCAGCTTCGCTCCACCGATCGAAGGCGTTTCACTTGGTCATCATGACCTTTCTCACCACGGCAAAGATCCCAACAAACTTGCGCAGTTGAAGATTGTCGAACGGGAGACGATGAAGTTGGTGCGGGACTTGTT
>JAUXWY010000123.1 GCA_030681235.1 Pirellulaceae bacterium | reverse complement strand
GATCGGGGAGACGTACGCTCCCAGTTTAATGATCGGAGAAGCCGAGAAATTCATAAACGAACATTCGGACCGGCCATTCTTCTTGTACTTGCCATTCATCGAACCGCACGTGGCGATGCATCCGCCGCAGGAACTGTTCGAGCGATTTCCATTGGAATGGGACACGGAAGTGTATCGCGGCGAAGGCGGCTACTTGCCACACCCGCGTCCTCGAGCGGCGTACGCGGCCATGATCCACGATCTTGATCGTCATGTTGGGCGTGTGCTCCAAGCCTTGGACAAAGCCGGAGTGGCGGAGAGGACCTTGGTCATCTTTACTAGCGACAATGGCTCGACGTTGGACGTCGGCAATCGCTCGAAGTTTCACGTCGGTGGCGCGGATCCCAAGTTCTTCAATAGCACGCAAGACTTGCGAGGCTACAAAGGCAGTGTTTACGAAGGCGGTCTGCGAGTCCCCACGATTGTGCGACTCCCGGGGGCAATCGTGCCTGGAGCAGCAAACCATTCACCCAGTTATTTCGCAGATTGGTTTCCGACGCTGTGCGACGCTGCTTCGCTCGCGACCCCAGAAGGACTGGACGGTGAAAGTCTCTGGCGATCGTTGACAAAACCGCACGAACAGCAAACGCGGCAGAAGCCGATGGTGTGGGTTTTCCCCGAGTACTCGGGACAAGTCGCGGTTCGATTCGGCGATTGGAAACTGGTCCGGAGCGGTTTGCGAACTCCTCAGCCGGGACCGTGGGAACTGTACAACATGGTCGCCGACCGAAGCGAATCGACGAACCTGGCGCTGGAGCACCCCGAGGTGGTTTTGCAGGGCGTCGAAATACTCCGGCGAGAAAATCTCGAAAACAACCTCTTCCCAGTCGTCGTGCCGTAGGTGGTCGCTACCTCCCATTGAGAGCGGCCAGTTTGGGAAGATCCGGGATTCTTAAAGGATTCGGTTTAGTGGACGCTGGTGTACCGGCTAAAGCCGGCTTTTAGCTGAAAAGAGCTTTTTCACACCCCGGCCGGCTAAAGCCGGTACACCAGCGCTCGCTATATTGCCTATAAACTGGAACTCTAGCAAACTTTCGAAGCGGGACACATTCTTGGCTCGGTACACAGCTTCGTCGAAATTGCTTTTATACCTACGAAGTTGTCCGGGAAACCGCACTAGATAACGTTGATTTTGGCATTATCGTTCGATTTTCGTGGTACATTTTGCCACCCTGTCTCGCCAAAACTTGCCGGGGTTCTATGGTATACGGTAGACCACGCGGCGGTCGTCATGGAAGCTGCCGAGAATCGGCTCTCCAGTTTCCGTTCGCGGCTGCCGGACCCGAGTTTCCCAATTATCATTGGCGGAGAGCCCCATCCTGGATGGCAGGGGACCCCAACGACACTTTGCGTGAGTGACCAATTATGCCTGAAACCACAACTTGGTATAGCGAACGCTTGCAACGAGACATGCCTTTGGTGCGTTGGGGGCATTGGGGCCGGCCGTTGTTGTTGTTCCCGACGGCGGGTGGCGACGCGTTGGAAGTAGAGAGGATGCACTTGATTGCGCCGCTACAGCCGATGATCGATGCAGGCCGGATCAAGGTCTACTCGATCGATAGCTATGCTGGACGGACGTGGATCCAAAGTCGTTCGAACCCGCAGCATTGTGTTTGGGTTCAACAACAATTCGACGCTTATATTCGGCACGAAGTGGTGCCGGCGATTCGCATGGATTGCAAATCCGATTCGATCGACATCATGACGGCGGGTGCGTCGATTGGGGCATACAACGCTTTGTTGACCATCTGCCGACATCCAGACGTGTTTTCGCACGCCATCGGCATGAGCGGAACCTACGACCTGGAACACTGGCTAGGTGGCAACCGGATCTCCGATTTTTATCATTACTCACCGGTTCATTTTGTTCCCAGATTGCCGGAAGGTGATCAACTGCATCGGCTCCGTCAAAGATCGATCATCATGGCGACGGGCCAGGGTCGCTGGGAAACCCCCGGCGATTCTTGGAAGGCGGCCCATGCCTTGGGCTCGCGGGGAGTTCCCAACCGAGTCGACTTATGGGACCCACAATGGGATCATGATTGGCCAACGTGGCGTGCCATGTTGCCACAGTACTTGGACCACATTGTAAAATAAGACGTGATACGGCCCTATGGCGAACCTTTGTGAACGGAATCCGAAGTTCTCTCAGCCACTCGTGTTGTTGGGACAGCAGCGCGAAGTTCCGCGGCTAAACTCCGTACTTGAGCGATTGAAGGTTGATGGCCCCGTTGGTTTGGTGTCCGCTGGTTGGGAAGAGGACGAAGACGACGACCAATGGGTCCGAGACGCCATCGACGCCCCGGTCATCAACTCCCAACTTTACAGTTTGGCCGATCAGTTGTTTCAACAGGACCCTCAAGTGATCGAGCTGCTGCGGGAACGGCAGGATCGTCTCCGCGAATTTCGGGAAATCAACGAGTTGCAGACCGAACATCTTTGCGTGGTTGCCCGCGAGTTGTGGCAACGGTTGGACGTTCATGCGGGGGCACTGGGTCCGCTGCAGCAGACCATCGGGCAATTGCAGGCCGTGGATCAAAGCTACTTGGAAGCCGTCACGACCATCATTGTTGAATACGAACAGCGGATCGCCCCTAAAGAACGCCCGAGCATCCTGGAGTACCGCCGGCAAGTCTTGGAACGCTTGCAAGATTGCCAAGCCTTGTTGATCGCGGGCGGTCACGTCGGAGTGTTGCTGAATCGACTCAACCTGTGCCGATTGTTGCAAAACATTCAACGACCGATCGTCGCTTGGTCCGGTGGGGCAATGGCATTGGGCGAACGAGTTTATTTTTACGACCAGTTTCTCCCACATACTAAACGGGAGGTCGAACTGTCCCGGCGTGGCATGAGCCTGTTCACCGGCGCACAAGTGTTCCCTCGGGCGAATCAACGATTGCAACTCCACGATCAACGCGAACTGGGGCTATTGGCTCGGCGAATGACAAGCCAGTGCCTTCTGCTTAACGAACGTTCCGAGATTAATTGGTCGGCCAGTGGTGAATTGCACGCGACCGATGTGCTTTATGCGGACGATCTGGGTCAGATCAAGGAATGGACTCCATGACAACTCCGACTCCGGAAGAGATTCAAAAAGCCATCGAAACTGGTGAAACGACGATCGCCGCGCTCTTGCAGCATCAGCGCGTTCCCGTGGTGTCAGACAGTCGCGCGACGTTCCTGTATCACGGTCAAGCAGATTCGGTTTCGCTCCAGCATTGGGTGTATGGACTTCCATCGCGATTGGAACTTCAACGCGTGGGCAAGTCGCGTTGGTGGATGCTGAGCATGGATTTGCCGCGACGCTCCCGGATCGAGTACAAGCTAGTCGTTCGTCGGCATGGCCACGAAGAATGGTTATTGGATCCCCGCAACGAGCGAATTGCTCACGATCCGTTCGGTGGGAATTCGGTCGTACACATGACCGGTTATGAAGAGCCGGAGTGGAGTCTGCCGCAAGCGACCGGCAATCGCGGCACGTTTGAGACTTGGAGCATCCCCAGCCACGCATTGCAAAGCGACCGCGAGATTCGAGTGTACTTGCCACCCCGTTATCGTCCGAATCGACGGCATCGCCTGTTGCTGCTGCACGACGGCGATGATTACGTACGGTACTCGCGACTCGCGGCCGTGCTCGACAATTTGATCACCCGGTGGGAAGTGCCCCCGTTGGTCGTGGGATTATTGAACCCCCAGGATCGTCTGGTCGAATATGGTGCCGATCGTCGGCACGCAGAATTTGTCGTTGAAGAGTTATTGCCAGAACTAGAGCGCCGTTACCCGATTATTCGTGAACCTTCGGGCAGGTGCCTGGGCGGTGCCAGTTTCGGGGGCGTGGCTTCGCTGGCGACCGCGTGGTACTACCCGAATACCTTCGACATGCTGCTGTTGCAATCCGGTTCGTTCGCGTTTACCGATATCGGTCGGCACACGCGCGGACCGGTGTTTGATCCGGTCGTCAAGTTCATGAACCGCTTTCGTGACTCGATCGGCAAACCGGCCAAACAGTTCTATTTGAGCTGCGGAGTCTACGAAAGTTTGATTTATGAGAATCGCTCGTTGGTTCCACTACTGCAATCGGCTGGGTTTCAAGTAAAATTTGAGGAAGCTCGCGACGGTCACAACTGGGAGAACTGGCGTGATCGCTTGCGGAGTGGTTTGACGTGGCTATTCCCGATTCCGGCTTGGTTTTATTACGAGTAACGACTGAATGTCTGAAACAATGGTTCGAAGAATTGGTTTGTCTCTGGGCGCGGATTTATGTTGGGTCATTTCTTACGAAGAGATCCTACGACGGTTAAATCTCAATATCCCGACGCCCAACGGCTCGATTCGATTCGAAACAGATCGCGTGACGATCGAACCCTTCGAAATTCATCAACCGTGCAAATACGACGTGGTCGTTGATCGGCTAAACCATTGGTACCACACCAGTCGCGAATGGATCAAGAAGGCGATCTTGATGGACGACCTGTACGTATTGAACAATCCATGGTCGATCCAGTCGATGGAGAAGCACACCACTTACTGTGCGATGGCAAAATTGGGCATGCCGATTCCGCGGACTTGGTTGATTCCACCCAAGGCCTACGAACCTCAACCGGACTTGCAGGTAACCTTGGAGCGTTACGCCAAGTTCTTTGATTTGGCTGCGATCGGCGATCAGCTGGGATACCCATCGTATTTGAAGCCTTACGATGGTGGTGCCTGGCGCGGCGTGAGCCGAATCGATAACAGTGATGGTTTGAAGGCGGCGTACGATTCCAGCGGCAAAAGCCTGATGCACTTGCAAAAAGGCATCGATGGATTTGATCTATTTGTGCGCTGCATTGGTTTGGGCCCGCAATTCCACATCGTCAAATACGATCCAACGGCGGCATTGCACGATCGTTACACCATGAGTCGCGATTTCGTAACCCCGGAAGAAGCACAACTGCTGCGCGACATGACGATGACCATCAACAGCTTTTTTGGCTGGGAGTTCAATTCTTGCGAGGCGATTCGCAAGGATGGACAATGGCACTTGATCGATTTCGCGAATGCTTGCCCGGATTCTCAAGTCACATCGCTGCACTTTCACTTTCCCTGGTTGGTGATCGCCAACTTGAAGTGGTCGCTGTTTTTGGCCGCGACCAAGAAGAAGTTCCGAAAGACATTGGATTGGGATCCGTATTACAAGGTCTTGGAGGACAAATCAAACTTCTCGGAACGGTTGACGGGCTACGCCGCGATAGGGCATGAACGAATGGCGACCGCCGAGTTCCAAGAGTTCTGTGATCGGCATTTGCCGCACATCGATCAAATCGCGTTCGACTTCTTCCACAGCGATCAGGCGAAGCACGCGATCAAATTAAAAGTCGCAACGTTGTTCCCGGCTCATGAAGTCGATTCGTTTACAGAGCTATTCTTCGAGCGAGTCAAAGCCTGGTATCGCTAGCTGTACCTTGGAGCTCATAACGGATTCGGTTTAGCAAGCGCTGGTGTACCGGCTTTAGCCGGCCGGTGGCTGAAAAGGTAATCGGTCATAGCCAAAAACGCGGGCCGCCGCAAATCTGGCGGCTGGAACTACTTTTTTTGCCAAATTGGAATTTGCCAAAGTTGCTCTGGCCACGCGGTTAACTGAATACGTTTTGCTCGTCAACGGTTACCTGAAAAGAGCTACTTCACACCTCTCGCCGGCTGAAGCCGGTACACCAGCGCTCGCTAAATTGCCCTTGTTAGGGCACACATCTTTTCGCGTCCCCCAATTCCAAATTTTGGGGGAGACGGGGT
>JAUXWY010000119.1 GCA_030681235.1 Pirellulaceae bacterium | reverse complement strand
GGCTTCAGCCGGCGGGTAGCTGAAAAGATTGCTTCACACACCCCGCCGGCTGAAGCCGGTACACCAGCGCTCGCTAAATTGCGTTTATTTTATCTAGGCAGAGCCAACGGAAGCCATTTCGCCGCGTAAAATTCCGTTCTCGAACACGGAACCGACTATTCCTTCGAGAACGGAATCTGCGGCAAATCCTTGGGCAGCGGTGGGGTCAGAAGGCCTGATCGGGCCGCAGCAGCTGAAGAATCGCCGAGAGCTGGCTTTGGTCGCGATGATGGATCGGTTCCTGTCATGCTGGTGGGTGCAATTTTGGTTGCCGGCGGAGCAATCTGTGGACCAGGCGTCACCCAAGAATTCAAGCAGCCACTTGTCAAGGTCGATAAAACGACGACGCCGCTCAGGGTCAGCATGCGAAGGAATCCCGATCGACCATCCGGTTGAGACTTGGAATTTGATTTGCTATTCACGCTCATGAAACGAAATCCTGTTAACGGAGCCGAGGAGGAAGCAAGATGGTCGAATCGCTGCGGTAGGTCGGTTGCCCAACGGTAGCGCGGCTATTCTGCGTCGCCGAATTTGGGACCGCCGGCACGATGGGGGTTAAATTCGGAGAGGGACTTTCAGGTTGGATCGAATTGCCAGCCGGCGCGGCCGTGCCGCTCAGTCCCGCTCGCATCTGTTGGACGTAAAAATTTTCGTCGGTGGGCCCCGCTGAGTTCGGATCAGCAAAGTTCGCCGGCGCGACCGCTGGTCCCCGTTGTTCGGGCGCGTCGAAGCTGGCCAAACGTACCCCACTGCGTTGCTCCATCCGAGCCACTGCGGCAGATTCTTGACTGCCCTCGCCGACCCATTTTAGCCAATCGAGTTGCAATTCGGACAAGTCTTGGTAACCGTAGGTTTCGCGCATCGCTTGATCCCAAGCGACGGTCACTGGCATTTGCCTCTCACGTTGCAGACCTCGCTCGACCAGCTGGACGAATTGGCGATGCCCGCCTTGAGCGATCAAAAACTTGGCAACGGAATAACCTTGGGCATACAACGGCAACATGTCGCTGGGATATTCGCGCATCGGGAACATGCGATTGAACGGGATGCCTTGCCGCTGTTGCGGTGATAGATAACGCAGCAACAGAGTATGAATCTTCTCACGTTCGCTAGAATGTTCGATCGTCGTACAAGCGCCCTCGTCGGCCCAACGTGGCAAACGCTGCTTGAAGTGCGATGCGAAAATCGTGTGTGTGATTTCATGCGGTAAGACGCTGTCCAACAATCGATCCGTGGGACCGTTGACTTTCATTTCCCAATCGCTGGGCAGTGCCACACCATTTTCCGATAACAAAAACGAAGTTTCCCCGTGAGCCTGGTTTGAAACCGTCACTTCGATTGGGCAGGACTGTTCCCAGTCCGGCAAGGTGTATCCCAACCATTGCATCGCCAACAACTCGCGGTACCCTTCGGCCCGGTCGCCCACCGCCTGAGCCAATTGCGAGTTAGCAGCGTGAACGCGAAAGTTTCTCGTCACATAGACCTTGCCATGGAACTGCCCCAAGTTTTGATAGGCCAGAACGGCTTCGTTCACTTCCGGAGTCGGCTTCTCGCTGGTCACCACAACTCGCCGCGACTCTTCGGCCACCAGCCACGCGTCCGTCGCACCCACGAGCAGAAAAAAACACCAGCTGCCGAGAACGAGTGGTCTCCAACCATTGCCGAGGCGGCGAAGTTTGAATCCCGAAGAGACTCGCTGCTGTTGAGGGTCGGTGAGCGCGACTCCTCGGCAGAGGCGAATAGAGACCGCGTCCAATGCGGTGCGGCAAGCGTCCATGCTCGCATACTCCGTGCAATTAGTTTCTTTGCTGATCGGGAAACCATCCGTGTTTCCCAGGTTCTTAAGCCTAACTCAAGACCCATTTCACCGACAGAGAAAACGTTCCAGACCACAAACCTTGCTAGCAGCAGAATCGATCGCGAGTGACCGCTGGGTCCTTCGCCTTGGGACTTTCCCCATGTTGACCGCCCTTGGCATCTCCGCAATGATTCCAGGGGCGGTGCTATCTTTTATTGCTGCATGAACGCGTGGTGAGCATGACGATCCTGAAACAGCCGGCGGTTACCTGTTTTGACTCGAAGCGTTACAGCGTCGAGATTCGTGATATCCCTCTGCCGAGTCTGCAAGACGACCAGGTTCTGGTCGAGGTCTCGAATGTGGGCGTGTGCGGTTCCGATTTGCACATGTGGTTGGGCGACCAGAGTTGGTCGGTGCCTTACCCGATGGTCCTGGGACACGAGTTCTCCGGCATCATTTGCGAAACGGGAGCGAGGGTTTCCGGTCGCTGGAAGCCCGGCGATCGCATCGTCAGCGAAACGGCAGCCGTGATTGATCCCCATTCGCCAATGACTCGGCGTGGCCTCTACAATCTGGATCCGCGCCGCAAGGGGTTCGGTGGTGCCGTCGATGGTGCCATGACTCGAATGGTGGCCGTTCCAGAACGAATCCTGCACCGAGTTCCGGAATCGGTTTCGATGGTGGAGGCCGCGTTGACCGAGCCGTGTTGCGTGGCCTACAACGCGGCGGTCAAGAACGCGACCATCGAACCGGGTGATCGCGTCTTGGTCCTGGGGCCGGGTCCTATTGGCATTTTGTGCGCGGTGATGGCACGCATGCAGGGCGCGTTTGTGGCGATCGCCGGTTTGGAGCGAGATCGCCAGCGACTTGAGATCGCGCGACAATACGACTGCGTGACGTTGACCGACAATATCGAGGAATGGGTTTATGGCACCGGCCAAGACGATCTTGGTGTAGAAGGTGTCATCGACACGACCGGCGTGTCGGCGTCGCTAGAAACCGCGATGAAGATGGTGCGGCCGGCCGGATGGATTTCAAAGGTAGGCTGGGGGCCACAGCCCAGCTCTTTTTCGCTCGATCAGATTGTCCAGAAGAACATTCGTCTCCAAGGCAGCTTCAGTCACAACTGGCCCATGTGGGAACGCGTACTGCATCTTATGGGTTCGGGACGACTCGATGTAGCGCCGATTGTCGGCGGAGTCTGGGCACTCGAAAAATGGGACGAGGCGTTTCGGACAATGCACTCGGGAGAAATCGTTAAATCCGTCCTGCAATTGAACGCTGGGGCATGAGGGACGAATCGGGTGTCGCCGAGCAATCCCATTTGCCCAGGTTGCTGAACCTTTGGTCGCGAAGTGCGGTCGAAGATGCCCAAGCTCTCTAGATCAGGAGGTCGGTGGTGGGATTCGTACAGATCAGCCTTGACTGCCCAAGTTGCGAAGAAGCATTAAAACTGGCTCGTTTGGCAGTTCATGCGGGAGTTCATTGGCTCGAAGCGGGAACCGGGCTGTTGTTGGGATCGGGGCTCGAGGGCATTCGAGCTTTGCGGCGAGAATTTCCCGACCGGCCGATCATCGCGGATACAAAAACGATGGATGGTGGTTATCCATTGTCGAAGTGGTGCGGAAACGCGGGAGCTGATTACGCGGTCATCATGTCGGCGGCGGGCGAACACGTGATTCGGGGAGCATTGCGGTGCCGGGATGAATTTGGGACCAAGGTAATGGTCGATACCATGTATGAAAAAGACCAAGTGGGTGTCTGCCGGAAATGCGAAGACTTGGGCGTTGACTATATTGTATTGCACCTCGGCTTCGAAGAGCGAGCCATCGAGTCGACTCGGAGCCCACTCGAATACTTGGAGGCGGTACGCAAGTCCGTCTCCTTGCCGATTCAAGTCGTCGGAGGGCTGTCCATCGCGGACAGTATCCGGGCGTTCGAAATGGGTGCTGAAAGTGTCGCGATTGGCTCGCCCATTGTGCCCGGCGACGCCGGCAGCAAAATGGTTGACGATTTGCGTCAGATTGTTGATGTCGCCAATCGGACCCGTCGTTAGGGGTTGATCCTCAAAGGGGTGCCCGCTTGGGGAGGCAAGGCGTTGCTCGAAAATAGAACTGACCCGCCGGAGAACTTGCTCGATGAAACTTGGTGTCTTTACGGTGATCCTCCGGTCCATGCCTTGCGAACAAGCACTTGATTATCTGGCGAGCTTGGGTGTGGAAGCGGTCGAGATCGGTGTCGGAGCTTACTGCGGCACGGATCATTGCAACCCCGACGAGTTGTTGCACAGCGACTTGAAGGCCGAGGCGTTTTTGGCGGCGATTCACTCGCGAGGCTTGCAGATCTCGTGTCTCTCGGTTCATGGGAATCCGATCCACCCGAACCCGAGTATTGCGGGACAACATCACGCGGATTTCGAACGCGCTGTACGGTTGGCAGCAAAACTTGGGGTCGACGTTGTGACAACCTTCAGCGGCTGTCCGGGCGGAGCGCCGGGCGACTCCCAACCGAATTGGGTAACCTGTCCTTGGCCGCCCGAGTATCTGGAGATTCTTGAATACCAATGGAATGACGTCGTCATCCCGTATTGGATGAAGGCCACGGCCTTTGCTCGGCAACACGGGATTCACAAAATCGCGCTCGAGATGCATCCTGGGTTTGTGGTTTACAACCCCGAGTCACTGCTCAAACTGCGACGCGCGGCCGGCCCCGAGATTGGCGCAAACTTCGATCCCTCGCATCTAATTTGGCAAGGCATTGACCCATGCGCGGCCGTCCGGGCACTTCAGGGCGCGATCTGGCACGTTCATGCGAAAGACACGGATATCCAAAAATGGAACTCTCTGACCAATGGCGTGTTGGATACCAAACACTACAGTGACGAGCTGAATCGCGCTTGGCTCTTTCGCACCGTCGGCTACGGCAGTTCGCGTGAACTTTGGTGCGATTTCATTTCCGCTTTGCGGATGACGGGCTACGACCATGCCCTTTCGATCGAGCACGAAGACAGCCTCATGACTTCACGCGAAGGATTGGAGAAGGCGATTCAGTTCCTACAGCCGTTGCTGCTCAAAGAACCCAAAGGTGCCGTGACTTGGGCTTGAGGCCGTGACATGCCGAGCTAACGAAGCGCGCCCCTACAAATCCACCCCTGGCTGAAAGGAGCCGCTTCGATGCGAACGATCTTGATCCTAGATTGCCTTTTGACCACGTGTTTCTCAACGACATGCCAACGTCCACAGCTGACGGGCAAAAGCTGTACGCCGTTTGCCTCGACAAGCATACCGGTCGGATTTTGCACGACCGGCATGTTTTCGACGTGGCCGACTCGGAAACCGGGCAGACGATTTGGTCGCGGCGAGATCTGAACTGTGATCATGAGGCCAATGCCGGACCGGCTAGTTCCCCAACCCGTTGACGAAAAAGAAGTAGGTGCCAGCCGCGAGAACGGTTCAATTTCGGGTAAACCGAATTTCAATGGCCAACGTACAAAATCGCTTGTCGAGCCATTTCGGATTCTTCGTCCGAATGCAAACGCCAAACGGAGATTGCCGACCTCTCGTCACTGATCCGACGATCCGCACCGGCGTTAGCGACTGAGGCGATCGCGATGCCCAGCGACTTGAGCCGTTGGCAGACCATTTCGCGAATCTCGGGGGAGTTCTCCCCAATCCCGCCGGTAAACACCAGCCCATCGAGTCCCTGCAAATCCACGAACAATGCACCAATCTCACGCGCGACATGGTGAGCATACAACAGCACCGCGTTTTTCGATTCGACAGCAGAACTGGCCAACAGCGTTCGCATGTCTCCAGAAGTCTGTGAAATGCCCCGTAGCCCGGATTCTCGGTACAACATCTGCGAAATTTGTTCACCTGTCATGTGCTCGCCCAGCATCAAATGCAAGACCACTCCGGGATCCAGCGAACCGCAGCGAGTGGCCATCGGCAATCCGTCCAACGGTGTTAGCCCCATCGTCGTTCCAATACTCTGCCCGGCTTGCAAACCACAGAGACTGCTTCCTCCACCCAAATGAGCAATCACGACGCGGCCCTTCGCCAACCTAGGTTCGAGTTCTTGCAACTGTCGTAACACCGATTGGAACGAAAGTCCATGAAAACCGTATCGACGGATTCCGCGTTCGGTCAGATAACGCGGAATGGCATATTCGGCAGCTTCTTTAGGCATCGTATGATGAAACGCAGTATCAAAACACGCGATTTGCGGAACCTCGGGATGCGATTGCTTGGTTTGTCGGATCGCACGAAGACACTCGGGTTGGTGCAGCGGAGCCCAAGTTGCAAACGTCTCCAGGGTTTCGATCGTGTTTTGGTCGATCAAGGTTGGGCCATGGTAGTTTCCACCACCATGCACGACGCGATGGACAATGGCTCGCAAATCAAGTTCTTCGGATCGAAGGAGCTTAAAAATGTGTTGCAGCACGACCTCGCATCGCGATTCATCGGTGCACGATTCAATTTCGACCTCGTGTCGTTTTGTGGGTTGTCCATCGATACAAAAACGCGTCCAAGCGAACGTGCCGTCTCGGTCGTCGAATTGACCAGTGAGGAACCGTTTTGTTTCGTAGGTCGCGCTGAAAACGGCGAACTTGATTGACGACGAGCCAATATTAAGAGTCAACAAAACATCCGCGTCGTGTGAGCCTGGATTCATGTTAAGTCGAGTACTCCCATTCGTATGTCACGGGTTCGCCCCTAAGTTACTCAACTCCATTTCCAGTCGCGAATCTCCGGGATGTCGTCCCCGTACTTCTGAATATAGTGTCGATGCTCAATGATCCGTTCGTCCAACGATTGCTTGAAGTGATCGGCCGTGGCACCCAGATGTGGCAAACGATCGATCACATCTTCACAAAGGTGGAAACGATCTAGTTCGTTCAACACAACCATATCAAACGGAGTTGTGGTGGTGCCTTCCTCTTTGTAACCTCGGACATGAAGGTTGTGATGATTGTTTCGGCGATAGGTCAGTCGATGAATCAGCCACGGATATCCGTGGAACGCAAAAATGATTGGTTTGTCCTTGGTGAAAATGGCGTCGAAATCACGATCGGATAGGCCGTGCGGATGTTCTTTGGGCGGCTGAAGTTTCATCAAGTTCACCACGTTGACGACGCGAATCTTCAGCTGGGGTAGGTTTTCTCTCAGCAACTTCACCGCCGCCAAGGTTTCCAGGGTTGGCACATCGCCGCAGCAGGCCATCACGACGTCGGGCTCTGATCCCTGATCGTTGCTGGCCCAGTCCCAAATTCCAACGCCCAGATCGCAGTGCTTCACGGCTTGGTCCATGTTCAACCATTGGAGCGCCATTTGCTTGCCGGCCACGACGACGTTGACATAGTTGCGGCTGCGCAAACAATGGTCCGTCACCGATAGAAGACAATTCCCATCGGGCGGCAAGTAAACTCGAATCACATCGGCCTTCTTGTTGATGACATGGTCAATAAAGCCGGGATCCTGGTGACTGAAACCGTTGTGGTCCTGTCGCCATACATGGGAACTCAATAAGTAGTTAAGTGAAGCAACCGGACGCCGCCATGGGATCTGGTTACAGACTTTCAACCACTTGGCATGTTGATTGAACATCGAGTCAATGATGTGAATAAAGGCTTCGTAACACGAGAAAAACCCGTGCCGACCGGTCAATAAATAGCCCTCCAACCAACCTTGGCACTGGTGTTCGCTCAAAACCTCCATGACTCGGCCGTCCGGGGACAACCGGTCATCTTCCGGATAGATCTCGCCCATGAAACAACGTTGAGTGACATCCAGAACGTCCTGCCACCGATTCGAGTTGTTCTCGTCCGGACTGAACAGTCGAAAGTTTTCCGACTTCAGATTAAGTTTCATCACATCGCGGAGAAATGTTCCCATCACCCGCGTCGCTTCCGCCATGGTTTGTCCGGGCTGGTGGACATCGACGGCGTAGTCGCGAAAATCCGGCATTTCTAATGGGACGAGTCGCAGTCCACCGTTGGCATGCGGCGTATCACTCATCCGACGAAGTCCCGTTGGAGGAAGACTCGCCAGTTCAGCCTGGAGTCGTCCCTGGTCGTCAAAAAGTTCCTCTGGGCGATAACTGCGAAGCCAGTCTTCTAAGATTTGGATGTGCTCTGGTCGTTCCATTTCGCCCATGGGCACTTGATGGCTTCTCCAATAGTCTTCGCACTTCTTATTGTCGATCATCGGCGGGCAAGTCCAACCTTTGGGCGTTCGAAAGACGATCATTGGCCATTTCGGTCGCACCACCTTCTGTTGCTTGTGGGCCAACTGCCGAATGGTGGCAATCTCATGAATCACCGTATCCAATGTCGCAGCCAATTCCTGGTGAACTTCGTTCGGCTCGTGGCCTTCCACAAAATAGGGATTGTACCCCATGCCTTCGAAGTATTGGCGAAGTTCCGACTTCGGGATCCGAGCCAAGAAACACGGATTTGCGATTTTGTACCCGTTCAAGTGCAGGATCGGCAAAACACATCCGTCTCGCTGCGGATTCAAGAACTTGTTCCCATGCCAACCGGTCGCCAACGGGCCCGTTTCCGCTTCGCCATCCCCCACGATACAGGCGACAATCAGATTCGGATTGTCGAAAGCCGCCCCGTACGCATGACTCAAGGCGTAACCAAGTTCTCCGCCCTCGTGAATGCTGCCCGGAGTTTCCGGCGCGACGTGACTGGGGATCCCGCCGGGAAAGCTAAACTGCCGAAACAAACGCTTCAGTCCGTCGAGATCTCGTCCAATGGACGGGTAGTACTCCGAGTACGTGCCTTCGAGATAAGCATGGGCCACCAAAGACGGTCCGCCATGACCGGGCCCGATGATGTACATCATCTCCAGATCGTGATTTTTGATCACGCGGTTGAGATGCGTGTACAGCATGTTCAGACCTGGCGAAGTGCCCCAATGCCCCAATAAGCGAGGCTTGATGTGTTCTGGACGAAGCGGTTCACGCAAAAGCGGGTTGTCCAACAAGTAGATTTGACCCACCGAAAGATAGTTTGACGCCCGCCAATAGGCATCCAACCTCGCCAATTCAGTTGCATCCAACGGACCGGTCTTGCCGTCCAAAATCCCTTCAGAATAATCCAAGATCTGTCCGTTGTTGCTCATTAGAAATATCCTCAGAAAAACGTCTCGGCGGCTTTTATCCCTAGGCTCGCGATTCTAGGCAACGGTCTTGCCATTCCACAAGTGCGCGTCTGGATTGTTGAGCTTTTATTAACATTGGATCATGCCGCGTCGCTGGAGTTCCACGTCGTCGCACCGGTCGCTAGGGCGTCTTTTCCAGCAAAGAACCACTTATCTTCGATCTGAACGCGATGGGCAGTCAACTCCATTCGAGCAGTTGCATCGAACGCATTGACAAAAAATCGTGAAGTATGGTGCTTGGAAATAGTTTGTTAAGTTGCCTTTTTTTAGGGATTGGCTGTCACAAGTCGATTCGAGAGCCGTTTTGTCACTGAACACGGGGCAAAGTAGTAACAAAACACTCACAAAATCGGAGAGACGAAAATGAAAAAGGCATTCTGGATCGTGATCTTGGCGGTCATTAGTTTCACGGGCAATGGCTTGGCATCGGCCCAAGACCCGCTGGAATATGTCAAACAGCTTCAACGAGAAGTTCAGGAGCGAGCGGACTCACAAGCTCGGCAAGCGGTTCAGCTTTATCGGCAGGAAACCGGCGACTACTCGAACTCGGACCAAGCGATCTTCGATTATTTGGTCGCTGAATCCCGTCGGCAGAATCCCGCCTGGTACGCTGACTTGAAACAACGCGAAGCGAATTTTCGAACGCAACAAGCGGCCTACACGCAGAACATCAACTCGACCATGGACAACCGCGTCAATAGTTACATGCAACGTTCCGACGATCAACACCGGGCCCACCAAAACTATGTCCGCAACGTCATCTGGGAACGGGAATTGTACCGAGGCTCCAACGGGTCGGTCTACGAACTACCGTACTACTCGGGAAACAATGTCTATCAAGCTCCTGATGGCTCGACGTTCTGGCAGAACCAATCTGGCCAGTACTACCAATACGACAACTCGGGATGGGGATATCAAATGTCGCCGTTTGGGTGGTAGGAATCCCAAAGGTCGGACTTTGGAACGCAACCGGACAGGTCGGCAAGTAGGCCGATCGGGAAAATCCCGCCGATTTACTCGGCGGATTTTTTCGGCTTCTCGCTACAACAGCGGGCCGGGTTTTAGGGGCCGTAGGACCGATCTTGCTTCCGACACGTCTGCAAGTAGGCCGATCGGGAAAATCCCGCCGATTTACTCGGCGGATTTTTTCGGCTTCTCGCTACAACAGCGGGCCGGGTTTTAGGGGCCGTAGGACCGATC
>JAUXWY010000116.1 GCA_030681235.1 Pirellulaceae bacterium | reverse complement strand
TAGCTGAAACGAGCGTTTTCACCGCTTCCGCCGGCTGAAGCCGGTACACCAGCGCTTGCTAACCGGCCTTTGTGCAGCTTCCGTACCGGTACACCAGCGCTTGCTAACCGGCCTTTGTACAGCTTCCATCCAACCAAGGGGTAACGGCCGCGAAATCTTGCACGTGTAGGCACGGAAAATCAGACGACTGAGGTGCGTTTCCCGGCCGAATACTCAGCAGGACCTGGAGCCCGGCGGCGGCGGCGGCTTGCAGCTCTTCGACGACATCGCTGATAAAGAGAATCTCGTTAGGTTGCCGACCCCAATCAGCGACAATCGACTGGTAGCTCGCCGCCACTTTCTTACCACCAATGGTGGTATCATAATGGCCACTGAATAACGCGAGTAGGTTTCCGGCGTCGGTGTGCCCAAAAAACAACTTTTGCGCGGCGATACTTCCCGACGAATAAATTCGCATGTCGATGCCTTTGGCCCACCAGCTCTTCAAAGCTGCGGGAACATCGGGCCAAACGTGCGCCACCAAACGACCGGATTCAAATCCGGCTTGCCAAATCTGGCCTTGCAGTTGCTTTAACCCCGTGATTTTCAGGTCTTGATCCATCCAAGCGAAAACCTGGTCCACGACTATTTGCTGCTTTTGTTCGCGAGTCCCCGCTCCCAACCAAGTATCGACACTAGGTCGTTGGGCGTCAGCCGCCAACAGTTCAAGTGTCGCCAACAGATCAGGTGCGGTCCAACGCTGGTCCAAGTATTCGGCCAAGTGCTGGCGGACATACGGGAACATCACGTCATGAACATAAGAAAGACTGGAGGTCGTTCCTTCAATATCCAATAAGATTGCTCGGATGCATCCCGACATATTTTTACCTCAAACGTCCCCAAGTATGAATCGTTCCGCAAACGGAACCGGAACAAACCGAGCCGGAGTTTAAATCGACACCGTTGGTTTGGGAAGCCGATGTCGCGTGCCAGTCCTCACAAATTCTAAGTCACTCTGCAATGACAGCGCTCACGGATTTTTGACAGGCGATTCCGGTTCCTTGAGCAAACGCACGAGGTCCTCGGTTGTGTTTGGCCGACGAAGTACTTCGACAGGCAGCCCAGGAACCACTTGAAGAAGTTGGATGTCGGCGGCCTCGGTGGCGTTCGGGGTATCACCAGCAATCAGCACGACGATACGTTTTAGTTGCGGAACCTTCGCCAGTCCTGCCGTGAATCCTGGGGGCCAAGGCTGGCAGTCGACGATCAAGATATCACGGTTGGTAAAAACACTTAATAAATCTAGGTTTAGCGATGATCCTTGATCCGAAATATACAAGGCCTTGCCGGAGTCAACAAAGTTATGAGTCGCTAGTTTATTTGACCACAGCGCAACATTTGAACGTATCCGATGTTCGATCTTCAGCAACCACGAGTGTCCGACCATCGCCGTCAATAGGGCGACTTCAGATTCTTCATGTCCCGTGCCGATCCAGGTTTGGAACCAGCTCAAGCGTGAATCATCGCCCAATTTGTCATTCAACTGGGCCAATTCTGTTCGCGACCATAATCTCTCTCGAGAATCCAGACCAGTGATTCGGCCGGACTCGTTGGTTGCCATAATTGGAGTATTGAAGTTCGCCGGCAATTCATCCAGAGATGTATACAAAGACAGAATCGGCTCGCGTTCTACCATGATTTGCCCGTTACCATATCTTGAAATTCGGATTAGACGACGCCAAGGTTTCGGAATTTGAGCCAATAAATGATCGCCATCGAACGTGCTTGGGTTTGACGGTTCTAGGCTTATCAAGCCGAAGTTGAAAAGCGCCTCGATCAACAATTGGTGGTTTTCCTCAAATTCCTCAGGCCGACTCAAGGTAAAGTTCAAGCAAACTCCGTTGGGGAAAATTTTTGGGAAGTTTGCAAACTCGCAATGGATGAAGTCCAAAGTCTGACGTCGAATGTTCAGCGGCGATTGAAAATCAACATCCGTGAACGAACATCGCTTAAAAACTATGGAGTGAGTTCCCGCTCCCCGCGCGTAATCTAGGTCCTCAATCGTTCCTCCATAAATTTCCCAGGGCATGGGATACATAACGGCAGGCAAATCCCGAAGTCGCAGTTTTTCGCCGTCGATCTTCAGCACCGCGTTGGCAGACCCGCAAATGTCCGCCAGGTCACTGACGGGGAAATCCATCACCCAAACGACATCGCGAAAATTCAATTCGATATCTCTGCGCAAAGACTTCCACGCGGGATCGCTCGCCATTTTGGCGCTCACGACGCAGCGGACCAAACCATCCCGTGTGGTCGATAGCGCCCGGTTGTATTGCCAATACCGAGGGTTGAACGTCTTCGCAATGTCCAGGTCGGTGTCTTGCAGTTGCTGCAAACGAGCCAGCGAGGTCGCTCGGTTCCAATGATCTTTGTCCGTGGTCCACCAAGTGCCCAAATGCACCTGTTGCTGAAGGAACAGACCACTCCATTGAATCGCCGCGAACAGAGCGATCGCCATCCCCACGCTCACCAAGATCTGCGACCAACGATATCGAATCACGCCTGTTTCTTTGGAATCCGACTCTTGAACGTCGGTTGGCGTGATTGCCCTTCTTTGAGCAATGATGGCGGCCGGCATCACCAGGATCGCGCGATCACGAAACCAAACGCTACTCCAAAACGAAACAAGCAAGCTGAACGAAAATCCAACAAGGAATGGAGCGAATGTATAAACGAGCGCGTCCACAACCTGATTCGGTCGAATTGCCCACGAAATCTGAAATACATAGATCAATCCGATCAAAAGACCAGGGGCACCGAGCCATATAGCGTGAAAGAACAACAAGCCTAGCCGCCGGCGGCGCATGGTGATCGCCAAATAGTAAGACACCGAAGTCAGGCCCAATGAAGTCAAAAGCAAAAGGAACACCCAGTAACTTAATGCCTTACCGGGTTGCTCCTGCAAGTCCATATTGGACTTCAGCCAAAACGTAAAACCGACCAAAACTATGATTCGAATGAACCCCAGAATCCAGCGAACTCCACGTGATTGTGCGGTCTCGCGGAGCAACGGAACCGTGGTGCCATTTCTTGAAGTCGGGCCAACCAAGAAGCCTCGAAACAGGGGCTGTGCAATCCATAATGACGCTACAGCCCCCAGAGCCATCCACCAAATCGAAACATATTTCAACCCATCAGCGGCCCCGTTTGAAGCTGCGAACATTCCAAATTTCGTTACTGCTGTCCCCAGAAGTTCCTGAGAGTCTGGCGAAAGAACCCACAGACCAGCAACTGCTGCGGAACCCCAAAAGAGACGCTCCAACACTCCTTCGGCGGAAAACACCAGCTTCTGAATGAGGACAAGCCATGCCCCATAGTAGACGCCACACCCGAGGTTGATGATCGCGGTCGTCGTTGGGTCGATACCGCCCGGCAAGATAGAGCTTTGATGTAAAACACACCTCGCGAGGGCCAACAACGACCATAAGGATCCGATCAAAATCATCCAGCGAACAGCTAGTCGTGGCCACAGTTGTATTTCGCCCATGATCGTCCGATAAGGATAAAATGTCGAAATGGCTTCATCGAGCGATACACGCTACAAAGGCTCTTAGCCGCGAACTCCTTTACGCTACGGACTCGACACGTCCGCGTCAACCGCACCGCGAACCAACGAGGACACGTCATCGTCAACTACACCTATCTGAATAACACCTTGGTTCAGACAATTACCCAGGACAACGTCCCGTCGGCGCGGAAGCTTTGAGGTTAGAACGATATCGCCCAATCTAGAACCATCAGTGGGCTAGGTTTTGAAGGCCGTAGGACGCCGTAGGACCAACTTGGCTTCAGACACGTCTGCAAGTAGGCCGATCGGGAAAATCCCGCCGATTTACTCGGCGGATTGTT
>JAUXWY010000113.1 GCA_030681235.1 Pirellulaceae bacterium | reverse complement strand
CGGCCCGGCGCTGGGTACGCAGCATTCGCGACAAGAAAGAACTGGATATGGATTGGGTGTTCGGCGGCAGCATGATCTACAAACACGAAGAGAGCGGGCGCGAACACTACTTGGCCGAAGGTGGTGAATTGGTCTGTGTCTCGAATTTTGCCACCGCGACATTGGACTTGCCCACCCCCAGTCCTGAGGCGGCAGCGAACCAAATGTTCGAAGCCAACACCGACCTCATTCCACCCTTGGGAACGCCTGTTCGTTTGATTCTCACTCCGATTCCTTCGGAGTGACGCGGCCTTGTTTCAGCCAGCTGCATTCAGGGCGAAATCCCCGGCGGGTTTTTGATCAGGGTTGGCACTGGCGATGGGCAGGAATAGCGTGAACATGGTCCCCTTGCCGACGGTGCTGTCGACTCGGATTCGGCCCTGGTGTTGCTCGATCACCTCTTTGCAAGCGGACAGACCGAGCCCCGTTCCACCTTTGCCCGAGGCATCGGGGCCTGATTTGGTTGTGTAGTAGGGCTCGAAAATCCGATGCAGCACCTCTGGTGGCATTCCGCAACCATAGTCGCGAATCGAGAACGCGACGCAATTTTCCTGTGGCACGTGAGACAGTTTGATCGTGATTTGCCCACCTTTGTCCATGGCCTGCCGAGCGTTGGTCAATAGATTGAGCAACACCTGTTGAATCTCGTTCCCGATGGCCCGCACTTTGGGTAAATTGGGCTCGGCCTGAACTTCGACTTGAACCCGAAATTGCTGCATTTCGCGGCCCAGCAACACCATGGTCTCTTCGATGAGTTGGCCCAATTCCACCGGAGCAAAATCCCCACTGCGATTCTTGGCCATGCCCAAGACGCTATGAGTGATCTTGGCGGCTCGTTCGCTAGCAGCCAAAATCTTGTCGAGTGCTTTGTCCCGAGTGGCCTGATCAGGATGACGGATGCCCATTTTGGCATAGTTCATGATCGTCATCAGAATGTTGTTGAACTCGTGAGTCGTTGTCCCTAACAGATCACCTAATGCAGCCTTATTCCTCAAATGGGCCACTTGAGCTCGGAGGCGTTGCAATTCATCTGGGGTAGATTCGGTTGTTGACATGGAACTCTAGGAAAGTCAGTTGAATTGGGGGAACGTCACTCGCCGAAAGGCCCTGCCGACTTTAAGGATATCGTCGGATTAACCTGGGCTTCTCCACCCCAAACACCTACAATCGATACCGCTGCAATCACCTGCGATTTATAGGCAATTTTCCGCGATCGGGCATACGAGCCATTACCATTCTGGGTCCAAGCGATGGAACATGTTGTCAACACACGTTTTAACCGAGGCCTGCAATTGGCCGAAGAAAATGGCATCGAAATTCGCTACGAGTATTTGCATGGCCAAGGAGGCGGCATTTGCCAAGTCAATCAACATCCGCAACTGTTTGTCGACTTGGCTCTTCCACCGCTCGAACAACTTCAGATTTTGGAAAACGCGATGCAATTGGTCATCGACGAACGATGGCCCGTTCCCCATCTTGATCAATTGATCGTCTGGGTTGAGTCCGGCACCGGTTGATACCAGATGCGAAGAAACTGATGCCAGCGACTGGGGGCATCTCCACTGGTTGAGATACTTCCGTCTTTCGTGCCCTCTTCCCAATCGTTCCATAAATTTGGAAGCACGACCGTTTCTAATTGCAACAATTGGACCCGTTGTTCGTCCAACCACCGATTGGCCGCCTCGACGGCCGCATCGAAGTTTTCGTATCGGCCCTCGGTGATTAACCCAGGCGCCTTCACTTGTCGGGGCACGAAGTCGAGGTATCTCAAGGGCGTCATTCGCGATAGAGCCCCTGTGTCTCGATATACTTTTCGACGGCCCTTGGCGTACGAAAACGCAGACTGCGTCCTCTCGCCACTCGTTGGCGAATATCTGTTGAGCTAAATTCGAACTGCTGCGAATCGACGATCGAGGATCGAATCGTATCGATCTGCTCGTCAGTCACGTAGCCTCGAAGAATTTGCCACGCATCAGCGGCTGTTGCACCGCTGGTCGCGGGCCGGTTCACAACCAAGAGTTGGGCCAAACTCAGAATCTCACGCGGTTCGTGCCAACGCGGGAAATCCAACAACGAATCCAAGCCCATCAGCAAGAAAAACGTATCCGCCGGCGAAGATTCTCGCAACGCCCGCAAGGTATCCACCGTGTAGCTGACCTCGCCGCGATCCAGTTCGATCGTCGAGACGGCGAACTGCGGGTGATCGGCGATGGCCAACTGCAACATTTCGACGCGAGACTTTGCGTCGGCGATTGGACCTCGCGGCCGGAGCGGCGAATGAGCTACCGGAACGAACAGCACTCGCTCCAATGACGAACTTTCCAAACATTGCTGGGCCAACAACAAGTGCCCGTAATGAACCGGATCAAACGAACCGCCAAATACGCCGATGTTCAAAGTCCTACTCGCTTTCTTCCCCAAGCTCCCACTGCCCTTGCCAGACATAATGTACCACAGCCAACTTCAAATCGGCAGTCCGCAGACACGATCTATCTCTGGCAAAAAAATGTCGGGCGAAAATCCAGCATGCAGGTCCTGTCGCCGCCACTCCTCATGCAGTCATTTAACGCTACCAAATCGAACCAAGAGTCCTTTCATCTTTAGCCACACATCTTTTTGCCAGCCGTAGAAAATAGTGTTGATTTGGCAAAGGCTGTCGTTTAGGATCTTTAACTGAACCGAACTAGAATCGGTCTTCTACGGCGAACGATTTGCCAAAATTTGCAAAACCCGGCCAATTGCTGTTTTGCCCGGACTTTTCAAGGAAGACACCAATGCCCATCTACTGTCCAATTGAAACGATCCGCCCGACTCAGGCTGAATTTGGGGAAATTGCATTCGATGTGATGAACCATGTTTTTGCCATTCACAACGAGTTTGGTCGCTTTTTTGATGAAGCGGTCTATAAACGGGAACTCTCTTACCGGATGCCCGGCATTGAACTAGAACTACCCGTAACTGTGTCGCACGATAGCTTTTTTAAGACTTACAAACTCGACATATTGGCAAGTCGACGCGGACTTTTCGAGTTCAAAGCGGTCGAGAGCATTGTTCCACGGCATCAAAGTCAGACCATCAATTATTTGTTTCTTTTTAATCTTCCCCATGGAAAAATCATCAACGTTCGCCCCGAACGAGTCACTTCGAAATTTGTGAACTGCCGCAATCGACTGGCGTTGTTAAAAAACCCGGTCACGTACAAAACAGGTTTTCAGTTCGATTCTCCGGGCGGGAACTTCTTTTACGACCGAATCATGAGCTTGCTCCTAGACTGGGGTCCATGCTCAGCGTCTACTTCAACACACGACTTTGAAAGCCATTCAATGGGCCAACATCACTCACGGGCACGTCACATTTAAGACCATTCGTTGAGTCGTTCAATTGCTGAACACTTAGAGCCTATCCCCAAAAGGGGTCTGACCCTTTGGAGCCCTTTGGAGAGGGCCAGCCCCCTTTTGGGATAGGCTCTAAGCTTAGATAAATGTGGCAATTGGTCGCTGTGAGAGTCTTAAGAGCCGTTACCAAAATCACCTTGGCAGATTAAACTTAGGCTGTGCGGCGTCCTTCCGCGACGAATCCCGGTTCGATTGTCTTCGTCCCCCAAGAACTCCAACTTTTCATGTCTAAATTGGCTGATTTGGCTGACTTGACTGCTTGTTTGCAAGGCGAATTGCTGACTGACGAAATCAGTCGTCGATTGTACGCCACCGATGCGTCGGCCTATCGAGAATTACCGTTGGCGATCG
This sequence comes from Pirellulaceae bacterium, assembly GCA_030681235.1. Classification (GTDB taxonomy): domain Bacteria; phylum Planctomycetota; class Planctomycetia; order Pirellulales; family Pirellulaceae; genus M30B19. Next base: position 4,100 of record JAUXWY010000113.1, on the reverse strand, counting down.
CCATTCCGCGTTCGGACTCGGACCTCGATATCTTGATTCGGTTTGCCGCCGAACATCGCACAAGCCTGATTCCACGCACGGCTGGAACGTCGTTGGCCGGACAGGTAGTAGGCTCTGGGATCGTTGTTGATCTGTCAATCCATTTCAATCAAATCCTGGAAGTGAATCCTTTCCAGCAATGGGTGCGAGTTCAGCCGGGAATGGTGCGGGACGATTTGAACCGAGCGGTCAAAGCCCACAACTTGTTCTTCGCACCTGAAACCTCGACCGCGAATCGAGCCATGATTGGTGGAATGATCGGCAACAATTCCTGTGGTTCAAATTCGGTTGTCTACGGCAGCACCCGAGAACATCTACTAGAAGTCCAAGCCATTTTGGCGGATGGGACCCACGTCACATTTGGCGATTTGAACGATAGCGAATTTCATGACCTCGCACGAGGTCAGGCGGCTAAAAGTCCCCAACATCAAGCCGTGTACCAACAAATCTGTGAGATGCTGCTGGAACCCAAGAATCAGGAAGAAATCCGAAACGGATTCCCCGAACCTGGCATTCCACGGCGGAACACGGGGTACGCTTTGGACATGTTATTGCGGCAGCGACCGTTTGCTCCTGATGGTGGACCGTTTAATTTTTGCAGTCTGTTGGCTGGCTCCGAGGGAACGCTGGCACTGATCACCTCGGCCAAACTGCGTTTGACACCGCTGCCACCGCGACATCAGCGACTCGTCTGCATTCATTGCCATTCGATTGACGAATCACTGCGGGCCAACTTAGTCGCGTTGCGATTTTCACCGTCAGCATGCGAATTGATGGACCACTATATTTTGGAAGCCACCGAACGGAACGTCATGTACGCGCCGTATCGATGGTTTGTCGAAGGTCATCCCAAGGCCTTGTTGGTCGTCGAACTCCTACGTGATTCTGAAAGCGAAGTGATTGCGGACTCGCAGAGTTTGATCGCAGCCTTACAAGCCGAGCGGCTCGGGTACGCCTATCCTGTGATCGAAGGAGAGCAAGCTCAAAAAGTATGGGTCTTGCGAAAAGCGGGGTTGGGCCTCCTGTCGAACATCCCGGGCGATGCCAAGCCCGTCCCAGTGATCGAAGACACCGCCGTCGATGTCCACGACCTACCCCAATACATCGCGGACTTCAACGAGATTTTGACCAAACACGGACTCTACAGCGTGCATTATGCCCATGCAGGTTCCGGCGAATTGCACCTGCGGCCCATCATCGATTTAAAAACCACCGAAGGCGTCCGATTGTTCCGTGTGATCGCCGAAGAGATTGCCCACTTGGTCAAAAAGTATCGTGGTTCTTTGTCGGGCGAGCACGGGGACGGGCGACTTCGAGGCGAGTTCATTCCGTTGATGTTGGGCCAGCACAACTACGAACTGTGTCGCGAAATCAAGCGAGTCTGGGACCCACAGGGCATTTTTAATCCTGGAAAGATCGTCGATACACCGCCGATGGACTCCAACTTGCGGTTTCCCGCTGGAGACGCGACGCCAGAAATCGATACGCTGCTGGACTTTTCAGAGTCGTTAGGGTTTGCGCGAGCCGCCGAGCAATGCAATGGTTCGGGCGATTGTCGCAAGACCGCACTGTCGGGCGGCACGATGTGCCCAAGCTACATGGCCACGAGACGCGAACAAGACACGACGCGGGCTCGAGCGAACATCTTGCGCGAAATGTTGACTCGCAGTGATCGACCGCAGCCATTGGCCAGTGACGAGATCAAAGAAGTGATGGACTTGTGCTTGTCGTGCAAAGGCTGCAAATCCGAGTGTCCCTCGAATGTGGACGTGGCCAAACTGAAAGCGGAATGGCAACACCAATACTATCAGGCCAAGGGGATCCCACTGCGGGCTCGTTTGATCGGTAGTTTCGAAACGATGATGTGGCTCTCTAGCTTTGCTCCATGGTTGTACGACTGGATGTTTTCGCGACGATTTCCGGGTCGTTGGCTCAAGGCCTGGGTGGGTTTCGCGCCCGACCGCAGCATGCCACACCTGGCTCGCCAGACCGTCACTCGTTGGTTCAAGCGGTTTGTTCCGACAAGCGATGGTCGTTTGGGCTCGGTGTGTTTGTTCATTGATGAGTTCACAAACTATAACGATGCCGAAATTGGCGTGACGGCAATCAAGCTATTGGATCGCTTGGGCTTTCGGGTGCGGACACTACCACATCGCCAAAGTGGGCGTTCGTACCTGTCGAAGGGATTGTTGAAGCCCGCGCAAAAATTGGCTCGATTCAATGTCAACTTGTTTAGCCAGCGGTTGGAACCGGGCGAAATTTTGGTCGGGACGGAACCGTCAGCGATTCTGACATTTCGCGACGAGTACATCTCATTGTTGCGCGGCGAGGAGCAAACGCGGGCGAAAGCTTTGGCCCAACGCACCAAAACCATCGAAGAGTTCTTGGCCGATGCGATCACGGCGGGCAAGTTGCAGAAAAAACAATTCACCAACAACGCCAAGATGATGAAGGTCCATGGCCACTGCCATCAAAAGGCCCTTTCGTCGATGGCCGCCACGCGGAAAGTCCTGACATTTCCGGTCAACTATCAAGCCGAGTTGATTCCTTCCGGCTGTTGCGGGATGGCCGGCTCCTTTGGTTACGAGCGCGAGCATTACCAGTTGTCAATGCAGATCGGTGAATTGGTTCTATTCCCGACGATCAAACAGCAATCTCCGGACGTCGAAATCGTCGCGGTCGGCACTAGCTGTCGCCACCAAATCAAAGACGGCACCCATCGGATCGCAAAACATCCGGTCGAAATCCTGTACGAGGCATTGACGCCGAACACAATGCAGATTGAAAATGCCTGTTCCGACTAGTAGATTGCCAGTATCATATAAGATAGAGTCGAGTCCAGTTAATCAGTTGAGGGGTCGCGACCGAGACATACGGTCGGACTCCAGTCACAACCGAAGTAGTCCGCGACACCAAGGTAACCTCGAATGATCCGGTCGATCTACATTGACAATTACAAATGCTTTTCAAATTTCGAATACCACCCAGCGGCAATAGAACTGATCCTCGGTGAGAACGGCACTGGCAAGAGTTCACTTTTGGACGTGTTACGTTTATTGAAGTCAATCCTTGTCGATGGACGTAACACTCAAGAAGTATTGTTCAAACGAGACTTGACTGCTTGGGACAGCCGTCTAACTCAAAAGTTTGAACTAGGCATCGAGAGCGGTGACGGTAACTACCATTACTCCTTGGAAGTCGGATACTCGAAACGGGACGACAAGAACCGAATAAGAAGCGAAGAACTCAAGTACGAAAGCCGAACACTTTATCTTTATGATGGCAGCGACGCACATTTGCATCGAGATAATGGCTCGGCCGGACCAGTAATACCGTATGACGGGAACCGTTCGTTTATCGCAACGATTCCGGCACGCAATGAAAATCAATTACTTATCAACTTCCGCGATCGAATCGCCAACACGTTTGCATTTGCCCCTGATCCATTGAGAATGGCCGCAGAAAGTGAGACAGAAGTAGCTATACCGGACTGGAAACTTAGCAATCTATCGGGTTGGCTTCGTCACTTGTTCCAAGAAGACATCGATATGATGCAGTCGATGCGAGATAGTTTGAAGGAGGTCATTCTTGGCCTAAAAACGTTCAAGCACGAAAAGACGTCGCAGCGATCTCGCTCGCTCCAATTCCAATTTGATTTTGGGGCAAATCTCCCGGAGAGTTTTTGGTTACCTTTGGATGACCTTTCGAACGGGCAGTGCCAACTGGTAGGGCTCTACGCGATCCAACACGCGATGTTAAAAAAATGTCGGACGGTATTGATTGACGAGCCGGACAATTTCGTCGCTCTACGAGAAATCCAACCGTGGCTGACAGCGGCTAAGGATACCGCCGAGGATAACAATAGCCAATTGTTGCTTATTTCACATAACACGGAATTAATCGACTATCTGGCTCCGAACCATGGAGTCCAGTTTTATCGGGAGAAAGGTGGACCTATTCGTACCAAACGATTCGAATGGAAAGAAAGCGACTCGCTTCGTCCTTCCGAGATTGTTGCGAGAGGTTGGGTGTGACAATGGCGGAGCGAAAAGCAGGAACTC
>JAUXWY010000112.1 GCA_030681235.1 Pirellulaceae bacterium | reverse complement strand
AGTTTGTTTGCCAGCCGAGTTGGAGCCGTCGCCTTGCCGAAATGGTACGCCATCACGGCCGTTTGTAGTCTGGGGCTGATCTCCTTTTACCTAGTCTATGCGACTCGCATGGACAGTGGTCGACTATTTGGCTTGATCTTGGGCGGCGTGATCGCGGCGTGGGCGGCCGCTTGGGTCGGGCAGCGATTCGTTCCTGGCCCCTGGCCGTTGGGCTTGCTGTTTGTGAGCCGCGAGATTGCACTCACCATGGTCCTGATGCACTTCGGGACATTTTTGCAAGACTATTTCCTCCGTAGCGAACTCAATCAAATTTTGCCCGTGATCTATGCGGGTGGCCGAGTCGGCGGGATCGTGGCGGGTGCAATGGTTACTAGTTTGGCCGGCCCGCTGGGAACGGCCAACCTGCTGCTGGTTTCCATTTCGTTGGTGGTTGTGGCCTGGCTGAGCATTCAATGGATCGGTAGCCATATCCAGCACGATAACGAAGAACCGGTAGCTCACGAGGCCGCTTCGGGTGCGAACATCACGACCAAGAGTCCAGTGGAACCGCAGAGGCTCAGACAGCGAGTGACAAGGTTCATGATCCAGGTCCTGAACGTCCCGTTGCTGCGTTGGCTGACGCTGACGACACTGTGTTTTGTGGCCTGCCGGTGGTGGTTGGTCTATCAATACACGGCGGCTTTTGAATCGGGCTTTGCTGACGAGGATGCGTTGGCTAAATATTTGGGCATGTATACTCAAATTGCTCTGGGATTGTCGCTGTGCCTGCAACTATTTCTGGTCGTTCGGTTGGTCATGTGGCAAGGAGTCGCCAGAACGAATTGGCTTTACAGTTGCTTGGTAGGTTGTGCGTTGCTGGGCAACGTTTTCCTGACCGGGATTCCGATGGCCACGTTCAGTCGTTTCATCGAATCCGAACTTCGCTTTGGTCTGCGAAATCCCGTCAATCAGATGCTGGTCAATCGTTTCGATAAAAAGATGAGAATCGCGGTCCGCGGATGGAGCATGGGCTGGCTGATCCCCATCGGAACCCTGTTGGTTTCCGCCACAATTTCCTCGTTGTTGTATTTCGATCAACAGGAGCTGATTCCCTGGGTTGGCGTCTTTGTTGGAATTGCCTATTTAGTCACGGCTTGGAATCTTGGGCCAGCGTATCAGCGATTCGATTCGCAAGACGAAAAGCCAACTGGCCCGCCCGGGACGGATCGGGCTACACTGCCAGTCGATAAGCCCGGGGATTATTCTCGCTGAATCGGTCGTGGTACGGTTCTTTGTATCCTGGTGTGAAGCGTACGCTAATTCTTGGGGAAGAAAAGGGGACGGGGAAGAAAAGGGGACGGGGGCGAATGGCACTGTTGAAACGTAAGTCCTTTAGGAGACGAGAGTTGCGTCTTTCTGGTCATTCTCGATGGACGACTCTGATTCTGTGGTGCTCGCATCCCTGCTTGAGTCATTTGTCTAAGTCCCGGCCGATGCGTGCGGGCGCAGTTCCAGCCTGATCCAAATCTCTTGGATTTTTCACCTTACCAAGCGGCGCCATTTTCCGGAATTCCTCCCATGCACAGTTAGAAGCGACGAGACGTCGATTGCCGACTTCTCGTTAGGTACATTGTTTCCTGAGTTCTGCTCGAAGTACGGCTCGCGGTTTTTTCATCAACGGGTACGCGTTGTCACGTCGCCGTTTTAAAACGCGAGGTTCAATTCGACCGGGACGATTGCCGACAACACAGGCGGCGATCTCCTTGAGCTTTCGTAAGCTGAACTCTACCAATCGTGATCTTTCGACAGAACCATTGGCAATCAATGACCACGATGAGAGCACGAACTGACAAGTGCTTGTAAAACTGATCTGACGCGGCAGCTTTCCATGCAGTAGCGCTGCTGAAGCTGCCGTCGATCGAATCAGGTTGTAAGCAAGGATCATCGTCCACAACTCGCGACGCACCATCTGGGGCGACTTGCAGCGAACGTGTCTGAGATTCAAATTCGATTTGATACTGCGGATATCCAATTCGACGTTCCAGCGAAACCCGTAGAGTTCAGCGATGTCTTCCTTGGTGTATTCATCAGCGTCAACCAATGTAGTGATGATTTCCAGTGATTGTGTTCGCCTGCCAGGTTCGACAATGTTGAAATGTACTTCACGGAGTTCTAGGGTCTCAGGAATCTGAGCATAGAGCTCTTCGCTCATCCATTGGGGACGCTGTGGGCGAGTCCAAATGATGATGTGATCGTGTTTACTCAGGCGACGCCCACGTCGAAAATCAGAGATACGCAAATGGTGCTTACGCGCACAGGAATGTGTTCCCTGATTGAGCAACAGAGCGAGCATCATGTACGAGCAATAGTAACGATCCATGACTGCGAGGTGGTTTGGCTTCAAAGTCGAGAGCAGCGTGCGCAACAACGCATTTTCGCCCGTCTCTTTTCCTGCATAAGGTCCGATTGCGACATTCATCACTGCCGCTGTTGCCAGCGAGACAATGGCGACTGCCCGAGCGATCGGAAACCCAATACCGGGTTGTTGCGACTTGCTCTGCGGATAGACGGCCTGATTTTCAGGCGTGTCGGGCATGGTAAAGTTGAACCCATCGATCAGCATCGGATGCAGGTCTTTCCAGAGCCAGCTATCATCGGTGGCGGCCTCTAGTTCGTTCGCGACTTCCCCACTCAATTCACGCAATGCCCGTTCGCTCAGCTTCTCGCGTGCGACGCAGTAGACGCCGGTGTCCTGCGTCGGTGCAGTTCGATTATTGAGCAAACAGAAGTCGATGATGCAAGAGACGGCAAATTGGCACGAGGCTTCTTTGCCATCCCGTAAGGCTTGACCGAGAAAAGCCCACAAAACGACCGCCGTGCTATAGATGCCGTTGGCTGCAAACAGGTTGTTGTGCTTGGAAAAGATGTCAACGATCTTCTCCTCGGATAGCAACGTATCGAAGGGCAGGCCCTTGCCAGTGAAAAAGGACTCGGTGATTTTCCGGAAACCCGCCGTGCCACGTTTCTTAGTATCTGGTATCTCACGAGACATGAAAAAACCCTCCTTGGCTTTTACACAGGCCGTGTAACCAAGGAGGGCTCACCAATTATCGCCAAGATCGGGTATTTAACGCAAGACACGATCCAGACGGAACCGAGTATTTCAGAAATACCAGTTCGCGTCAATGGAAGAATTACGTACCCATCAAAATTCAACAGTGCCATTCACCCCCGTCCCCTTTTCTTCCCCGTCAGCGATCTTTGTCAGCACGGCGGACACGAACCAACACGGTTCATGTCGGTTGCAGTATAGCCGATCGCCGTTGCATCGCCAAGCAAGATTCGCGATGGCAGTCGATCAAGTAGTCGACCGCGCACATTCGAGCATTGAGTGTCGACCGCGCACATGACAGCGCAATTAATCAGCAGCGCAACTTCGAGTGTGCCAAATCAGCAGCGCACATGACCGCGCAAAATATCGACCGCGCCGTAGATCGGCGTTTGGTATTGATCGTTGCCGAGCTGACGAACGACCCGCATCACGGGGCGGCGGGAGTTGACGTTGATTTCAAAACCGACTCGCTACCGCCGCTCCCGTGCATGCGATGGTTCGTCAGCTTTACTGGGGTATGTCGAAAATCAGCAAAGTTAGTGTCATTTCACGGTTCGCATCATCCCGGTGAGAGAAGATGTATCGAAACGACGATTCGGATTGCTTGCCTACGACCTTCTTGCATTGTGGGTGGCCTGCCGTGGTTTCTTGAGCTGTATCTATGACTTTGCTCAAGTCCTTGTTGCGATTGAAAACAAGCACGGCAACCTTTGTGTCACGCCACGAACTGTATCCAAGTAACTGGTCAATCGTTTCTATTAGTTTCTTTGGGCCGCCCCAAAATTTGCACTCTCCAATGAAGATATTCTTCCCGTCTTGACGAATCAGGATGTCGGTCTTGCCCTCGTAGTTAAACGTTTCGCCGACACGAGATTTTGATTCGCAAGGAGCTTCTCGCGTCGTGTTTCGATTGCTTGTAATGCCATGCTCCGAAGTGAGCCATTGAAAGTTTCGGCACTTTTACGTAATCGGTCGAGGTGCGTTTCGATATCGGTAAGTGCCTTTTCGATTTCTGATTTCAACTGTCCCGACGATTGATCAACGCCGCTGAACTGCAGGACTAGCGTGTTGCCTCGAATGCTGGCCCGTGGTGGTTTCATTGAATAAGTCGTTGGGCGCACACTGAGAAGCTGTCCGTCACCTGTGAATGGAACAGTGATTTCAACAGTGTTACCATCAACCATGATTGGACGGCCATCGAACCGGGGGCCGTATCGAAAGTCATGGCTCTTGTCGATCTTTGTTTCACGTTGGTCGGCGACGATCGCATCTCGTTGCAGCACTGGAACATCCATGGAGTACTTGTCAGCAAAGTATCCGCTAAGATCATCAACAGACGTGTTGAGCATCCGGTTGCCATCGTATGTGCCGACCTCTTCCCTGAGTTGGTTCTTTTGATGCTCTTCTACAGAGAACCAATCGTGCTTGGCAAACAAGAGGTTGTCGCGCGACATGTGGATGACGTACTCCGTTGCTGACGAACGCTGGCCGTCACCGGGCCGCCGGAAAAACGCTCTCCATTGGCAAACCGCGCGATCGGCGGCTCCGCGTGCACGGCATTGTTATGCCTAATATCGGATTGACGGTGTGCGCCGGAAAATGCGTTTGGACAACACATCGCGATTCCGGAATGAGACCGTCCCATCCGAGCTTATTGTAAACCATTCGACTCCAAGATTCTGCTTGTCGTGCATCCAGCCACACAGGGTGACCGCACGCAGAGACAACATTGCGCCATCGAGAGCCATCGCCGTTGATCCAATTCTTGGCAGGGCCTGGGAGAATTCTTTGTCGTTTAGTTCGTAGTTCTTCGCGGTATTCGTTGGGTTTCCAAACGACCGCAAATCATCTGCGTCCTTGAGGACATGATGCCGTGCCTTGATTCCGGCGTCATAGAATTTGAGAATCAGCGAGGCCAAGCAAACGGGGTCTGATTCGGCAAGCGCGGCCCATTCGTCCGAGAGGATTGAGTGTATTTCTTTGTTCTCGCGTGTGAGTCTCGTAGCGGAACGGCCATTCGCGGCATAGTAGCCATAACTGCCGTGTGGCAGCGTCGGAAAATCAAACTGCTTCGTTCGTCCGTGAATGATAAAAAGTCGATGCCGCGCAAATGGACATTGGTCACGCAATTCCTGGATTGGTTCGCGCCATGATTGGCACGCCGTGTCCCATTCATCGGGAGTAAGATCGCTTTTGATGAGTTCGAGTGGATTCAAGGGAACGGTGTCCCATTAGGCATAACGTATTGCAATCTAACCGGCAGCGGGTGGGTTTGTTCTTGGCCCTGGCTTTGGGTGGCCCCGCTGCCGGTTAGATTGGGCGTTGAACTTGGCCGACGGAGCGGGACGGAATGGCCGCAGGTTGTGGACTGGACTCAAGACTTGTGTCCCCGAAACTTGTGAACTGGTTTCGAGACCAAGTCGTTGGCCCTATGCGGATTCCGCCTTTCGTCCTTAGGCGTTGGATTTGATTTTAGAAGTTGCGGCGGGTTATTGCAACAAGATTTGAAATGATTTCGAGTCGGATTGGTGAATTGTC